>JAFRLM010000019.1 GCA_017431225.1 Erysipelotrichaceae bacterium | reverse complement strand
TAGCCAAGTGGTCACACCCAGTCCCATCCCGAACCTGGAAGTTAAGCACTTGTACGGCCGATGTAGCATTAGCAAGATACGCAAGTCGCCGGTCAAAGAAAGCTCCTGAAAAGGAGCTTTTTCTTTTGGAAGGAAGAAATCGGCGGCGCGCGGCCCTCCCCCGAAAGGAAAAGTGCGGCCCGTGTCCCTGGTATATCGGAGATAGGGCATTCCGCCTCCATAAGTGGTAGAATAGAAAAGGTTTCTGCCTGTTATGGCTGCTATATAGAAAGTGGATTAAGCTATGAGATTTAGTGAAGTTGATTTCCGTATCCTTGATGATACGATGGTCGTTTTCCCGGCCGCGGAAGTAAAAGAGAGTATCGATCTGGCATCTGTCAGAGCGGAGGATGATCTTCTGCTTGCGTATTGTTATATCGATCACCTTGAGGGGCTGCTGCTTGCCGTACTGACTTCCGGACATAAAGAAGAGGATCGTTTTGTATTCAATGATCCCGATGGAGACCGGAAGGTCTCTTTGAAGCTCTCCGGACTTGGCGAGAGCGAATTCGAATTCTACGAAGAAGATGATGACCGTTTCTATGACGCGATCTCTTCCGTGGGACAGATGGACAGCGAAGATCTGCTCATGACCCGCGGCATGGAATTCCTTGACAGCATGCGCGAACCGTTCGATCCGGACGTGATCCGCGTCCTTCTGACGAAAGAGAACATCCCGGACGAGGAATGTCTTGTACGTATCGGGAAAGCCCAGGAACATCGTCTGATCGGCACACTTTGCGAAGATCCGAAACAGCCCTTCGGTTACCGCGCAGGGCAGACGCTTGCCTTCTACGTCAGCAAAAAGGAAGACGGTCAGCCGTACTGCATCGCTGATCTGAATTACCGAAGCGTTCTGACCAAGGCGGAGCTTGAAGACGGAAGCCTGCTGAAGGGAACGATACACGCGTTCAATCTGGATCAGAACGAGAATAGCTTTGCCGAAGTTCTGCAGATCCTGCGTGACAGCGAGGTCTGGATCCCGGTCAAAAACGATACGCTGCTCTCGGTAAGTGAAAAGGATCTGGTCCCCGGTCTTCTGCAGAGAAACGATAAGTACTATCTGCCGGTCTTTACGGATACGGCGGAGATGAAAGATACGACAAAGAAGCAGCCGCGGACCCGCATGGGAATGCTGAAGGCGATCGAGCTGGCAAAAAAGAATGAAGTCGCCGGGATTGTCGTGAATCCGTTCACCGAGCCGTTCAGCGTACATAAAAAGCTCTTCACGACGGTAGCGTCGATGAAGAGCCTGCTTGAAGAACTAAACTGATCCATTAGAGAAAAAAGTCATTCAAGAGTTTGAATGACTTTTTCATTATCGATCTCGCTGTAGTAGATCTTGACGGTGTCGCCTTCTTTCAGGAAGACGGCCGCCATCGCGTTGCTTTCAGTCAGCGGGAGCTTGTAGACCGTACCGCCGGCTTTGATGTAATAGACGGTATTGCCGCTGATGATCACTTCTCTGATCTCCTCGATCGTGATCGTCTTTTCGGTCAGGTCGCCTTCGATGTAGCCGCTGCCGCTGAGCTGAGCGATCAGATCGTTGATCGCGGAACGGGCATCTTTTTCAGCTTTCACCGTATAGACCTGCTGATAGTCTTTGGCATCGACCATCGCGTACATCTTGATCAGTCCGGCAGAGTCTTTCAGGGAAAGCAGATAGACTGGCTGGTCATTGATATTGACGAGGACCGGGAAGGTCGCGGTATAACCGTAGTTCAGAACTTCACCTTCCGCGGAAGCCATGACGGAGTATTCGTCTGCGCCGGAAGTGGAGATGAACTGCGCTTCGTGGTTACGCAGGTTGACTAAGGCGAAGCCGACATTCGAGGAGTCGTTCGCTACGGAAGTCATACCGGTGTAGAGCCAGATATCGCCGTCCTTGGAAATGTAGTTATAGCCTTCGGAAGTCTGGATGACGCCTTCCTGGGCAAAGAGGGTGTTGAAGTAACCCTTCTGATATTTGCCCCAGTCGTTGAGCTCACGGTTGACCAGAGATTCCGGATAGATGCGGTCGACCCAGGTCGGTGCATCTTCGATCGCATATTTTGTCGAAGTGCCGGTGACCGGATCGAACAGGATCACACCTTCGACACGACGCAGGGAATTGACGCCGCTGTAGGTGTAGGTCGTGCAGACATAGTAGGGATTGCCATCCTCATCGATCTCAAAGGAAGGATTTCCGAAGATCGTGAAGGGGTGGGAGAAACGCAGCTTGATCATCAGGTTCTCCAGGAAATAGGCGCTCGGCACGTAGTGCATCTTGTTGGTGATGCGCTGCAGCTTGGTCTCGCCGGTCGTCGTATTGACGATGATATAACCGGGGATACCTTCGGAACGGTTGCGCAGATATTTGACGAATCCGTCATAAGCCAGCGGGGTCACACGGTAAGTTCCGTTTTTATAGGATACCTGGGAGTACTCATTGCTGACCTGGAACTGGGAAACAAGATCTGTCATCTCGCCCATGACCTTATTGCCGAGGATTTCGGAGGAGTCACGGTCGATGATTGCTGTCTGGTTGAAGGAGTAGGGCGGAACTTCCGAGAAATCAACGTTCGTTACCTGGATACGCTGAGCGTAACGCTTGGCGTTCAGGACCGGTGAATAGAAGATACCGCTTAAGAAGATGTAAAGCAGACCGGCGACGAACAGGATCAGAACGAACTTGACGAATTTGCCGAGAGAAGCGAATTCGCTCTTCGGTTTCGCTTCCTTTACGACTTCGACTTTTGCCTTGCCTTTGCGGGGCATCGAGTCGGCGATCTTTTTGTTGATGATGCTACCTGTACGCAAGAGGATGAACTCACCGGCAAGGATCAGCAGATACAGCCAGAAATGAATATCATGGATGTTGATCGCCGGCAGCATGATGCAGAACAGAATGATGGCAGAGACCGCCATGATGATGACGGTCCTGAAGATACTATTTTTCATTAACATTTGTCTCCTGCGGTTTTACGACTTCGCCAAGAGCCGCGAGAGTAGCGGAGAGATTCTGGATCTCACTTGGGATGATGAGTTTGGTAGACTTGCCGTCGGCGACTTTTTCAAGTGCCTTATAGCCTTCCATGGTGATATACGCCTTGCCCGGATTCGCGTCATTGATCGCTTTGATACCGTAGGCCTGGGCAGCATAGACTCTTTCCATTGCCTGTGCCTGGCCTTCCGCTTCGGCGACCATTGCTTCCTTCTTGGCGGTCGCACGCAGGATCATGGATTCCTTTTCACCTTCAGCACGCAGGATGGCGGCTTTCTTTTCGCCTTCCGCCTGCAGGATGGTCTCACGGCGGTCACGTTCAGCACGCATCTGCTTCTCCATGGATTCCTGGATATCGCGCGGCGGCATGATGTTCTTCAGTTCGACACGGTTGACTTTGATGCCCCACGGATCGGTCGCTTCATCAACGATCGAACGCATCTTGGCATTGACAACGTCACGGCTGGTCAGTGTTTCATCGAGTTCAAGATCACCGATGATGTTACGCAGGGTGGTCGCGGTCAGGTTCTCAAGAGCGGACATCGGGGTCTCGATACCGTAGGTGTAGAGCTTCGGGTCTGTAACCTGACAGTAAACGACGGTATCGATCTGCATGGTGACATTATCCTTGGTGATGACCGACTGCGGATCGAAGTCGAGCACGATCTCCTTTAAAGAGACTTTGTTGGCGATGCGGTCGATGAAGGGCATCTTGGCGTGGAAGCCGGTCCTCCAGGTGGTGTGATAGGCACCGAAACGTTCGATGATATAAGCCTGCGGCTGTGGTACGATGCGTATACAGGACAGTACGACGGCAACGACTGCAAGAAGCAGGATGACCCAGATAATTGTTCTGATAACTGTTTGCATGTTTTAATCCTCCTTTACGGGGCGGACGATGAGTTTAGCCCCGTCGATTGCAAGAACTTCTACAAGAGTTCCTTTTTCGATAAATTCTTCTGCGGCTTTGACTTTCCAGACCACATCATTCACTTTGATCTCTCCGTTGGCGTGATCCGTGACTTCCGTCAGCAGATGGAAACGTCTGCCGATGATGCGCTCAGCGCCGGTGCCGATCTGATTGCCCCGCAGCATCTTCGCTGCGATCGGGCGTACTGCGAACAGGCAGACCAGCGATACGAGCAGAAAGACGATGATCTGTACAGTTTCGTTGAGTTTCAGCGCAGTTGCCGCCATTGCGGCCAGCGCGCCGACTGCGAACCAGAAGGATACGAGCGCGGAAGGTGTAGCGATCTCAAACAGAAACGCGATTACGAAGATCGCCAGCCAGATATACAGCGGATTCGCTGCTAACCATACGAATGGATTCATAAACTGACCTCCTTCTCGGTATTCAGGTCGACGATCAGCATCTGTTCGCGATCGTCATATTGTATTGGAAACTTTCTGTTGACACAGGAAGTTCCGGCGACTTTTCCTGCATATTCGACAATGCTCTTATTGGAGATCCGGGCATAGCCTTTTCCCAGTGAGATCTTATTCAGGTTCTCAAGAGGAACGAGCTTGTGATCGGCATCTTCTTTGGAGATCCCTTTGATCGCCATCTTCTTGTTCCGTTCATCGAAACCGACCATGCACCAGCGGAAATCCTTGAGTTTTGCCGCAGCCGGATTGTTCAGCGTGATATTGCTTTCATACAGAGTAGCCTGCATCGCATAGGCATTACCCGGCATCCATGTGAACATAGCGTTACCTCCTTTGACTATATTTTACAATATCAGCGTAAATTGTCAATATCTTCTAAATCTTCCATATCATCAATATCATTTTCTACAGATCCCAGCGGCTTGTGGATCCTCTTTTTTGAAAGTATCAGGTGTATTTGTTAAAATAGTACTGTTATGAACAATAAACTGCCGGAGAAGCTTCTGGAGCTGAGAAAGCATTATCATTATTCACAGAAAAGCATCGCCGAGAAACTCGGCATCGATCTGATGGAATACATGTCCTATGAAAACGGCGCAGCCGTTCCTTCTTATGCGCTTTTAAAGAAGATCGCCAGAGTTTACCGGATCACGGTCCTGGAACTCTTTTCCAACGAGACCCAGATCGTGCTGCGCGCCGTCAAAGCCGTAGCCGATGTTCCGCTGAAGGACCGGGTACGCATGTTTATCAAACGCTACCGGTATTATCTGCTGGCCGGCATTTTCGTGCTGGCTGCCGCTCTTTTCATGCTGCTGAAGCCGGAAAAACCGGAAAAGATCTATGTGCTTCCGGAGGTCCTTCCCCGGGAAACACTTTCGGTCAGCGAAACGACTGTCGCGCGCCTTTCAAAAGAAGGAAAACTGATCGGCAGCGGTGATAATTCCAACGGTCAGCTGGATCTTGAGGAAAGCGGTCTGATCAAGGTCGCGGAAGGAGCCACCTTTACCGTTGCTTTGAAGAATGACGGCACTCTGGTCTCTGCCGGTCTGCTCGAAAAAGTCGCGGACGATATTTCTGACTGGAAGGATATCGTCGCGGTCGCGACCGGATCCGGACATGTTCTCGGACTGCGGAATGACGGTGAAGTCTTCTGCGCGGGAGACAATACCTACGGTCAGTGCAGTTATGAAGAACACCGCAATATGAAACGGATCTTCGCGCTTCCGCAGGGTTCTGTCCTGGTAAGAGAGGACGGTACGGTATTCACCACGGGTGACTTTGTCGGTTCCTCGCAGCTGCGCAAGCAGCGCAATCTGCTCGATGTCCGCGCTTCCGAAGACAACCTTGTCTATTTAAAGGATAACGGAACGGTCGGCTATTTTGCCCGCCGCAAGGATTTTGACGCTGTGCTGCAGTGGAAAGACATCACTGCCGTTGCCTGCGGCAATGATTTCATTGCCGGGCTGACAGTCGGCGGAAACGTCAAGATCGTGATCGACAATTATATATTGGAAAACGAAGTCAACAACTGGAACAATATCACTGCGATCGCTGCCGGGAACGATTATCTCGTCGCGGTCGATGAGGAAGGGAATCTCTACGGCATCGGGCGCAATGTCTATCATCAGTTCGATGATTCCTCTTTGATGCATAATTCCCTGCCGCAGGTCCGCAATGTCAAGGTGGAGATCGGACAGGAATACGTGATCATCTCCTTTGATCCGGTGACCAACGCATCCGGATATCTCGTTACGATCGATGTCGGCATCGGTTACAGTTCCCGCGTGGATGAACCGTATCTCGTGATCTCGAAGGATAACTTCGAGGAAGGCAGGACCTATCTTCTGCATATCACAGCTCTCGGAGAAGGGGAGTATGAGGACTCCGATGTTCTGAGCCTCGATTTCCTCTATCAGAGAGAAAGCGCTCCGCAGCCGGTCACCCCGACTCCTGCGCCGACAGCTGATGTCAAGGAAGTTCCTTTCTCGCTGGATGGTCTGACCGGCAAGACGGTCAACAATTTCCTGGCGTATCTGCGCGGTCTGGGCATGCGTGAAGATCAGCTTTCCGGAAGCGAAAGCGAGAATATCTGCAGCGGCAGCGAACCGGTCGTGGAGACTGTCAGCGGGATCAGCGATTACGAACTGATCACCATGAGCGAGCTTTCGCAGCGTCAGGTGAACTATACCTACTGCAAAGTTCCGGAACCGGAACCGACACCCGAACCGACACCGGAACCGACGGCGACGACAGAACCTTCAGGAGAGGAGGGCGAAAATGGCGAATAAACCTGTGATCTGGGAGATCTCCGGAAAACAACAGACTTATACGGATGAAAAACTCATCGAAGCGATCAAAAACGGAGAGGTCCTCGGCGAGGATCTGATCACCACCCGCGGCCTGGGCGCCTGGGTCAAGGTCGCTTCCAGTATTTACCGTTTTTATCTTCCTGAAGATGATGGTATAATACATTAAACCGCAAGCGGAGAAGAGCCGGCCGAAACTGCTGCAGAGAGGGTCTGTGTGCTGAAAAGACCTGCAGTGATCCGGAGAATGCTTCCGCCGGGGCGGTCCTGAAAACAGTAGGGACCGACGTTTACCGCGTTAAGGCTATATAAGACAAAGAGCAGAGTGGAACCGTGCCGCAAGGCACCTCTAGGGCTGCTTTTTCTATGGGAGGATTTTATGCGTTTATACAACACCAAAACGTTAAAGATCGAAGAATTCGTTCCGAATGAACCGGGCAAGGTCAAGATGTACGTCTGCGGTCCGACGGTCTATAACGATGTCCATATCGGCAACGTCCGTCCGGTCGTGGTTTTCGATACACTGCGCCGTCTGTTTGAGGCAGAAGGCTATGAAGTCTATTACGTCAGCAACTACACCGACGTTGATGACAAGATCATCCGCGAGGCAGCCAAACGCAATATCAGCGAGAAGGAACTCACAGATGAAATGATCGACGCCTATAACGAGATTCGTCACGCGCTCGACGCAGAGGATCTCTACCGCACCCCGCGAGTCACCGAAACGATGGATGACATCATCGCTTTCATTGAAAAACTCGTCGATAACGGTTCCGCTTACGTCGTTGACGGAGATGTATATTTCCGCACTTCCTCGGTCGCGAGCTACGGTACGCTTTCCAACCAGAATATCGATGATCTGCAGGTCGGTGCCCGTATCGAAGAAAACGACAAAAAGGAATCTCCGCTCGACTTCGCTTTATGGAAGAAGACCGAGACCGGTATTCGCTGGGAGACCCGTTTCTCTGTCGGCCGTCCGGGCTGGCATACCGAATGTGTCGTCATGATCAATAAGGAACTGGGACCGCTGATCGATATCCACGGCGGCGGCAAGGATCTGCGTTTCCCACATCATGAGAATGAACGCGCCCAGTCGATTGCCTGCCACGGTTCCGAGCTTGCCAATTACTGGATGCACTCCGGCATGATCGATGTCAACGGTGTCAAGATGTCCAAATCCCTGGGAAACTTCATCACCGCAAAAGAGATCCTGAAACATCTCGATCCGAAGGTCCTGCGCTGGTTCCTTCTGGAGACCCATTACCGTGCCGATGTGAACGTATCCGATGAGATCCTGGAAGGTTCCAAGAAGGAATTCCAGAAAGTCGCCGATGCCTACCGCAAGGCTTCCCTTACCTTCGCACTTGCCGGTGAGGATGCCGGTGAGGCACTTGATCAGGAAAGCTATGAGCAGTTCCTGAAAGAGATGGACAACGATCTCAATACACCGAACGCCTATGCGGTGATCTTTGAACTCGTCAAGAAGATCAACCAGGCGCTGCGTGTCCGTGAAAAGGATCTTCCGCAGCTTGCCGCATATATGAATACGCTCGGCAAATGCCTTGATATCCTCGGCATCCATCTTCCGCAAGTCGAACTCAGCGAAGAAGACCGCGAGGTCTACCGCAAGTGGGAAGCCGCAAAAGCGGAAAAAGACTTCGCGACAGCTGACCAGCTGCGTGCTGTTCTGATCGAAAAGGGACTGATGTAATGGGTCCTAAGGATCTGAACCCTGTCTCTTTAAGCTTTCTGGGCGATGCCATCTACAGCCTGAAGATCCGGGAATACTATATCCGCTGCGGCTATCGTCAGGGCAATGTCCTGCAGAAGCTGACCAAGCGCTATGTATCCGCGGACGGCCAGAAGAAAGTTTTCGAGCGTCTGCAGCAGAACGGTTTCCTGACAGAACAGGAAATAGAGATCTTCCGCAACGGACGCAATCATATCACCCATATCCCGAAAAACGCCTCGCGTCTGAGCTACGAAGTCGCGACCGGACTGGAAGCGTTATGCGGGTATCTCTATCTGTTTGATAAGGAGCGTTGTGAAGAGCTCTTTACCGAGATCCTGAAAGGAGGAGAAGAAAATGAATGAAATGGTCTATGGCCGCAATTCCTTCGATGAAGCGCTGCGCAGCGGCAGAGTGCGCAAAGCCTACCTTCTGAAAGACTCATCCTATATCTCTCTGTGCAGAAAAAAGCACATTCCTTTTGAGATCTGCGAGCGGAAAACGCTTGACCAGATGTCGGATCACAAGAATCACCAGGGCGTGATCGCCGAAACAGAGGCGTATGAACTCTATCCTCTGGAAGCGTTATTAAAAGAGGAGAACGGCCTGATCGTTGCCCTCGACTCCCTGAAGGATCCGCAGAATCTGGGCACGATCGTGCGTACGGTCGATGTTGTCGGCGCGGACGGCATCATCTATAAGAAACACAACAGCGTGAAAGTCAACGCGACTGTCGCCAAGGTCGCTTCCGGCGCGCTTGAATATGTCAAGATCGCTGAAGTCGTCAATCTTACCGCGGCATTAAAGAAGCTGAAGGAGAAAGGCTACTGGATCGTCGGCGCTGCCGGCGAAGCCAGGCAGTCCTATGACACGGTCGATTACAAGCGCAATATCGTGCTCGTGATCGGTGCCGAAGGGGAAGGGATCTCACGTCTCGTGAAAGAGGAATGCGATTACCTCGTTTCGATCCCGAACAACGGACATATCGATTCCCTGAACGCTTCCGTCGCGGCGGGAGTCATGCTGTACCAGGTCCTGAAAGACCGTCAGCAGGGTTAACGGAGAAAGGCTTTGGCGATCCGCATCCTGACTGTCTGTCCTGAATTCTTTACGGGCTTCCGGCTCAAAGACACCGAGATCATCGATCTGCGGACTTTTGCCGGAGGCTCTTTCCGTCATGTGGACGAAAGTCCTTACGGCGGCGGGGCAGGCATGGTCCTGCGGATCGAGCCGCTGATGAACGCTCTTGAAGCGCTTCGCAAGGAAAACAGCTTCGTCGTTCTGACCGATCCCCGGGGCAGACGCTACAGTGACAAGATGCGTGACGCCCTTCTGCAGAAGGAGGATCTGCTCCTGCTCTGCGGGCATTTTGAAGGGGTCGATGAACGAATCATGAAGGACGTGGACCTGCGCGTTTCAATGGGCGATTATATCGTTTCCAAAGGCGAATTGGCCGCTCTGACGATCCTCTCTTCCATGGGCAAAATTCTCCTTGACTAGAGCTTGAATTTTCCCTAATATATAAGTGCAGTTATTAGACAAAGAGCTAATAACTTTTTTAAAAGGAGGAGTAGCATGCCGGAGAAAAACAGAGTCATCCTAACCTGCAGCGAGTGTTTATCCAGAAACTATTCCACTTACAAAAACAAGAAGGTCAGTACCGAGCGTCTGGAACTGCGCAAGTACTGCAAGCACTGCAACAAAATGACATTACACAAGGAAACGAAATAATATAGGAGAAGTTGTATATGAAATGGTTTAGTTTAAGTGGGATCACCAAGGAGATCAAAAAGATCCGCTGGCCGAAGGGCGATGACCTTCTGACGAATTCCGTCCAGGTCGTTATCTTCACAGCCTGCTTTGCTGTATTCTTCCTGCTTTGTCAGCTCGTTATCTCGATGATCCTGAGAATGGTCGGAGCGATCGCCTGATGAGTGAGCAGAAGAAGGAGTGGTATGTTGTCAATACCTACGCCGGCCACGAGAACCGCGTAAAAGACAACCTTGAAAAACGACTCGAGACCATGAACCTGAAGGACAATCTGTTCCGCATCGTGGTCGCCGAGGAAACACAGATCGAAGTCAAGAACGAGAAGAGCAAGGAAGTTGTCCGCAACATCTTCCCGGGTTATCTTTTCGTTGAAATGATCATGACAGACGAAGCCTGGTACGTTGTCCGTAACACACCGGGCGTTACCGGATTCATCGGTTCTTCCGGCGGCGGCGCCAAGCCTTTCCCGGTCGCCCAGAACGAGATCGATTCCATCCTGCGCCGTATCGGCCAGTCCGACAAGAAGATCGAAGTCGACTTTAAGGTCGGCGATCATGTCAAGATCCTTTCCGGTCCGTTTGCCGGTATGGAAGGCACTGTCGACGCAATGAACGATCAGACACAGGTCGCTACTGTCCTGATCATCCTGTTTGGCCGTGAGACACCGACCGACATCAATTACATCGATCTGGCGCAGACGCTCTAAGCACCTGCAAAAGTGCGGAAAACCCGCAAAAACAGCTTAAAAAACACATACAGAGATCCTTGTCAAAGGATCTCTGTTGTTGTATAATTGTACAGCACGTGGAAGGAGGGCAACTGCTCCGTTTAACCACTGCCAAGGAGGAAAACATGGCTAAGAAGAAAGTTGCAAAGATCTGTAAGTTACAGTTCCAGGCCGGCGGCGCTCGTCCGGGTCCGGCTCTCGCGTCTGCAGGCATCAACATGCCGCAGTTCTGCCAGCAGTTCAACGATCAGACAAGAGATCGTGCTGGCGACATCGTTCCGGTAGTTATCACCGCTTACGAAGACAAGTCCTTTGATTTCGTCTTAAAGACAACACCGGCTGCTGTATTACTTAAGAAGGCAGCAGGCATCCAGAAAGCATCCGGCAATCCGCGCACTACCAAGGTTGGCAAGATCACATCTGCTCAGCTGAAGGAGATCGCTGAATACAAGATGCCCGACCTGAATGCTGACAGTGTTGAAGCAGCAATGAAGATCATTGAAGGTACCGCACGCAATATGGGTATCGTAGTAGAGGGGTAATTATAATGAAACACGGAAAGAATTATAAAGCAGCCCTCGAAATGATCGAAAAGGGCAAGGAATACACTGTTGAAGAAGCAGTCGCATTATTAAAGAAGATGAACACCGCAAAGTTCGACGAGACTGTCGAAGCTTGCTTCAAGCTGAACGTTGACCCGCGTCACGCTGATCAGCTGATCCGTGGTGCGATCGTTCTGCCGAACGGCACAGGCCGTTCCCAGAAAGTTCTGGTCGTTACTCAGGGCGCTAAGGAAGAAGAAGCAAGAAATGCCGGTGCTGACTATGTCGGCGGCAAAGATATCCTTGAACAGATCAAGGGCGGTTGGTTCGACTTCGACGTTATCGTTGCTACACCGGATATGATGGGTGAACTCGGTAAGTTAGGTAAGATCTTAGGTCCGAAGGGCTTAATGCCGAACCCGAAGACAGGTACTGTCACACCGAACGTTGCTGCAGCGATCACTGAGATCAAGAAAGGTAAAGTTACCTACCGTGTCGATAAGGATGGTAACCTGAACGTTCTGATCGGTAAGAAATCCTTCACAGAAGCTGCTCTGGTCGAGAACTACAACGCAATGTACAACGCTGTTATGAAAGCTCGTCCGACAACTGTCAAGGGTGCTTACGTACAGAGCATCACCCTGGCATCCACGATGTCCCCGGGTGTATCTCTCGCACTTAACTAACAGAAAAATCCAACAGCCCATGTCTGTTGGATCTGGGGTTTTAGCTCAGTTGGCAGAGCGCATGGTTCGCAATCATGAGGTCACGGGTTCGACCCCCGTAAGCTCCACCAGGTAAAAGAGAACAGGACTGTAGCAGTCCTGTTTTTTGTATAATGGAATCAGATGGATAAACCTATGAGCAGGGCAGAGAACGTTGAACTGGCAGTGTTATGCTTGATCGAAGACGACGATAAGATACTGCTTCAAAACAGAGTAAAGAAAGACTGGCGTGGATATGCATTGCCGGGCGGTCATGTAGAACCTGGTGAATCTTTTGTTGATGCGGTGATTCGGGAGATGAAGGAAGAAACCGGATTGACGATCATTGATCCGAGATTGGTTGGAGTAAAACAATTTCCCATAGAGAACGGAAGATATGTTGTCCTGCTGTTTAAGACCACACAATGGTCAGGGGATCTTGCATCATCCGAAGAAGGCCGAATGGAATGGATCAAGTACAGCGACCTTTCTACAATAAAAACCGTGGATGATTTTGATGATCTTCTGAGAGTAATGAACACGCCGGAGCTGACAGAATTTCAGTATTTGATTTCGAGAAGCGAATGGACTGCGGTAATTAGATAAATCGCAATTTGCAAGGAGAATACATGATGCTTACTTTGGTCAAACCGGCTTTTGATGAGCTGTGGTTCAGAGAAAAACTGATGACGGATGAAGAGACCATGTCTTATAACGCCAGGTGGGGCGGCACGATTCCATTTCCGGAAGACAAGCGAGAATCCTGGTATGAGTCCTGGGTGAGGAATCCGGGAACTGATCGCTATTATCGTTATCTGATGAATCCGGAGAATGAATATGTCGGAGAAATTGCATATCACTATGATGGACTTCGGGATATTTATCTCTGTGATGTTATTATTCTCGCACAATATCGTAATCGCGGATACGGAACGGATGCGCTGCAGCAGTTATGCACAGCTGCAAAAAATAATGGAATTTCGGTGCTTCATGATGATATTGCAGCCGATAATTCATCTTATAAACTGTTTTTGAAGAATGGATTCGATATCGAGTATCAGAACGAAGAAGTCGTGATGGTGAAAAGAAATCTGTAACTTCAGATTTGCAGGGGTAAGATATGAACAGACCAATCACAACTTTGTTTATGCTGATGTCGGTAGATGGCAAGATCAGTACCGGCGCCACCGACGAACTGGATGTGGATCGGGATTTTCCGAAGATTCCCGGTGTCAGAGAAGGTTTGCATCAATACTATGAGATCGAGCAGACAACTGATCTGTGGTCATTTAATACGGGACGGGTTCAGGCTAAGATGGGAGTCAACGAAAAAGAAATGCCAATCAAAACGCCCGTATCCTTTGTTCTGTTGGATAATCATCATTTGACCGACCATGGTGTCCGCTATTTCTGCGCGAAGTCAAAACAAGCCGTTGTGATTACATCGAATCCTGAACATCCGGCCTTCCATGTGAATGCCGACAACTTACATATCATCTACCAGGAGTGTTCTTCTCTCAGCACCGCCTTGGAACGATTGAAGAAAGAATGCGGATGTGAGCGCCTGACAGTCCAATCCGGCGGTACGGTAAACAGCCTTTTCCTGCGGGGAAAACTGCTGGACTATGTGGACATTGTTGTAGCGCCTATACTGATTGGCGGTAAAGATACACCTACGCTTATTGACGGAAGGTCTTTTACTCAGACCACAGAAGTAACTGAATTAGGCGGCCTCAAACTGTTGGAATGTACACCGTTACAAGACTCATATATTCGATTACGATATGAGGTTCTGGAACGATAGCTTTCCGTTGTTTCCGGCTCATCCTTTAGCCATTTGAATTTCACGGACTTTTGCAGGTTAAAGAAACATGAATAAAAAGGCGATCTATTCTGTCACAACGATTCTCATAATGGTGATCACATCAAGGTTCCTTATCAGGGTCGTTGATGCGACCGTACAGATCGACGAGGATATCGGACTTCTGATTATCCTGCTGATCGTTCTCAACACGGCGATCGGGACTGCAGGTTATCGGCTGTACAAAAGGAGCGTTCAAAGCAGGAAACAGTGACAATATATGTCATGTCCTGCGGATGCGTCAGGTTAAGGAATGAACGTGGAGAAAGAATATGAAACGGTCAAAAATATTTGAAGAAAAACCGGAAAGATGGGGATTCAGAGGCGATCCGTATTTCTGGGATCATTTAAAAAAGATCGCGGAGAATATGGACGTGATCTCTCCTGAGGAATTGGAAGAATGGATCAAGGAGGAATACTTTTCGCTTTCCGGCAAGGCTTTGACTGATGAATATATGGATTTTGCCGTAATAAAGCAGTTTGCTCACGGAGGGATGAGCTCCGGCGGTGTTGATAATCGATGGTGGGTCAATGAAGGCATTCCGCTGCTGAAAAGCAGACTGTCTGCGCTTTAATAGTTTTGTTTAGCGAGGTGATGATATGGCGCAAAGATCGGTGTATGACATGCCTTTTCAAAAGGTATATCCTGCTTTGATCCAAAAGGCAGAACGAAAAGGCAGGACAAAAGCGGAAGTTTTCGAGGTGACTGCATGGCTCACCGGATATCCGGCTGAGCAGATCGAAGCCGCAATGGGATCGGACATTACGTATGGGAGTTTTTTCTCTGACGCTCCTGCCTACAATCCCCGCGCTTCTCTTATCACCGGGAAGATATGCGGGATCCAGGTAGAGACGATCGAAGATCCTTTGATGAAGAGAATACGGCAGCTTGACAAGCTGGTGGATGAACTCGCCAGGGGAAAACCGATGGAGCGCATTCTGAGATGAATGGATCCAGAAAGTATGAATATGACGCGATACTTCATGAGGATCCGGACAGCGGCGGTGCTTATGTGATCTTTCCGTGGGATCTCAGGAAGGAATTCGGAAAAGGAAGAGTTAGAGTCTACGCCGAATTTGACGGGATTCCTTATGACGGAAGCATCGTGAATATGGGCGTCAAAAGTCCCGATGGCAGTATCTGCTATATCATCGGTGTGCTGAAACGCATCCGAAACACGCTGAATAAAGCAGATGGGGATAAAATACATGTTGTGATCCGGGAGCGGTTTCCCGGCGACACAGAAAACGGATGATACAAAAAAACAAGTCAGGAGCAGCCTGACTTGTTTGTGTTTTCTGCAGATCGATTATTTAAAGAATGAGATCATTGTCTCGATCTCGCCGTCTCCCTGAAGTGAAGAGAATGCGATGATCGTCATATAATCGCCGACGGAACGTACGGCCATCGTCTGACCGACCGGGACGCCATTCGTTGAATACTTCATGTCGACTGCGCGATAGGTTTCCCCGGATAATACGAGATCGTATATTTCGCTTTCCTCAAAGCCTTCGTATGAACCGCTGATCTGGCTCACGACGATGTCGATATACTGGTCTTCACTGATCCCGACTGCATTTTCTGCCGCCAGATTTTCATACATGACGCCGGTATTGCATGCTTTTGAATTCACGAACTGGCAATCCGGAATGCTGATCTCTGTTTTGAACTCTGCTTCTGTCCATGTGGATACATCTTCATCGCGGCCTAAATAAATAGGGGCGAGCTCGTTGTCGGCTGTTGCTGTATAATCTCCGCTCAACTCGATCCGGATGCCGGTGCTCTCGTTGACGAAGATCTTGCCTTCCTCATCCCATGAACCTCTGGAGAAAGCGGTCTCTGCAGGTTCTTCTGTCGGTTTTGCGGGCACAGTCTCCGTTGTTGCCTCCGGGGCATTTGTTGTTTCCGGTGTCTCGCTCTGGCCGCTTTCCTTCTGGGAACAGCCGGCAAAGCTCATAAGACACAGGAGGATAAGCGCGATCGATAATATTCTTTTCATGTTATCTCCTCTAATGTTATATGATTCCATTATATAAATGTTTTTTAAGATTTCTAATATTATCAGCGCGGTATGCTTTTTTCAGTCTGCCTGCGCTTACTTTTTTGCGAGCTGATCCTTATAGATCGAGATGAGCGCTACGGCGATCGCAAAACTGTTGGTGATCATGCCGACGAAGTTGTAAGTGACAAAAGCATAAACGAGGAAACCGAAGTTTGAGATCGTCAGCGCTATCTTCAGAAGCAGGGCGTTGGCGTCCTTGCGGATCGCGAAGATCGCGAACGGGACGCTGCAGACGACCGGGAAGAGACCAATGAACCCGAGGTTGTTGAAATACACCCCGAATACGATGCCCAGGATCACGAGGACCCAGCCAAAGAACTTGTCGTTCGGCAGATATACAGCGATCACATTCCGGACCATGCCGACGACATTCTGGACAACACCGCTGTAACCTTGTAAAAACAGGCCGCTTGCCACATAACAGGCCATCGCCGCTTCCTGCACGAGCAGGATCGCTTTGCGTGAACCGCGTGTGGAACTGTAGGCATTGAATGCCGAGCCAATCAGATTAAACAGGTTGCCCAGAACGATCGAAAGCATAAAAAAACTCCCCTTCCGATATAATTGTAACATCCTTTGCAAAAGACAAGGGAAGGATGCTCTTTAAGGGAGTTCAGTTTTCTTCTTCCAGCAGCAGCTTCAGCATGCGGTCGGGATCCTCAAGGAAGCGCCTGGTCAGTTTGTAATGGTCGGTCTCCTTGTATTCCTTGGGTTCGATCCCGTTTTCGTTGAACTCCAGGATCTCGGCGTCGGGATAGGCCATCAGGATAGGGGAATGGGTCGCGATAATGAACTGACTGTTCTTTTTGACGAGTTCATCCAGAATGCAAAGAAGTGAAAGCTGTCTCTGCGGAGACAAAGCCGCTTCCGGCTCGTCGAGCAGATACAGACCATTGCCGAAGAAACGGTATTTCATCAGCGCCAGAAACGATTCGCCGTGCGACTGTGTCATCAGTGACTGTCCGCCGTAAGCCGCGTATTTTCCGTCGTCAACACTGTCGAGATAGGCAGCCGCGTTATAAAAGCTCTCCGCCCGCAGAAAGAAACCGTCACGCGGACGGACTGTACGGGTGAGGGTGATCATTTCGTGCAGCCGGGAATGACTGTCGGCCGTCGAGAACTGGTAGTTGCGGGATCCTCCTTCGGGATTGAAACCGGAAGCGACCGCGATCGCTTCGAGCAGGGTAGATTTGCCGGAGCCGTTCTCGCCGACCAGAAAAGTCACCGGCTTGCGGAATTCCAGTGTATTTCCCTCGCACAGCCAGCGGATCAGCGACAGCTCGCTGAGATAATCCTCCTGCGCGGGTCTTTCATCCAATGTCAGACGCGTGATAAAATTCGTATTCATATCTGCTTTGATTATATCAATTCATCCTTTTTCTCTGTTAAAATCTTATCGTATGGACGGCCGATCCTCTAATGATGAAGAGATAAAGCCGTTGTGTTGAAAGAAGGAATATCTCATGAGTGAACCATTAAGACCCGAAGATTATGAAGAACCGAACTGCGTTCTCTGCGACCCGGCCTTAGGGCGTAAGGTGCCGGCTGAAAGAATCCCGCAGCAGCGGATATCCGCCAGACTGGATGAGCTGATGGGAAAGAAGGAGTACGGCGAAGCGGAAATGATGCTGAAGAACTGGGTCAACGAAGCGGAAGCCTACAATGACCGTCAGGGTCTGTTTTTCGTCCTCAATGAGATGATGGGGTATTACCGCAAGGTCGGCAAAAAAGCAGAAGGCTATGCCGCTGTTGAGCGGGCCTTGGGAATGCTGACGGAACTGGAGTATACAGACACTGTTTCCGGAGCGACCGCTCTGACGAATGCCGGAACGGTATATACCTCTTTTGAAGATTACGCAAGCGCGCTGCCGCTTTTCCGCCGTGCGAAAGAGATCTATGAGATGCATCCGCAGGGCAACGAATACAAGCTTGCCGGCCTTTACAACAATCTCGCCACGTCCCTGACGGCTACAGAAAGCTACGAAGAGGCGGACGCCCTTTACGAAAAAGCCCTCGGACTTCTGGAGAAGGTCGAGAACAGCGAACTGGAAATGGCGATGATCTGGCTCAACCGTCTCGATATCCTCCTCGGTAAGGAAGGGGACGGTCTCGATGAAAAGAAAGCCGATCCCTGTCTGGAAATGGCGAAGAAGTATCTCGACAGCGAGAATCTTGAACGCAACAGCTATTATGCCTTCATGGCGGACAAATGCGTTGGCGTTTATGACTATTTCGGCTGGTTCCTGTATGCGCAGGAACTCCGTGAAAGGATCAAAGAGATCGATGAAAGGGCTTGAGCTTTCGCGCGCCTATTATGAACGATACGGGAAAGCGATGCTGGAGGAGCAGTTTCCCGAACTGACAGATAAGATCGCCGTCGGTCTTTTCGGCAGCGGATCGGAATGTTACGGCTTTGATGACGATATCTCCCGTGACCACGATTTCGAACCCGGCTTCTGCATCTTTCTGCCCGGCGAGGAGATCATCGATGAGAATACCGCGTTCCGTCTGGAACGGGCCTATGCGCGTCTGCCGAAAGAGTTTGAAGGCTGCTACCGGAACCTGCTGGCACCGGTCGGCGGGAGACGGCACGGTGTCTTCCGGGCTGCGGAATTCTTTTCCGAACACTGCGGGTCAGCGGATGGACGGCTTGATCTGAAACAATGGCTGACAACGCCTTCCTACGTGCTTTCCGAGCTGACGAACGGCGAAGTCTTCAGCGATCCCTCGGGTCTTGTGACGGATATCAGGGAACGTCTGAGTTCCATGCCGGAAGCAGTATTGCTAAAACGTCTTGCCGGAAATCTGCTTCTGATGAATCAGTCCGGACAGTATAATTATCCGCGTTGTCTGAAAAGGGGAGAGAAAGCCGCTGCCCAGCTGGCTGCGAATGAATTCGTCAATGCCGCTCTGCAGGCCGTCTTCCTGCTCAACCGCGTATATCTTCCTTACTATAAATGGTCTTTCCGCGCGCTGCGTTCTCTTTCTGTTCTGAAGGAGACGGCGGAACCGCTGGAAATGCTGCTGGAGCTCGGCAACGGAGAAGAGGACTCGCTGCGGAAAAAGGAAGCGATCGAAACGGTCTGCCGGCTCGTAAAAGAGGAGCTTGCAGATCAGGGATTCAGTGATTCGGATGATACCGATCTGGAAAAACAGGCCTCCTGTGTCAACCGGAAGATCGCCGATCCGGAGGTCCGGAATCTTGACCTCCTGGCCGCCGTATGAAATTTTGTGAGATTTTAAAAAAGAGACTGCATATCAATTGACAGTCTTTTTATTACTTCCTAAAATGAAGTAAGGAAATAGTTGGAAATCCAACAAACCTGGAAAATCTATGAGCAACAGAAACGATTTTTTGATGAACATTTCTTCTCTGTACCGCTATACTCAGAAGTACTTCGACAAACATCTGGCAGACTATAACTTCGGTTCCGGTCAGCTGATTTTTTTGTTGCTGGTGTACGAGAACGAAGGGATCTCGATGCAGAAACTGACCGAAATGGTCGACGTCGACAAAGGCACGACGACCAAGGGGATCAAGAAACTGCTCGATGAGGATTATCTCCGGATCGAAAGCGATGATAGCGATAAACGCGTCAAACGGCTGTTCACGACCGCCAAGACCGGCACCATCATCAACGATCTGTATGCCCTGCGCAATGAGTACGTATCCCAGCTGATGAAGAGCTTCAGCGAGGATAAGGCGAATGAGGAGATCAATGATTTTGAAAAGATCACCCGCAACGCTCATGAGATCGTTCCGGAGGAGAACTATTATCAGCTCAAATTCGGCGGGATCCAGAAGCTGACGCTGCTGGATTACCCCGGTCAGGTCGGATGCACACTGTTCACGGTCGGCTGCAATATGAAATGTCCTTTCTGTCATAACCGTGATCTTGTGTTCGTACCGGAGAATTTCAACTATCTCGATCCGGATGACGTTCTGGCTTTCCTGGAAAAGCGCAAGGGGATCATCGACGCGGTCTGCATCACCGGCGGAGAGCCGCTGCTGCAGCTCGGTCTGCTCGATTTCCTGAAACAGGTCAGGGAACTGGGCTATAAGATCAAGGTCGATACCAACGGCCTTTATCCCGAAAAGCTCAAAGAGATCGTCGAATCCGGCTATGTCGACTATATCGCCATGGATGTGAAAAACTGCTTCGGCAAGTATTGCGAGACCATCGGTCTGCCGGAGTCGGAAAAGATCATCCAGACGGTAAAACGGTCGATGAAATATCTGATGAGCGATCCGGTCGAATACGAATTCCGGACTACCGTCGTCCGCGAGCTCCACACCAAAGAGGATCTGGTGGAGATCGCCAAGACGATCAAAAACTGCAAAAATTACTATCTCCAGCAATTCGTCGACAGCGGCAAATGTATCAAGCCCGGTTACCACGCCTATGAGGCGGACGAAATGCGAGAGCTCTGCGCAGAAGTGCAGAAAATCATACCTAACGTGCAATTAAGAGGAGTTTAGAAGGAAGGGAAAGAAGTATGTATAAGGTAGTAAAAAGAGACGGCGAACTGGTCGAGTTCAATATCCAGAAGATCAGCAACGCCCTGACAAAAGCGTTTGAATCAACAGGAAGACAGTATCATCCGTCCGTGATCGATATGCTGGCGCTGAAAGTCACCAGCGATTTCGAACCGAAAGTCAAAGACGGCAAGATCGGTGTCGAAGATATCCAGGACAGCGCTGAAACGATCCTGATCCAGGCGGGCTACGATGATGTAGCCAAGAATTACATCCTTTACCGTAAACAGCGTGAGAAGATCCGTAACATGAACGCGACGATGCTCGACTATAAAGAGCTCGTCAACAGTTATGTCGACGCGATCGACTGGCGTGTTAAAGAGAACTCCACCGTCACCTATTCCGTCGGTGGTCTGATCCTTTCCAACTCCGGCGCGATCACCGCCAACTACTGGCTGAGCGAGATCTACGATCAGAAGATCGCCAACGCGCACCGCAACGGCGATATTCATATCCACGATCTGAGCATGCTGACAGGTTACTGCGCAGGCTGGTCCTTAAAGCAGCTCATCCAGGAAGGTCTGGGCGGCGTTCCCGGAAAGATCACTTCTTCTCCGGCAAAACACCTCTCCACACTCTGCAACCAGATGGTCAACTTCTTAGGCATCATGCAGAACGAATGGGCCGGCGCGCAGGCGTTCTCCAGCTTCGATACCTATCTGGCTCCGTTCGTTAAAGTCGACAATCTGTCCTACGAAGATGTCAAACAGTGCATCCAGAGCTTCGTCTACGGCGTCAACACACCGTCCAGATGGGGCACCCAGGCACCGTTCACAAACGTCACATTAGACTGGACTGTTCCGAATGACCTCGCTGAGCTCAACTGCATCATCGGCGGCAAGGAACTTGATTTCAAATACAAAGACTGCAAGAAGGAAATGGATATGGTCAACAAAGCCTTCATCGAGATCATGATCGAAGGCGATGCCAACGGCCGCGGTTTCCAGTATCCGATCCCGACTTACTCCATTACCAGAGACTTCGACTGGAGCGAGACGGAAAACAATAAACTGCTCTTTGAAATGACAGCGAAATACGGTACTCCGTACTTCTCCAACTATGTCAACAGCGATATGGAACCGAGCGATGTCCGTTCCATGTGCTGCCGTCTGCGTCTTGACCTGCGTGAGCTGCGCAAGAAATCCGGCGGTTTCTTCGGTTCCGGTGAATCCACAGGTTCTGTCGGTGTCGTAACTGTCAACGTTCCGCGTATCGCTTACCTCGCTTCCGACAAGGAAGACTTCTTCAAGCGTCTGACCAAGATCATGGATCTCTCCGCCAGAAGCTTAAAGATCAAGCGTGATGTCATCACCAAGCTGCTGAACAACGGTCTGTATCCGTATACAAAGCGTTACCTCGGCACCTTCAACAACCACTTCTCCACGATCGGTCTCGTCGGTATGAACGAAGCCGGCCTGAACGCCAAGTGGCTGCGCAAGGATATGACACATCCGGAAACACAGGAATTCACCAAGGAAGTCCTGAACTTCATGCGTACGAAGCTGTCTGACTATCAGGAACTCTACGGGGATCTCTACAACCTCGAGGCAACTCCGGCAGAAAGCACTTCCTACCGTCTGGCCAAGATCGATAAGGCCAAATACCCGGATATCATCACAGCCAACATGTCCGGTGATCCGTACTACACCAACAGTTCCCATCTGCCGGTCGGCTTCACCGATGATGTCTTCACCGCTCTGGATATCCAGGACGAACTGCAGACGCTCTACACTTCCGGTACTGTCTTCCATGCCTTCCTGGGCGAAAGACTGCCGAACTGGAAAGCAGCCGCAAACTTAGTCCGCAAGATCGCGGAGAACTACCGTCTGCCGTACTACACAATGTCCCCGACCTATTCCGTATGCTCCGAACACGGCTATCTGACCGGTGAAGTCACTGTCTGCCCGCACTGCGGCAAGCCGACGGAAGTCTACAGCCGTATCACCGGTTACTACCGTCCGGTCCAGAACTGGAATAAGGGTAAGGCACAGGAATACAAAGACCGTAAGACCTACAGCTTCCAGGGCCTCGGCCAGAAGCTCGAAAAACTCCATCGTCTCGACGGTGAAGTAAAGCCGGTCCATGTTGAAGCTCCGGCAGATACCGAAGTCAAGACAGAAGCTCCGGTCAAGGATGTCAAGAATGCCAAGACCCTGCTGTTCACGACAGCTACCTGCCCGAACTGCAAGGCCGCCAAGGCGATCCTCACCAAGGCCGGTGTAGACTATCAGGTCCTCGATGCTTACCAGGAAAAAGAACTGGTCCAGGAATACGATGTCCGTCAGGCTCCGACACTTGTCGTCGTTGATGAGAACGGTGTTGAGAAATACCGCGGCGTTTCCGATATCAAGGGCTGGCTGAACAAGTAAAAGGCACAGGCATGGTTTACGATGTGATTGTGGTCGGCGGCGGTGCCGCCGGCATGACCGCAGCGCTGTATGCCCTGCGCAACGGCAAGACCGTAATGATCCTGGAAAGGGAAGGCTTCGGCGGACAGATCACCCATTCACCGAAAGTTGAGAACTTCCCGGGCACGCTCTCCATGAGCGGGAATGAATTCGCAGACAAGCTTTTCGATCAGATCATCGCCCAGGGGGCGGAATTCGAGATCGAAGATGTCGTTTCCGTTGAAGACGGCGAGATCAAGTCTGTCCATACGGAAGACGGCAATACCTACGAAGGAAAGACCGTCATCCTCGCTACCGGCGTCAAGCACCGTGTGCTCGGCGTTGAAGGGGAGGAAGAACTGATCGGCGAAGGCATCTCCTTCTGTGCGGTCTGTGACGGTGACTTCTATGCCGATAAAACTGTCTGTGTGATCGGCGGCGGCAACTCCGCGCTGCAGGAAGCGATCCTGCTTGCGGAAAAATGCAAAAAGGTCATCCTGCTTCAGGACCTCCCGATGTTTACCGGTGAGGAACGTCTGCAGGAAACGCTTTTCCGCAGAGACAACGTGGAAGCTTATACCGATCAGAAAGTCACCGGTTTTCAGGTCGCGGACGGACGTCTCAGCGGTGTCCGGACAACAGATAAGAAGACCGGCGGCGAAACAGTCTATTTCTGCGACGGTGTCTTTGAAGCGATCGGCCTGATCCCGAAGAACGAGGCTTTCCGTGAACTCGTCGATCTGAATGACTGGGGTTATTTCGATACCGACGAACGTTGTCTGACCAAGACGCCCGGCATCTTCGTTGCCGGCGACTGCCGTCAGAAAACGGTACGCCAGCTGACGACCGCGGTCGCGGATGGTTCCAGCGCTGCTCTGGCAGCCTGCCGTTATATCAACGAACGCAAATAAAACAACGTCCCCGGTGCCACCGCGGGACGTCTTTCTTTCCGCCGCTGAAGGCGGATCCAAGGAGATCTCATGAGTAAAGAACGTTATGAAAAATGGATGCGTTACTGGGATGAACATCCGGAAAGGATCTCGGCTGTCCAGTTTCTCACCAACCTGTTGTCGATCTATTTTATATACGCTTATCTTGATCTGCTGTTCATGAATCGCGACAACGATAAGCTGATCCCGCTTCTGGCGGTGCCGGCGGTCGCGTTTGTGCTGCTGACACTGCTGCGTGCCGTGATCAACGGTCCGCGGCCTTCGGAAGTGTATGGTATCCCGGCAGCGGTCTACCGTAAAAACAGCGGGCATTCCTTTCCCAGCCGTCATACCTTCTCCGCTTTCATGATCGCTTTCTCCGCATTCTATGCCGGGTTCCCGAACTGGGGAATCCTGCTGCTCGTACTGGCGGCGGCGATCGCGCTGATGCGTGTGATCAGCGGACTGCATTTTGTCTCGGATGTGACAGCCGGCGCGCTGGCGGCACTGGCAGCGGCGCTGATCGGTTACGGTCTGCTCTTTTAGAAAACAAACGGATATCTGCGGATATCCGTTTTTGTATCTTTACATGTAAAAGCCGGTCACTTGACCGGCTCGTTCTGTTTCTTTCGGAACAGATAATGCGAGGGCAGATAGATCAGAAGTACTCCGAGCGCAGCCGCGAAGAAGACCTGCGCTACCGGAAGATCGACCATCTCCCCATAGTCATTGATGTAGGTTCCTGAGGACAAAGCATGAATGATCGCGTTGCCGATATTGGGGCCGATGACCATCGGGATCAGGACATAGGCGAGCAGCCGGATCCCCTGAAACATGCCGACATGTTCCGCCGGGGTGTAGTCACGGATCGTGGACATCAGGATGACGGAAACAGCTACGAATCCGGTCATCATCAGGGAACCGATGATGGTGAACAGAAGAGGACTGCGGACGATCCCGGCCAGCAGCAGACCGGCCGCGTAGATCAGGATCGCGGCATTCATCGCTTTCTTCCGGCCGAAACTGTCGATCTTTCCGCTGAAAAGAATGGCGATGATGCTGGCAAACAGCACGACGACCGCCATGACCGCGGAATAGGTCAGTGTATCAAAACCAAGCGTCTTGTTGAGATAGATGAAAAGATAGGGCATGAAGATCTGGGTGGCGCTGTTATAGATGCAGAGCGCCAGAAGGGCGGTATAGAAGAGCCGGTTCTCACGGATCACCTGCGGACGGAAGCCATAGAGCAGAGTGCGAAAAAAGGATTCCTGTTCCTTGTTTACAACGGGCTTCGTATCTTCGACAAAGAAGAATCCGGCGATACCGC
Organism: Erysipelotrichaceae bacterium; assembly: GCA_017431225.1. Classification (GTDB taxonomy): domain Bacteria; phylum Bacillota_I; class Bacilli_A; order Erysipelotrichales; family Erysipelotrichaceae; genus RGIG5669. The sequence goes on along the minus strand of JAFRLM010000019.1, from coordinate 94,737 downwards.
AGAGGATGACGACTGCGCCGATCGCGATAAAGTAAACCGGCCAGCCGGTCATCTCGATCAGGATGTTGGAGGCGCCGACAACGATCAGCATCGCCAGCAGCGGGAAGGCGTTGAGCACACCTTCGACTTTGGTGCGGTTGTTTTCGTTCGTGCTTTCGGTGACCCAGGAGTTGAAAGCCGCGTCATTGGCAGTCGATCCGAAGAAGGTCATCACACAGTCCATCAGCACGACCAGAAAGGCCGCTGTGGAAACGACCTTGGCCGGTTCCGTGAACTTCGCGACATTTTCGCGGGAGATCAGCGAGAAGGCCATGGTGGAGATGCCCCAGAAGATATAGCCGCCGCAGAGAAAGAGCTTGCGGTGTCCGATCCGGTCGGAGACGGTTCCCATGACGAGCGTCGTCAGGGTCGCGATCACTGCGGACCAGGCGACCATCGTCGCGATATCACCGGTCGTTCCGCCGATATGATTGAATAGGAAAAGATTGAATTCGTTGTTTTCGATCGCCCAGGCGATCTGCCCGATCAGACCGAACAGGATCACGGTCAGCCAGGTCTTTTTGGATAATCTGTTCATAGTTTGCCTCTCTTTTCAGTATAGATCAATTCAGGAGATGAATGTGATACACTGTTAACGCGCGTATGAACAGAACGGAATTAAAAGAGAATATAAAAAGATTAAAAGAGAAATATCTTCCGATCCGGGAAGCGGCGCTTCTGGAACAGAAAAAGGATACGGAGGCGTTCCTTTTAAAGATCGAAGGTGTTGATGAGGAAGAGATCGCCCGTCGTCTTGAAAAGACACAGCTGAGCAGGGAACAGAAGAAGCGTCTTGCGGATGCTTATCTGCTGAAAAACTTCTCCATGCATGATCCTGTCACGGAATTCGGATTCGATCTTGAAAGTGTCTGCGGGGACATGCGCGGACTCGAATACGAGGAGATCCGCTATCTCGCGTTTGACAAAAACGACCGCTACCTCGGGCTCTGCAAGGGAAGCGGAAAGCGCTCCGGCGGCATCCACAGCCGGATCGTCCGCCTGGTCCTGGGAGAACTGCTCAAAGATTATCCGGAATGTTGTTGCGTGATCTCAGTGCACAATCATGACAAGTGCGCTGCCGCTTATCCGAGTACGAATGACGGCATCGCGGCATTCCGCTTGAAGGAGGCGCTGCGGATGTGCGGGATCCGTTTGTATGATGACTGCATCTTCTCGGTCCTGGATTTCTATTCACGGCGTCAGTATGAAAGGGACAAAAAAGACGCGGAAGGGAAGATCCTCAGCGGTCCCGGACTCAGCGAGGAAACGCTCGCCCGCATCGAAAAAGAGAATCGTCTGCTCGCGAAAGCGCTCCGCGATCAATAGCGTCCGGATTTGCTTCAGAGGTTGAAGGATATATAATTATTACTATGAAACTGTTCCTGTATTATCTGGTGCAGTGCACCTGGGGTGCCATCCAGACATTTCTCGGTTTTATCCTCTTCCTGTTTAATTTCAACAGGCCGCATTTTTTCTACCGCAACGCGATGGTGACAGTATGGAAGAACCGCTCCGGACTTTCGCTTGGCGCTTTCATTTTCGTCCCGTCTTTTAAAGATACTTCCCGGACCGGCATCCAGCGCCGGATCATCGTGCATGAATACGGTCACACGATCCAGTCGCTGATCCTGGGACCGCTGTATCTTCCGGTGATCGGTCTTCCTTCGCTCCTCTGGAACAACGTTCCCGCATTTGAAAGAAGAAGAGCGCGCCGCCACTATTCCTACTACAGTTTTTATACCGAACGCTGGGCGAATCATCTGGGTGAGATCACGACCGGAGAAAAGAGCCTGCGTCCGGAAAATATTCTCTGAGGACGGACTATGTTGAAAAGAAGATTCAAAACATTGCTGATCCTGATGCTGCTGCTGAGCGGATGCGGTTCCGCCTCCGGAGCGAACGGAAGCCCCGTAAACAGCGCTTCCGCAACGGAAGTCCATTATGCGGGTCATTTTGAAGACGCCGAGTATGGTGTTACTTTTATGACGAACAAGGAAAACGGAGAGATCCTTTCCTTTGCGATCGACTGTCCTGAAGGTCATTTCGAAGGGGATCTTAACAGAAAGACCGTAAAGACAACATCCTTCAATTCTGACGAATTCCCGGAGTATTCCGAAGAGATCTCCTGGGGAAAAGCAGAAGACGGAAGTGAAGTGCCGCTGAAGGTGCAGTCTAACTGGGACGGCCATCTGCTGTACAAAATGTATATCTATTCCTTCGAAGAGCCGTATCCCGGATCTGTTTCGATCACCCGGAACGATCTTGAAGCAAGGAAGCTGTACAGGGAAGAAACAGAACAGATGTGGGGCGTTCAGAACGACGGCATTCTGTATCAGATATTCATCCCATCCGGAGAAACGACAACAATGATCGAGATCATGGATACCGGCGAGTGGACGATGAGGAAGAGTTCCGCGACTTCCGCAGGACTGGAGTTCAGCTATTATGAGATGAACTTCAGCCGCGAAGGCTATATCGCCAGATACAAAGAGCAGGATCCCCGGAATCTCGAAGTTTATGCGGTTGAACGCTCATACGACAGCGAAGGAAGACGCGCGCATTCGATCGAGATCGACGTTGAGACCAGAGAAAAGACGGAATCGTTCTACAGAGAGGGAAAGCTGATCGCGGATATCGTTTATGCCGATTACAGCAGTACTGAAGTCAAAAAAGAGACGGAATACTGACAATCACAGATACATACACACAATATAAAAGATCGGAACAGAATCGTTCCGATCTTTTTGTCTGATCACAGGGATCAGTAATTCATCAGGTATTTTTCGATCTCCCACTGGGAAACGCGGGTGCGGTATTCGTCGACTTCCTTCTTCTTGCCTTTGACATACTGGGTGAAGACATGGTCGCCGAGAACGTCCAGCAGCAGTTTGTCTTTCGCGAGCAGTTCGAGCGCATCTTCGAGAGATCCCGGAAGGGACTGGATGCCTTTCTGTTCGCGGACGCTCTGTTCCATCAGGTAGAGGTTTTCCGTATTCTCTCTCATCGGCTTCATTTCTTTTTCGATGCCGTCAAGTCCGGCAGCCAGACAGACCGCCAGGGCAAGATAGGGGTTGCAGCTCGGATCCGGGGAACGGAGCTCGATACGGGTGCTGCTGCCGCGGGATGCAGGGATACGAATCAGGGTCGAACGGTTGGAAGCGCTCCAGGAAACATAGCAGGGAGCTTCGTAACCGGGGACAAGACGTTTATAGGAGTTGACCAGCGGATTGGTGATCGCGGTCATATTCTTGATATGGGTCAGGATACCGGCAATGTACTGGTAGGTCTTCGCAGAAAGCCCGTTGACGCCCTTGGGATCATCGAAGATGTTCTTTCCCTTTTTAAAGAGGGACATGTTGACATGCATACCGGAACCGTTGATGCCGAATACCGGCTTAGGCATGAAAGTCGCATGCAGACCGTGTTTCTGGGCAAGTGTCTTAACGACGAGCTTGAAAGTCATGATGTTGTCGGCAGCTTTCAGAGCATCGGCATATTTGAAGTCGATCTCCTGCTGACCGGCAGCGGACTCGTGATGGCTCGCTTCGATCTCGAAGCCCATCTTTTCGAGATGGACACAGATGTCTTCACGGATATCGTTTCCGTGGTCGAGCGGTGCCTGGTCAAAATAGTAGGCTTCATCATCGGTGGTCGTGGTGGGTTTGCCGTTTTCATCGACAGTAAACAGGAAGAACTCGCATTCCGGACCGACGTTGAAAGTGTAGCCAAGCTTTGCGGCTTTTTCGAGCTGTCTTTTCAGGATGTAACGCGGGTCCCCGGCAAACGGTGTGCCGTCGGTGTTGTATACATCGCAGATCAGTCTGGCCGCTTTCTTGCCGGGCTCGTTGCGCCAGGGCAGAATGACCCAGGTGTCAAGATCGGGACGCAGATACTGGTCGGATTCATTGATACGCGAATAGCCCTCAATCGAGGATCCGTCAAACATGATCTGGTTATTCAGTGCTTTTTCAAGCTGCGAACGGGTGAGTGTGACGTTTTTCAGCTGACCGAAAATGTCAACGAACTGCAGATAGATGAATTCAATCTGTTCCTCATCCGCTTTACGCAGGATGTCTTCCTTAGTGTATGCCATAGTATACCTCCTGAAGCACATGAAAATAATATCTGTTTTTGGGGAAAGCAGTCAAGAAAAACGCGGATCACCGGGACGGAAACCCTCCTGCGGCAGGAAGCGGCGGAACAGAACAGAAAAAACTGCAGAAAAAGCGCATTTTTACTGGATTTTTTGCTTGTCAAGATGTCGCTCTTCTGCTATAATTCTAAAGCATCTATATACCAAAGACAGCAACGGCTTAAAGGCTTAATAAGGTTGCCGAGGGAAAAGATCAGATGATTTTTTAGCCCGCGCTGTCTTGTGCGGGTTTTTATTCCTTTTGGATCTAGATGCTAGAAAGAAGGAACATATGAATCAAGCTGTATTGAACGCAAAACAGGAGATGGTTTCCGAGATCAGCAATAAGATCAAGGAAGCCGGAGCTACTGTTGTTGTGGAATACCGTGGATTGACTGTAGCAGAAGTTACAGAACTGCGCCGCGCGTTAAAGGCTGAGAACGTTGACTTAAAGGTCTACAAAAACACAATGTTCGAAAGAGCTGCTGATGACCTCGGATTCGAAGACATCAAGCCGTCTCTCAAAGGCCCGAATGCGTACGCATTCTCCAAGGACGCTACAGCAGGTGCTCGTATCCTGGCTAAGTTCGCCAAGAAGCACAAGAACCTGATCCTGAAAGAAGGTATCGTTGAAGGCAAAGTCTGCGACGATAAGATGATCAAGGAACTGTCCACACTTCCCAACAAAGAAGGTATGCTGTCCATGTTACTTGGTTGCTTACAGCAGCCGCTGTCCGGATTTGCCCGTGCTGTCCAGGCAGTTGCTGATGCAAGAGCCGAAGGCGGTGCTGCTCCGGCAGCCGAAGAGGCAAAGGAAGAAGCTGCTGCCTAAGTCAAAGCAGATCGTCTGCTGAGACACCAAAGCCAATCATTTTATTAAAAGAAAAGGAGAAAAATAATGGCAAAGTTAAATAAAGAAGATATCCTCGCGTATCTTGAAGAAGCTACAATTCTTGACCTGAATGAATTAGTCAAGGCTATCGAAGAAAAATTCGGCGTTACCGCTGCTGCTCCGGTCGCAGTTGCTGCTGCTCCGGCTGAAGAAGCTGAACAGACTGGTCCGTCCACTGTTACTGTCAGCTTAACATCCGCTGGTCAGTCCAAGGTCGCTGTTATCAAGTTAGTCCGTGAAATCACAGGCTTAGGCTTACTCGAAGCTAAGCAGGCTGTTGATAAGGTTCCGGCAGTTATTAAGGAAAACATCTCACCGGATGAAGCTGCTGAACTGAAGAAGAAGTTCGAAGATGCCGGTGCGACCGTAGAAGTTAAATAAGAAGGCGAATGTCTCATTATTTCCTGAATGACGCCTCCCTGAAAGAGGAGAGACAGTCATTTACCTACCAGTTCAATAATGAGTCATTCAACTTTACTACCGATAACGGCGTGTTCTCCAAGGAGCACGTGGATTTCGGTTCATATCTTTTAATAAAAGAAGCTGCGGCATTCCCTCCGGGGAAACGTCTGCTGGATCTCGGCTGCGGTTTCGGCGTCATCGGGATCGTGATGAAACGGCTCTTTCCGGAAACGGAAGTCGATGCCGTCGACATCAACGAACGGGCCGTCGAACTGACGAGACTCAACGCGAAAAACAATGCCGCGGAAATCTGCGCTGTTGTGACTTCGGATATCACTGAGCTGGGGAAGCTCTACGAGACGATCCTGCTCAATCCGCCGATCCATTCCGGAAAACAGGCGATATTCGATCTCTATGAAAAGGCGCGCCGCTGTCTGACAGCGGACGGCAGCCTTTACATCGTGATCAAGAAGAAACACGGTGCGGAATCAACGCTGAAGAGATTAAAAGACTTATTTAATGACACAGAGATATTACATAAAGAAGCCGGGTACTGGATTATCCGGGCGTCCGGTAATATCTCAGAAGAAAGGACGGCGCATTAATGGCAGACAAAAAGACTTATAACATTGTCAAATCAGGAAGACATTCTACTCGCCGTGATTATTCCAAGGTAAGCGGATCCCTCGCTTTACCGAACCTGGTAGAAATTCAGACTGATTCCTTCCGCTGGTTTGCCGAAGAAGGCATCCGGGAAGTTTTCGAAGATATCTATCCAATTCAGAACTACAACGGAAACATTCGTCTGCGTTTTATCGATTATGAATTTGGTAAACCGAAATACGATGTCAACGAAAGTAAGTTCAGAGAAGTCAATTATGCCGCTCCGTTAAAAGCGAAAATGGAACTCGAGATGATCAACGAGGAGACAGGTGAAGTCTTCACCAAGAAAGAAGACGTCTTCCTCGGCGACTTCCCGATGATGACCTCCTCCGGTACCTTCATCATCAACGGTGCCGAACGAGTAATCGTATCTCAGATCGTCCGTTCTCCGGGTGCGTACTTCGATACCGCAACAGATGACAAGACAGGTAAGGAGATCTTCACCTGCGAACTCATCCCGGGCAGAGGCACCTGGCTGGAATACATGAGTGACGATAAGAAAACGACACTCGGCCGCATTCTCAACATGAGCGTAGACCGCAAACGTAAGATACTGTCTACGATCCTGCTGAAGGCTATCGGATTTTCGCTGGATTACGAGAAGGGTGAAGACAGCTTCTCGACTGACGGTATTAAAAAATTCTTAGAAGCTTTTGGTCGCCCTTATTACGAAGATCTGGTTGCTCAGAACTCCGAGCGTGAGTTCTTAAGCATCTATGAAGCACTTTTCACTTCATTCTTCGGACCTTACGAAGAAATTATTAATACTCTTGATTACGACAAGCCGCGCACCCGTACTGAAGCGCTGATCGCCATCTACGAAAACCAGAAGTCGGATGAAGTTCCGACGATGGAAGGTGCGGTTTCGTTAATGAACGCAAAATTCTTCGATCAGAAGAAATATGACTTAACGAAGGCCGGTCGTTACAAACTGAAAAAGAAGCTCAGCGTAGTTGACCGCATGGAGAATCAGACTCTTCATACCGATCTCTACAAAGCTGACGGTACCCTCTTAATGAAGAAGGGCACCTTCATCGGCAGAGAAGAGCGCAATCTGCTCAAGGAAGAAATGGCCAAGGGTTCCCATGTGGAAGCATTCCCGTTCTCCTATCAGTTCTCCCATCCGGCAAAAGCCGTTGTGGAAACAGCAGACAAGCTGGCTCTGTGCGGACGTGTACTGGCAAACGATGTGGAACTCAAGAACCGTATCGTTCCGGCCGGCACAGTCCTGAATGATGCCGACATCAAAGATCTCGCCAAGGAAGTCGAGAAGGTCACGGTCTACTCCGGGATCATCGCCAAGGAAGTCAAACTGACAGAACAGAATCTGAATGCCGTACTCAACTACGGTCAGAGATTCTTCGTTCTCGGCCGTCTGACAGACAAGAAGGGCAAAGACATTCTTGGTGCGGATGAAACACCTTTAATGCCGCGCTATTTACCGGATACTGACTGCTACATGCTGAGCAGCGATAACGAAACTGTCCTGCGTGAGCGCATCACCAACGGTGAAGAGATCAGCGGCTGGTTCGTCGGTAACGCGAACCAGGTAACGGAGATCGAACGCAAAGACGGACATGTTGTCAAGCTCATCGGTATCGACCCGATCGATTCCAAGAAGTGCATCACCATGTCCGATATGATCGCTTTCTATTCCTATGCCCTGACCATGTTCGACGGCATCGGCAGCACCGATGATATCGATATGCTGGGCAACCGTCGTATCCGTACAGTCGGTGAACTGATCCAGAACCAGTTCCGGATCGGTCTGAGCCGTATGGAAAAGGCCGTCAAGGAAAAGATGTCGATCGTAGATCTCGAGACTGCAACTCCGAAAGCTCTGACAAATATCCGTCCGCTGACCGGCGCGATCAAGGAATTCTTCTCCAGCTCTCAGCTGTCCCAGTTCATGGATCAGCAGAACCCGCTGGCAGAGATCACCAACAAGCGTCGTGTCTCCGCATTAGGCTCGGGCGGTCTTACCAGAGAAAGAGCCGGCTTCGAAGTCCGAGACGTTCATAACTCCCATTACGGACGTATCTGCCCAATCGAAACTCCGGAAGGTCAGAACATCGGTCTGATCTCCTACCTGACAACGTACGCGAAGGTCAATGAATACGGCTTCATCGAAACTCCTTACCGTAAGGTCAAGGACGGCAAGGTCAGCGAAGATTACATCTACCTGGCTGCCGATGAAGAAGCTGACTACTACATTGCCCAGGCGAACGAAGTCATCGACGGCGAACTCGCCAACGAACAGGTCGTTGCCCGTAAAGCGGGTGAAACTGTCCTGGTCGCCAGAGAAAAAGTCGAGCTGGCCGACGTTTCCCCGAAACAGATCGTTTCCGTTGCGGCTGCCTGTATCCCGTTCCTCGAGAACGATGACGCGAGCCGTGCTCTGATGGGCGCGAACATGCAGCGTCAGGCAGTTCCGCTTTTAAAACCGCATTCTCCGTATGTCGGAACCGGCATTGAACAGGTCATTGCCAAAGACTCCGGCGCAGCTCTGCTGGCGGAAGAAGACGGTACCGTAACCTATGCCGATGCCCAGACGATCATCATCTCCAATGAAGATGGTGAACACGAATACAAGCTCGACAAGTTCTCCCGTTCCAACGCCGGCACCTGCATCAACCACAGACCGATCGTCAACAACGGTGAAACTGTCAAGAAGGGCGATATCATCGCCGACGGTCCTTCCATGGAAGACGGCGAACTGGCACTTGGCCAGAACGTGACCATCGCGTTCATGACCTGGCACGGTTATAACTACGAAGATGCGATCATTCTCTCCGAGAGACTGGTCAAGGATGATGTCTACACATCCATCCACATCGATGAATACTCTCTTGAGTGCCGCAACACCAAGCTCGGTGCTGAAGAGATCACCAGAGATATCCCGAATGTATCCGATACAGCCTGCCGCAACCTCGACGGACGCGGTATCGTCATGGTCGGTGCGGAAGTCAAGGAAGGCGATATCCTGGTCGGTAAAGTAACTCCGAAGGGACAGAGCGACGCTTCTCCGGAAGAAAAACTGTTGCTCGCGATCTTCGGTGAGAAATCCCACGAAGTACGTGACAACTCCCTGCGCGTACCGCACGGTGGTGCCGGTATCGTTCAGGCTGTCCGGATCTTCCGCCGCAGCGAAGGCTACGAGCTCGATCCGGGTGTTACAGAAGTCGTAAAGGTCTACGTCGTTCAGAAACGTAAGATCTCTGAAGGCGATAAGATGGCCGGCCGTCACGGTAACAAAGGCGTTATCTCCAAGATCCTTCCGGAAGAAGATATGCCGTTCATGCCGGATGGCACACCGGTCGATATCATGCTGAACCCGTTCGGCGTTCCGTCCCGTATGAATATCGGTCAGGTCCTGGAGATCCACCTTGGTATGGCAGCCAAGAAGCTCGGCGTCAAATTCTCGACTCCGGTCTTCGACGGTATCACCAACGAGGAACTCCGTGACATCATGGCTGAAGCCGGAACTCCTGCCGACGGCAAGCTTGTCCTGCGTGACGGCAGAACCGGTGAAGAATACGACGAACGTATCTCTGTTGGTGTCATGTACTACATCAAACTGGCCCACATGGTCGATGATAAACTGCACGCACGTGCTACAGGTCCATACTCTCTCGTTACTCAGCAGCCTCTTGGCGGTAAAGCCCAGAACGGCGGCCAGCGTTTCGGTGAGATGGAAGTATGGGCTCTCGAAGCCTACGGTGCTGCTCATACCCTGGAAGAGATCCTGACCGTTAAGTCCGATGACGTCAACGGACGTACAAGAACTTACGAAGCGATCATCAAGGGCAACGACATTCCTGAACCGGGTATCCCGGAATCCTTCAAGGTCCTGAAGAACGAACTCCAGGCACTTGCGATCGATGTCCGAATGCTGGATGAGAATGGCGAAGAGATCGACTTCAACGAACTCGACGCGGAAGAAGAACGCGAGAGCGAATTCAAGCCGGAAATGGTCGCTGACACAGAAGGTCTGGCGATCACGGATTCCGAGGGCAATGAAACAGAAGAAGTCGCCGAAGCTGTCATGGGCTTTGACGATGAGGACTAAGAGGAGGTAAAGCAATGGCAAGAAAAACATTTTCCGCCTTACAGGTAGGACTGGCTTCTCCGGAGCGTATCCTCGAATGGTCTCATGGTGAGGTAACCAAGCCGGAGACCATCAACTACCGTTCCCAGAAACCGGAACGCGACGGTCTCTTCTGTGAACGCATCTTCGGTCCGGTCAAGGACTGGGAATGTGCCTGCGGCAAATACAAGAAAGTACGCTATAAAGGCGTTATCTGTGACCGCTGCGGTGTTGAGATCACCAAATCCTCTGTACGCAGAGAGAGGATGGGTCATATCTCCCTGGCAGCTCCGGTCGCACATATCTGGTATCTGAAGGGAATCCCGAGCCGCATGGGTCTCGTCCTCGATGTTCCGCCGAAAGCGCTCGAGGAAGTCGTATACTTCGTATCCTGGATCGTCACCAATCCGGGAAGCACAGATCTTTCCTACAAGCAGATCCTCTCCGAGAGAGAATACCGCGAAAAGAAGATCACTTATGGTGAAGACAGCTTTGAGGCCAAGACCGGTGCCGAAGCGATCAAAACGCTTCTGGAACAGGTCGATGTCCTGAAAGAAAAAGAACAGATCGAAAAGGATCTGGAAAAAGCACAGGGCGATAAGCGTAAGAAGCTGATCAAGCGTCTCGAAACGATCGACGCGTTCGTCAGCTCCAACAACAAGCCGGAATGGATGGTCATGACCGAACTTCCGGTCATTCCGCCGGATCTCCGCCCGATGCTGCAGCTCGATGGCGGTCGTTTCGCTACCAGCGATCTGAACGATCTCTACCGTCGTGTTATCACCCGTAACAACCGTTTGAAGAAACTGCTCGAGATCGGTACTCCTACCATCATCGTCCAGAACGAAAAACGTATGCTGCAGGAAGCGGTCGACGCACTGATCGATAACGGACGCCGTTCGGCTCCGATCAAGGGCGCCGGTAACCGTGTCTTAAAATCCTTATCCCATTCCTTAAAGGGTAAACAGGGTCGTTTCCGTCAGAACCTGCTTGGTAAGCGTGTTGACTTCTCCGGCCGTAGCGTTATCGCCGTCGGACCGGACCTCAAGATGTACCAGTGCGGTATCCCGCGTGAAATGGCGATCCAGCTCTACAAGCCCTTTGTCATGAATGAGATCGTTAACCAGGAACTGGCTCCGAACCCGAAAAACGCCGAGAAGATGATCGATCGCGGTGATCCGCAGATCTGGGATGTTCTCGAGCAGGTCATGGACCAGCATCCGGTATTCCTGAACCGTGCACCGACTCTGCACCGTCTGGGAATCCAGTCTTTCAAACCGAAACTTGTTGAAGGCAGAGCGATCCGTCTGCATCCGCTCGTATGTCCGGGCTTCAACGCGGACTTCGATGGCGACCAGATGGCCGTACACCTTCCGCTGAGCGAGAAAGCCAGAGCAGAATCCGAGATCCTGATGATGGCTTCCAACAACATCCTCGGTCCGAAAGATGGTAAGCCGATCGTTACTCCTTCTCAGGATATGGTCCTCGGTAACTTCTATCTGAACATGGAAGAGACCGCTCAGGAATTCTATGAGAAGGCAGATAAGATCGAAAAACTGGGTGATCATCAGGCCGCTGAAATGTGGCGCACCTTCGGTGACAACGAAGGTCACGTCTTCAAGGACTTCAACGAAGTACTGATGGCGTATGAAGACAAGCAGGTCCACCTGCATACACGTATCGCGATCTATGCGAAGAATCTCCATAAGGAAGACTTCACAGAGAAGCAGAACGATATGTACCTGATCACCACAGTCGGTAAACTGATCTTCAACTCCAAGTTCCCGTCTGATTTCCCGTACATCAACAAAGTCAGCGAGCAGAACCTGAAGAAGACCCCGGATTCCGATTTCGTACCGCTTGGTACCGATATCAAGGAATACATCGCGAATCAGCCGATCCGTCCCGAATTCGTTAAAAAAGACCTTTCCAAAGTCATTGCGGAAGTCTTCAAACGCTATCGTACGGAAGGTTCCTCCGATATCCTTGACTCGATCAAGGATCTGGGCTTCAAGTACTCCACTGTTGCCGGAATGACCGTCTCCTTATCCGATATCAACGTCGCTCCGGGCAAGCAGGAATATGTCGATGAAGCGAGAAAGAAAGCGGATGTCCTGCAGAACCTCCTCAAGAGAGGTCAGCTGACTCCGCCGGAATGGGAAAAACTGTTCAAGAACCTGTGGGATACCACTACCGGTCTGATCGGTGACGAGGTCATGCGCTCCATGCCGCGTAAATCCCCGATCAACATGATGGCTGTCTCCGGTGCCCGTGGTAACAAGGGTAACTTTACACAGCTGGCCGGCATGCGTGGTCTGATGGCTCGTCCGGTCCAGTCCAAATCCAAGAAGGAATATCAGCCTTCGATCATCGAAGTCCCGATCTATTCCTCCTTCCGTGAAGGTCTGAACGTATCCGAGTTTTTCATTTCCACCCATGGTGTCCGTAAAGGTCTGACCGATACAGCTCTGAAGACAGCTGAATCCGGTTATCTGACCAGAAGACTTGTCGATGTCGCCCAGGATGTCATCATCTCTGAGGACGACTGTCATACCGACCGCCGTTACTATGTCTCGGCGATCGTCGATGAGGAACAGAACAACTCTGTCATCGAAAACCTCTACGACCGTATCATCGGCCGTTACATCAAGGAAGATATCGTCGATCCGGAGACCGGCGAACTGATCGTCGCCAGCGATGAATTCATTGATGAAGATATCGCGGAACGTATCGTTAAGTCCGGTGTCCAGGGCGTCTATATCCGCAACACCTTTACCTGCAATGCCAAGAACGGTGTCTGCCGTAAGTGCTACGGCCGCCATATGGCTACCGGCAAGCTCGCTGAAAACGGCGAAGCGATCGGTATCATGGCTGCCCAGTCCATCGGTGAACCCGGTACTCAGCTGACCATGCGTACCTTCCATACCGGCGGTGTCGCGAACGCGAACGCCGATGCGGATATCACACAGGGTCTGCCGCGTGTCGAAGAACTGTTCGAAGCACGCCGCCCGAAACGTTCGGCCGTCCTGGCAAAGATCAGCGGTGAGATCACAGCCCTTGATGAACTGGAAAACCACAGCGGTATGAAGATCGTCATCACCAATGCTCAGGAGAGCATTGAACATAAGACGAGCGCCGCTCAGGTACTGCGCCCGACGATCAAGCTCGGTGCTCAGATCCAGACAGGTCAGAAACTGACAGAAGGCAATGTCGATCCGAAGGAACTGATCGAAGTTGCCGGTGTCCAGGCAGTTGAAAACTACATCCTCAAGGAAGTTAAGAAGGTCTACGCTGTAGCCGGTATCGATATCTCCGACAAACACGTCGAGATCATCATCCACCAGATGCTCAAGAAAGTCATGATCGTTGAGCCTGGTGACAGCAGCTACTCTGCAGGACAGACACTGTCCCTGAAGAAGATCACCGAACTGAACAACGCGCTCCTGCTCGAAGGCAAGGTCCCGGCGAAGTTCACTCCGGTCCTCCAGGGTATCTCCAAGGCCTCCGTTGAAACAGAATCCTTCCTCTCCGCCGCATCCTTCCAGGAAACGACACGTGTCCTTACCGACGCCGTCGTCAATTCCAAGATCGATCACTTGCGCGGTCTGAAGGAAAATGTCATCATCGGTAAACTGATCCCGGCCGGTACCGGTTCACCGTTTACCCGCGAGACAACGGAACTGGTCGAAAAGAGAGCCGCAGAGATGGCGGAAGAACGTCATATCCGCACCGAAGCACGCCACAAGAAAACTCTTGAAGAAGGCGAGCTCCCGCAGGAAGTCGTTTCTACCGAAGCTTAAGCAATTAAAAAGGGAAACCCATCGGTTTCCCCTTTTTTTACAGCAGAGGATATCTGCTGTTTTTTGTTTTTTTCAGTGAAACAGCGGCCTATTTGCCGGTATTTTCCTTTGCTTCCCTGTAGACCTTCCGGGCGATATAAGCGACAATCGCCACCATGAATGCGAGGCAGATCTCAATAAGGATCGCTGAAGGGATCGCCGAGCTCAGGATCACGGTCACAGCGTCGACCAGGAAATGGACCAGCAAAGCCAGCAGGAAGAGCTTCGTTTCCTTTCGTTTTACGGCGTAGAAGACGAAGACGGACAGGCTGATTTGCAGGATAACGGCCAGGATCCTTTCGACCGATCCGAGCAGAAAGATGTAGGAAGGGGATGAGATCATCGAGTTGATCACTCCCGACAGTTGCTGCTGCTGTGCCGGATCGAGCGCCGCCAGCAGATCGCCGATCGTTCCCCGGTTGACCATTGAGGCATATACCAGATTGCTGATCATGCTCCCTCCAAGGACGACCATGGATTCGATTCCGCCGTGGCCGGCACCGTACATCAGGGCATTGCGGTCGTTTCCGCTGTATTTGCGCAGCGGAAAGCGGAAGGCCAGAAAACGTCCGCATTCCTCAAACAGCGCTGCCATCACTCCTCCGTATAAGGCGTAAAGAAATATGTTTCCCTGGATCACGGCTCCCGCGGAAGAGGTGAGAACGACCTGGTGGACAAGCGATTCAAGCACCAGCGCGAACAGAACAAAAGTGAGACAGCCGACAAAGAAAGGAATGAGATCCGCTCCTTTGCGGCGCAGCCAGATAAGAAGCGATACCGGGATCAGAACGCTGATCAGGGCAGATATTCCCATGAAGAACATGGACAGTACAGGTACAGTATTCATATTTTTATCCGAACCGTCAGAATAGAACAGTTCTTTCTCCTTGCATTATCAATAGTAATGCAAATAATGCATACTGTCAAATCCGGAATAGAAAAATACCGTCATGCAGACGGTATTCCGTATCAGGATCCTTAATGAAAAAGAGCTCTTAACCGTTTACAGAGAGCCAGTTGTTGATCTCGGAGAGCAGTGTGTCCGACTCAGCCTGGTCGATACTGAAACCGGTCGTCTCATCGCCATAGAGTGTGAAATAGGTATTGATCAGAGCGGCATTCAGTCTCTTCAGCTGTTCTTCCAGATCGCTGCGGTCAAGCGCGTATTTGCCTTCACACATGACATTACCTTCTACACTGATCTTGAAGCTGACGTTCAGCCACTCTTTTCCTTCGTTATCTTTCCAGACCTCAAGCGGCTGGATATTGCAGAATTTAGCGCCGTTGATCTTGACGCTGAAAACATCGGTCGTCTCCATGGCAACGACGGAAGTTGGAAACATTTTTTCGATTCTTGCTTTATTCATTGTCTTCTTCCTCTGCTTGTCTTTGATTATCCTTATTATAGCATTCTTCTCGTTTTGATTTGTGTCATAATGAAATCAGGAAACGGAGACGTATAATATGTTTGTATTTTGGGGAGATGGTTCGCAGGAAGCGAAGGATCTCGTTGACGCGATCCTGGTGCGCAGCACTGCGAACTTCAACTGGACGTTCATTTTCATCCTTGCCGTTGTTTTCTACGTTTACTGGAGTGAATACAAAAAGAAGGACTATAAGGCGATCGTCGCCGGTTTCTCGCTGTACGGCGTGCACTGGCTCTATGAGATCGGCAATGCCGTGATCGCCCATTTTGCCGGGTATCCGCTCTGGTCTGTCAGCAATGCCTCTACGACCTTCATTCTGCTGATCGGGGTCTGCTGGGAACTATCGATGATGTTTTCCCTGGCCGGGATCATCTCCTACAAGATGCTGCCGAACAAGCCGACAAATAAGCAGAAACTGATGGGCGCGCTCAGTATGGCGCTGCTCTTCGCGCTGTTTGAGTCGTTTCTGGCAGGCACATCGAATCATTCCTTCATCTGGGTATATAAGTGGTGGGGCGTCCTGCCGGTCTTTGTGACGACATATATCCCGTTCTTTCTGGCCTGTAACTATATTCCGTACACCAAACAGAAAACGCAGAGAAGTTTTCTGATCGCGGTCTGGGGCTGCGTCGCGGTCTGTCTGGCCACACTGATCCCGCTCGGCATCATCTGACGGGTCTTCTGTCTTCTGTGATCCCGGCAGAAAAGATAGATAATTCGACTAATTTTGTGTTAATCTAGCACTCTTCTTGACAGAGTGCTATTTGTGTTTATAATAGGTAAAGGTAGGAGGAATTATAAAGATATGATCAGACCATTATATGACAATGTCTTATTAAAGAAAGAAAAAGCCAGCAGAGAAACTGCCAGCGGTATCATTATCACACAGAAAGAAACAAATGAGGAATTTGCGCGTGTAGCTGCGATCTCCACTGCAAAGAGATCAAGGTCCACGACAAAGTATATGAAATGCCGTTAAAAGTCGGCGATAAGGTTATGTACAAGAAGTATTCCGGCACGGAAGTCAAAGACAAGGATGAAGAATACATCCTGATCAATGCCGAGAATATCCTCGCGATCGTAGAATAGGAGAAAGAATATGGCAAAAGAATTAAAATACGGAAAAGATGCCCGCGATCTGATGCTGGAAGGCGTCGATAAGCTGGCTGATGCAGTTAAAGTCACATTAGGTCCGAAGGGACGTAATGTCGTTCTTGACAGAAGCTACGGCTCCCCGCTGATCACCAACGATGGTGTCACCATCGCCAAGGAAGTTGAACTGGATGACCCGTTCATGAACATGGGCGCCAAGCTCGTTTATGAAGTCGCCAACAATACGAATGACACAGCAGGTGACGGTACAACGACCGCGACTCTGCTTGCACAGACGATGATCCATCACGGTATCGATGCTGTAAACAAGGGTTCCAACCCGGTTCTCTTAAAAGAGGGTATCGAATATGCTTCCAAGGAAGTTGCTTCCAGTCTTCTGAAGCGTGCGCATAAAGTCGAATCCAACAGCGACATCGCTTCTGTCGCGACGATCTCCAGCGGTTCCAAGGAGATCGGCAAGATCATCTCCGAAGCAATGGAGAAGGTCGGTAAGAACGGTGTTATCAACGTTGATGAATCCAAGGGCTTCGAAACATCCCTCGAAGTTACCGAAGGTCTGCGTTACGACAAGGGCTACATTTCCCCGTACATGGTCACTGACCGTGAAAAGATGCAGGTCGAACTGGAAAATCCGCTGATCATGGTCACAGACCAGAAGATCTCCACGATCCAGGATGTCCTTTCCATGCTGGAACAGATCGTTCAGATGAACAAGCCGTTACTGATCATTGCGGATGATATCGATAACGAAGTCACTTCCACATTGATCGTCAACAAGCTCAGAGGCACATTCAATGTCGTTGCCACCAAGGCTCCGGGCTTCGGCGACAACCAGAAAGACAACCTGAGCGATATCGCTGTCCTGACAGGCGCAAGATTCTATTCCAAGGATCTCGGCATGAACCTGCAGGATATGAAGATCGAAGATCTCGGTACATGTAAGAAAGTCATCGTCGAAAAGGATCACACAACGATCATCGAAGGTGCCGGCGACAAGACAGCATTCGACGAGCGCGTAAAAGAGATCGAAAGCATGATCGAAGCAGCTGATTCCGATTACAACAGAAAACGTCTGCAGGAACGTCTCGCAAAACTGACGAACGGCGTTGCTGTCATCAAAGTCGGTGCTACGACAGAGACAGAACTGAAGGAAAAGAAACTGCGTATCGAAGATGCTCTGAACGCGACCAAGGCCGCGATCGAAGAGGGTATCGTCATCGGCGGCGGCGCCTGCCTGATGGATATCTACAAGGAACTCAAGAACAAGCTTCATGACGCGAACCCGGATGTCTCCAAGGGTATCCGCATCGTTCTCGAATCCCTGAGCGAACCGCTCTTCCAGATCGCTGAGAACGCCGGTTACAACGGTAAGGATATCGTTGAGCAGCAGCTCTCCAAGAAGTCCAACGTCGGCTTCGATGCCAAGGAAGGCAAATGGGTCGATATGTTCAAGAGCGGTATCGTTGATCCGTGTAAAGTCACCCGTTCCGCAGTTCTGAACGCAGCCAGCATCTCCGGCCTGTTCCTGACGACCGAAGCTGCAGTCGGCACGATCAAGGAAAAAGAACCGGCAGCTCCGGCTGGCGGCATGGGCGGAATGTATTAAGGATCCGCTGAAATAATCAAGTAAAAACAGCCTGAAAAAAGGCTGTTTTTATGTGGAATGAGGAGGATGGCAAATGTTTGAAACTTTTTGGTTTTCTTTCACAGAACCCTCACATAAAAGTGTTTTACTATTAGTGTAAGCAATTTTTCATTTATTTCTTCTCATAAGGTAAGGGACCAGGCTGAGGTCCTTTTCCTTTTCTCCGGTCCTTCATATATAATGATTATTATCAACGATCTTAAGATAAACGAGGTACGCAAATGCGAAAATATGAAACCTGGAACGATGTTCCGGAAACAGCGATAGAAAAGAAAGAACTCACCGTCGACAACAACGGTCAGATGATCTGGGGCAAGATCTGGCTCCCGCAGAACGGAGAAGAGAAGCACCCGCTGATCATCGTTTCCCATGGCCTGGGCGCAAATTACCTTTCCCTCAGCAAATATGCCAAGATCCTTGCCGGACACGGTTTTGCGTGTTATCTGTTCAACTTCCGCGGCGGCGGAGGAAGCCGCAGCGAAGGCGATCCGATGCAGATGTCGCTTCTGACGGAGGTCTCCGATATCCGGGCGATCATTGAGGCGGCGAAGAGCTGGGATTTTGTCGATCCGCAGCGGATCGTTCTGATGGGTGAAAGTCAGGGCGGTGCCGCCTCCGGACTTGCGGCAGCTGCTGAAAGCGAAAAGATCAGCGGTCTGATCCTTCTTTATCCGGCGCTGATGATCGCGGAAAACGCCCGCGCCATGTTCCCGAACAGAAACGCCATTCCTGAACGCTTCCCGCTGTTTTTCGTGGAAGTGGGAAGAAAATACGCGGAAGATGTATACGATCTTGATCTTTCCGGTGAGATCGCGAAATATAAAGGGCATACCCTACTGATGCATGGAGACGCAGATCCGGTCATCCCGCTTCGTTACGCGGTAAAGCTTTCGGAAATGCTGGAGGATGTTGAATTCCATGTCATCAAAGGCGGCGGTCATGGTTTTGAACCGCAGCGCGAAGAAGTCCTCGGGCACATCCTGGATTATCTGCAGGATACCGGAAACCTGTAACAAAAAAATGTCATAAACGACCTGCAGAAGAGTAAGGCATATGAAGCGATCCTATCCGTCTGTACGAAGCTGTCTGCAGAAGATGCCGCTGGCACCGGCTGTTTTCGGCATGGGCTGGAATCTGCTTCTGGCTCTGATCAACGGCGGGTTCAGTATTAACTACCGTTCCTACTGGTATCTGACTCTGGCTGTATTGTATTTCCTGCTGGGAACTTTCGGAAATGCCGCAGATCGTTTTTCGATCAGTATGGAAGCCGGTATGGGTTTCGCTTCGCTTGTTCTGCTCGTCCTGCTTGGCGTGAATCTCTTCCGTATCGCCGGGAAACAGAAGGACTGACAGAGATTACAGTTTTCAAAAGGAAAAGGCAGATCACTGCCTTTTTTATCTTTCCTTGCCCTGGAAGAACAGTCCCAGCATGCCCGGTCCGACATGGGAGCCGGAGAAGGGCTCGTGGGGACAGATCGTGACTTTTGCCTTTGGCGTCTCCTCCAGGATCAGATCCTTCAGCATCTCGGCATCTTCGATACAGTCGCCATTGGAGATGTAGACGTCCGGTTCCTCGAGGTCCAGCCGTTTTTCGCGGTACTTGCCCGCCAGCATTTTGATCGACCTTCTGCGTCCCTGAGCAACAGCACAGGAGACGATATGACCGGTCTTATCGCCGTAGAGGATCGGCTTGATGTGGAAGGTCGTTCCGATCGCTGCCGTCGCGCCGCTGACTCTGCCGGTCTTCTTCAGGAAGTTCAGATCATCCACCGTGAAGTACTGACAGCAGTGGGGGACCATCTCATCCAGTATCCTTGCGGCTTCGCGGACATCGGTATTCTCTTTGCTGAGCTGCGCTGCTTTGATCGCCAGCATGCCATTGCCGAAGCCGCAGCCCTGCGAGTCAACGATATGGACGAAACGCTCCGGGAATTCCTCCTGCAGCTGTTCCGCCGCAAGACGGGCAGCGTTATAGGTGCCGCTGATCCCGGAACTCATCGCGATATAGATCACATCTTTTCCTTCCTGCAGGACCGGTGTGAAATGCGTGAGAAAAAGGCCTGTATTCAATAGACTGGTCTGGACTTTGACGCCATTGCGCAGGCCGTCATAGTAGCTTTTCATATCGAAATGTTCAATGTCTCCGGTATAGGTGCGCGGTTCCCCGTTTACTGTATATTCACTAGGAAGAAGTACGATCCCGTCCAGGAGGCTTCCGGGAAGATTGGCAGTCCCGTCTGCAAACACAATAAATGACATAGTTTCTTTCCTCAGATATGATTGTAGCACCGTTTCCGGAGGAGGGACCGAAAAGTACTTTTCGCGGCAGTGCCTGGCCATCAAAAAAGAGTAATGATGAAAATGTTTACATTTTGTGAAAATGTGTTGACATGCTTTCAAATTATGTTACAATCTTCTCATAACGTATCGATCCGAAAGAGTACCTGATCTCTGTTCTGAAAGAGAAGCCCGTTAGGTGGGAAGGGCTCAGCGCACATCAGGGAATACAACGGTGAACGGAAGGCAGGCAATGGCCTTACGGGGGATTCCCGTTACAGAGTCAAGCCATGTTGGTGGCTGAAGAGGTCTGCGTCGTAAGGCGCGGGCGAAAAAAGGTGGTATCACGAGCGAGCCGGTCGTCCTTTGGGTAGCCGGCTTTTTATGTTAAAGGAGATAGAAGAACATGAAAAAGATCGTAACCATCCTGCTGAGCATCATGATGATCCTCGCGCTTGCAGCCTGCAATTCCTCCAGCACTCCCACATCCGAAACGGCCCCGGAACCGACCGAAGAAACGAAAGTCGTCCGTATCGGTATCCTTCAGCTTTTAACACATGACGCTCTCGACGCGGCTTTTGACGGCTTCAAGGCAGGTCTTGAAGAAGCGGGTTTCGTCGAAGGAAAGAACGTTGTCTTTGATTTCCAGAATCCGGAAGGCGACCAGTCCAACCTGGCGACGATGGCGGACCATCTGATCGCGGAAGATCTCGACCTGATCCTGGCGATCGCGACACCGGCTGCCCAGCAGCTCGTCAGCGTCAATGATCATACCCCGATCCTGGCAACAGCGATCACTGATTTCATGGGTGCCGGTCTCGTTGAGACGAATGACGCTCCCGGCGGACTGCTTTCCGGTATGAGTGATAACTGCCCGATGGATGCCCAGCTGAACCTCCTGCTTTCCGTTAAGCCGGATGTCAAGACGCTCGGTATCATCTACACTTCCAGTGAAGTAAACTCCGAGATCCAGGCAAACCAGATGCATGAAGTCTGCGCATCCTTCGGTATCCAGACAAAGATCGTTACGATCTCCGATAAGACAATGATCGATGACGCGATGCATTCCTTCGTCGGTGAAGTTGACGCGATCTACATCCCGACCGACAACAATATCGCTTCCGCGATGGGTTCCGTTGACGTAGTTGCCAGAGAAAACGGCATCATCACTCTGTGCGGCGAATCCAACATGGTCTCCCAGGGCGGCGCTCTGTCCCTTGGCGTCAACTACTTCACCCTCGGCCAGAAGACTGCGGAACAGGCTGTCGCGATCCTCAACGGCGCCAACGTCGCCGAGATCCCGGTCGGCTTCGATACAACAGGTACTGTTTACTTCAACTCCAAGACTCTCGCTGAACTCGGACTCGAACTTCCGGCCGACGTAACAGGCGAAGATATGGCGCAGTAATAGTTGCCTATTGAAAATATTTTCAGAAAACAGGATTGACATTTTCAGAATCCGGGATTAGGATAATGCTATAAACGCTATGATCCGAAATAGTATACGGAGAGCTTGCTGACAGAGAAGTCTTCCTAAGCTGAGAGAAGACCCGGCAAAAGACCGTAGAATTCCCCGGTTAGCGGACGGCCTGAAATGAGTAGGGCTGTACGGAAGATGAACGTTATTTCATCGGACCATGATAGTGGTCGCAGAGGCCTGTATCGCAAGATACGGGTGAATAAAGGTGGTAACACGATAGCCGGTCGTCCTTTGTCTGACCGGCTTTCTTTTTGGAGGAGAGACAGATGAAGCTCGTAAACAAACTTGCACTGATCCTGATCGTGATGCTGCTTGCCGGCTGTACCGGATCCGCTCCGCAGGAAACAGCGGACGATGAAAATACCGTCAAGATCGGTATCCTGCAGATGATGACCCACGGTTCGCTCGATGAAGCGCGTCAGGGATTCCTTGACGGCTTAGCCGAAGCGGGCTATGTCGAAGGGGAGAATCTGATCGTGGATTACCAGAATCCGGAAGGCGATCAGTCTAATATGGCCACCATGGCGGACCATCTCATCGCGGAAGCTCCTGATCTGATCCTGGCGATCGCGACGCCCCCGGCCCAGCAGCTGGTGGCGGTCAACCAGGATACGCCGATCCTGGGAACAGCGATCACCGATTATGCCGATGCCGGTCTCGTTGACAGCAACGAACATCCCGGCGGACTCGTTTCGGGAACCAGCGACAACTGTCCGATGGACGCCCAGCTCGATCTTCTTCTCTCTGTCAAACCGGACATCAAGACCCTGGGGATCCTCTATACTTCAAGCGAAGTGAATTCGGAAATCCAGGCGAACCAGATGGAAGCGGAATGTGAGAAGCGCGGGATCGAGGTCAAACGGGTAACGATCCCGGATAAGACCGTCATCAATGACGCGATGGCTTCCCTAGCCGCGGACGCGGATGCCGTCTATATCCCGACCGACAACAACATCGCTTCGGCAATGGGTTCGGTCGACGTGATCTCACGGGAACGCGGCCTGATCACCCTGGTCGGTGTCTCGGACATGGTCAAAAACGGCGGCTGTCTGTCACTTGGCGTAAATTACTATGATCTCGGGAAACAGACTGCGGAAATGGCAGTCAAAGTCCTGAACGGCGAAGATATCGGTACACTGCCGGTCGGTTACGATAAAAGCGGTACCGTCTACTACAACTCCGATACGCTTGAAGCGATCGGGATCCAGCTGACAGATGATTTCAAGGCATCTGCGATCGATATGAGGAACTAAACTATGACTCTTGTCTTAACTTCCGCCCTGGCCCAGGGTCTTCTGTGGTCGATCCTGGCGATCGGGATCTACATCTCCTACCGTATCCTGAATATTTCGGACCTGACTTCCGAGAGTTCCTTTACGCTCGGAGCTGCGGTCACGGCAGCGGCTCTGATCCGGAATGTGCCGCCGTTTCTGGCGATCTGCTTGTCTGTTCTGGCAGGCTGCTGTGCCGGCTATATCACCGGTTTCCTGCACACGAAGATGCGGATCCCGTCACTTTTAGCGGGCATCCTGACGATGACCGGACTGTATTCGGTCAACCTGCGTGTCATGGGCAAGGCAAATATCCCGCTGAATCAGGTTACGACGATCCTGACGAATCTCAGCGGTCTGCTCGGTTTCCGCAAGGATCGTGACGCCGCGATCATACTCGGCGTCATCGTGATCCTGATCGTGATCGTGTTCCTGGTCTGGTTCCTGAATACCGAATTCGGTTTCATGATCGTTGCTACCGGTATCAATGACCGCATGGTCACCGCCAACGGTGTCAACAGTGACCGCATCAAGACGGCCGGTCTGATGCTGGCGAATGCCCTGATCGCGCTCAGCGGCTCGCTGGTCAGTCAGTACAATGCTTTTGCGGATGTGCAGATGGGTATCGGTGCGATCGTCATCGGTCTTGCATCTGTCATCATCGGTGAAGTGTTCCTGCGGGAGAAATCCTTCATCATCCGTCTGTTCGGCGTTGTTGCCGGCTCGATCATCTATCGTATGATCGTTGCCTTCGCGATCAACTCCTCGCTCGTCAACGCCAACGATATGAAACTGTTTACCGCGATCCTGGTCGCGCTTGCGATCTACCTGACCGATTTCACCAGAAAGAGAGGGACAAAACGTGCTGAAAGTAAGTAATGTAAGCAAGGCTTTCAATGCCGGCACACCGAACGAAAAAGTCGTCTTTGAAGATCTCTCTTTACATATCCGGCCGCATGACTTCGTAACTGTCATCGGCGGCAACGGCTCCGGTAAATCGACGCTGCTGAATCTGATCGCCGGCACCTATGCGGTAGATAAGGGCAAGGTCGAGCTGAACGGCCGCGATATCACGCATCTCAAGGAATATGAGCGTGCCGGTTTCATCGGCCGAGTCTTCCAGGATCCGCTGATGGGGACCTGCAGCGATCTGACGATCCAGGAGAATCTTTCGATCGCCAAGCGCAAAGGCGCGAAACGTACCCTGCGCAGAGGCCTGACCGAAAGCGAACGCAAAGAATACGCGAAGCTGCTCGAACCTTTAGGGCTTGGCCTTGAAGACCGTCTTACCGCCAAGGTAGGACTTCTGTCCGGCGGACAGCGTCAGGCACTGACGCTTCTGATGGCGACGCTGGTCAAACCGGAACTTCTTCTGCTGGATGAACATACCGCCGCGCTCGATCCCAAGACCGCGCGCAAGGTTCTGGAGCTCACACAGCAGAGAGTCGAGGAAAACCAGCTGACGACCCTGATGATCACCCACAATATGCGTGACGCGCTCGCATTCGGCAACCGCCTGATCATGATGAGCGAGGGCAAGATCATCCTTGATATCAGCGGTGAGGAAAAGAAAAAGGCAACAGTCAAGGATCTGCTTGATCTCTTCGAGAAATCGAACGGTGAGATCAACGATCAGATGTTCTTATCCTAAGAAAAAACAGAAGGGCGGTTGTTTACCGCCCTTCATTGAAAGAATCTGCAGGATTTGTTAAGATATAGCTTGTCCTGAAAGATCCATTACTGTCCTCGTAGCTCAGCTGGATAGAGCATCCGCCTCCTAAGCGGAAGGTCGTTGGTTCGAATCCAATCGAGGACGCCATTACAAGAAACAGACTGAAGGTCTGTTTTTGTTTTGACAGGTGCTTCACAAAGAGAAAAGGATTAAAATATAGACAGAAACTATGAACAACGATCAGAAAGCAAATACAAAGATCCTCGTCCGGCTTCTGTTCCGGCTTCTGCCGGCACAGATCCTTTTAAGCGCGATCGGAGCCGTGAACGGCATCGTTTCCAGCTTTTTCGCTACCAATTATGTCGGTGTCGACGCGATGAGCGCCGTCGGGGTCTACAGCCCGGTCGGCATGCTGGCGACCTCGCTCAGTCTGATCCTGACTGGCGGTTCGGCGATCCTCTGCGGCAAGTATATGGGGCAGAATGAACAGGAAAAGATGCAGGGCGTCTTCTCACTGAACCTTTTGCTGTCGCTTTTTATAGCGCTTCTTTTCATCGCGGCTTATGTGCCGATGGGTCTCTTCGATCTGACCGGCTTCCTGAGCAAAGATCCGAATGTCCGGCTCTATCTGAACCGTTATTTTCTCGGTCAGGCGATCGGTATGATCCCGCTGATGCTGGGCAGCTCCTTCGCTTCCTTCCTGTCGATCGAAAACAAGAGCAGACGGACCTTCCTTGCCAGCGCCGCTTATATCCTCGTCAACATCCTTCTGAATTTCCTGTTCGTGAAAATGCTGAAGCTGGAAGCTCTGGGTCTAGCCCTGGCATCTTCTCTGGGCATGTGGGTCTTCCTGGCGGTGCAGGCGGAGGCTTTCCTTACCGGCAAGTCGCACTTCCGCATCGCGCTGAGCAGGATCAACTGGAAAGAGACCGGAAAGATGATCATGATCGGACTGCCCG
Source organism: Erysipelotrichaceae bacterium (assembly GCA_017431225.1). GTDB lineage: Bacteria > Bacillota_I > Bacilli_A > Erysipelotrichales > Erysipelotrichaceae > RGIG5669. Next base: position 68,839 of record JAFRLM010000019.1, on the reverse strand, counting down.
GCGCTGCCAGCAATGTCTATCAGACACTGCGCGGTCTGCGCGTCAACAATATGCTTGAAACATTTGTGGGAAGTGTCGGTATCTCGGCATTTTCCGCCGCGAATAATTTCCTGTCGCTTTTCTGGGCGATCCCGGCAGGTATGCTGGCGGTATCGCGCATGCTGTTCAGTGTCAGTGTCGGTGAGGAAGACCGGCAGACCCTGACCGATGTGATGCGCAATATGATGTACCGCTTCGTGCCGATCCAGTGTGTCATCTCCCTGCTGATCATTCTCTGCGCAGTCCCGTTTACGCAGATCTTCTATCAGGACCCCTCGCAGGCTGTTTATCAGATGACGGTCATGGGATTCCGGATCCTGCCCATCTGTATGCCATTAAGCGTCATCTGCATGCATTTCACCTGCTACGGGCAGATCTCCAATAAACAGGTCCTGATCCATACCCTGGCGCTTCTTGACGGCGTCGTCTGTGTTGCCGGCTTTACCGCGCTGCTGATCAGAGGCATGGGAATCAGAAGTGTCTATATCGCGAATGTCCTCAACGGTGTGGTCACGACCATCGTGATCTTTCTCTACGCCTGGGTGATGAACAAACGTATTCCGCGCAATATGGAAGAGCTGATGGTCATCCCGGCGGACTTCGGTGCAGCGGAAGAAGAACGCATGGATCTGAGCGTGCATACGATGGAGGAAGTCGTCTCCGTTTCCCGGCAGGTGCAGGAATTCTGCGCAGCCCGCGGGATCTCAAAACGAAGCGCCTATCTGGCCGGTCTTGCGATGGAGGAGATGGCAGGCAATATCGTGGATCACGGCTTCCGCAAGGACAAGCGTTCCCATTCGATCGATGTGCGTGTCACCCACAAAAAGGATGACGTGATCCTGCGCATCAAGGACGACTGTGTGCCTTTTGATCCGGGAGAAAGACAGAAGCTTTCGGAAGATACGGATGTTGCGAAGAATATCGGTCTGCGCATGATCTTCCGCATGGCGAAAGATATCAAATATCAGAATATCCTGGGACTGAATGTCCTGACGATCCGCATTCCGGCGGTTTCCTAGGAGGATGAGCATATGGAAACAAAGACTTTCTTGGAGAATCTGCAAAAACGGGGCTTTCAGGTCTCGTCTTTCACCACAAAAGAAGAAGCGGCGGAGTATCTGAACAGCGTTATCGATCAGACGAGCGTCGGTATGGCTTCTTCGGTCACACTGGATGAGCTCGGACTTTATGACAGGCTGAAGACCCATAACGAAGTCTGGTGGCACTGGCGCGTTCCCGCGGGAATGAGCGACCGTGAGGTCCGTTTCAGGGAAAGAGGGACGAGCGTCTATATCTCTTCGGTGAACGGCGCAGCTGAAACGGGGGAGCTGGTCAATATCGACAATACCGGTAACCGCGTTGCCGAGACCTGCTATGGACACGATAAGGTATTCCTGGTCTTTGGCCGCAATAAAGTCGCGGAAAACCTGGAAAAGGCGATCGAAAGAGCGCGCAATGTTGCAGCCCCGAAAAACGTCAAACGGATGAACCGCGAGGGAACGCCCTGCGCTTTCTCCGACCATTGTTTCGACTGCCAGAGCCCGGACCGGATCTGCCGCATCCTGATGGTCTTCTGGGAGAAACCGCGCGGCGCGCAGTACGAAGTCGTGTATATCGACGAAGAGCTCGGCTATTAAAAAAACAGCGTATCACGCTGCTTGAGACGTTCTGATCTTCAGGACGTTTTTTTTATTTGCTGCGGGCGATCTTCCGGTAGGCGTAGATCTCAAAGACCGAACAGGCCAGGATCAGCACGAAGATCAGGATCAGCGAAAGCCGGTAAGACTGAAAACCGTCATACATGAAACCGAAGAAGGAGGCTCCGAAAGCGGCTGTAAGTGTATAGGCGAAATTCAGCTTTGGATAGACTCTCCCGTAGTTTCCGGTGCCAAAGAGATCTTTGGTTAGGGCGACGAGACCGATATTCGCCAGGGCGTAGATGTTTCCGTAAAGAACGGACGCGCCGTACATGCCGGCTGTGGAGCGCGATACATAATAAACGACTGTCGCGATCAGTACAAGAGCGATAAAAAGCAGGGTGGAACGAAGCGCTCCGATCCGGTCGATCAGGGCGCCGATCAGGAACTTTCCGGCGGTATTCATGATGAGCACAAGGCTCAGCATCAGCGAGGTGACAGAACTGCTGAATCCGTAGGAAGAAGCCATCGGTGTCAGATGCTGCACGAAGGAAGCAGCGAGACCTGTGGCGATCGGGAAGAGGAACATCAAAAGATACAGTTTCGGATCAAATGCAGAAGTCTCTGTTCCAACAGGCCCTTCGGCCGCCGCGCTGCCGTAAGGTTCTTCACCGATCTCTTCCGGCGTATAAGCCAGACGGAACAGGAAACAGGGCAGGGCAAACAACACCATGACAGCTGCTGTCAGCAGATAGGCGCTGCGCCAGCCCTGCTGTTCGATCACCGCGGAAACGATCGGCGAAAAGACTGCGCCGGCGATCCCCGAAAAACCGAAGACCAGACCGCTGAAAAAACCGGATCCCTGCAGGAACCAGCGGTTAACGATCATTGTGCAGGCAACAGGTCCGATAAGACCGGCAAAGAGCCCGCGCAGGGTATTCATCAGATATAAGCCGAACAGTGTGCGGCAGTAAGCGGTCGCGGCAGTTGTCAGGATCACACCGAGGATCCCTGCCACAGCCAGCTTTTTATAGCGGATACGACCGGCGATCTTCGGAAACAGCAGACCGCTGATCGCGAAGGCAACATTGTAGATCGCCAGCGTTGTGCTGACTTTTCCGATACCGGTATGCAGTTCTTCCATGATCGGCTGAAAAAACAGACCGGAAATATTAACGATCAGACCTAATACGATACCGATGTTGGCGCAGGAGGTGATCAGGATCCCCAGCTGCGCGCGGGTAAACTTCTGCTTCATCTTCTAATAAACTCGATCAGTACGGTATTCAGCATATTTCGCTGATTTACAGCTGTATTCTAACAGATTTCCGGGAAAAGGATGGTCTTATTCACCAAGATAGGGATCCTCTTCCTGTTCCAGGATCTCGCCATTGATCTCAAGGACCGCGTCGAGGCTGTATTTCTCTTTATCTTCCGCGGTCAGGATGCGCAGGAGCGGATCGATCGCTTTTACTCGGAATGAGAAAGTCTCGTAGGAGCCGCCGGTCTTTCTTTCATCCTGGACGAAATAACGGATCGTGACCTGCGGGTGTTCGCTGATATGCGCCGAAAGGATACGGAAACGGCGGTCGAGTTCCGCTTTTTCACTTTCACTGAGTTCGATCTCTCTTTCCGTCAGCCGGGAAGTCTCCTTGATCGATTCATCGTAGCCGGTAAGCGCCGCGAAAGGAGCGAACTGGGCTGCCCGGTCATGCAGAGACATCTGCGGATGCTTTCTGGATTTGAAATGCGGCATATGGATCATATCGTCATAACGATGGGGATCTTTTTCGCTCATTTTTTGTGTCCTCCGATCTGCATGTTGCGTTCTCTGCCGGTGGCGGCATCTTCGGTGCTGGTCGCGGTCATGACGGAATTCTTGCCATATTTTCCCTGGATCTTCAGCATCGCGTCCTGCAGTCTTGCGTCTTTCTCGTTTTCCTTCTCCTGCTCGCGGTGTTCCGCCTCAAGCTTTTCGGGATCACTGAAAAGATCGTATTCCTCGATCTGCGGACAGTTCTTCGCTTCCTGCCGCGGCAGCACGTGATCGGCCACGACATTGATGCGGCGTATCAGAAGTTCCGGATCAACGACTCTGCCGTAGATCTCCATGACCGCCTGGCGCATGATGTTCGCGGAGGAAGTAAAACCTTTCAGCTTCGCGGAGCCGTTTCCCGGTTTCGGGACCCGGCGGCCGATGTAGTTGGAAACGATAGTTCCCTGAAAATCCTTCAGGTCATTGGAAGTGTCATAATTGACGGCTAAGCCGACACGGTCGGTCACGCAGCCCTTGGCGTGCAGATCGAGCGCTAAAGCATCGATCATCTCCTTGACGACGATCTTTGCTTCCTCAAAGCTGTAGGGGCGCGTCAGGACCTGCCCGCTGCCCAGCGAATGGTTATCGCTGTGGTAGGATTTGATATCCGCGATCCTGGTCGGTTCATAGCCCCAGGCATGATCGATCAGAAGTTCGGCGTTGATCCCGAATTCTTTGAAAAGCGTCTCCGAATTCTCCAGTGAAAAGCGGGCGATATCTCCCATCGTAGTGATGCCGTATTTCTCAAGACGGCGGGCATAGCCGCGGCCGACCCGCCAGAAATCCTTCAGCGGTTCATGGGTCCAGAGTTTTTCACGATAGGAGATCTCATCAAGCTCGGCGATGCGGACGCCGTCCTTGTCTGCCGGCAAGTGTTTGGCAACGATATCCATCGCTACCTTGGCCAGGTACATATTGGTGCCGATCCCGGCGGTCGCGGTGACGCCGGTCGTATTCAGAACGTCTTTGATCATCGTCATTGCCAGCTGGTGTGGCGTCATCTTATAGGTATTCAGATAATCCGTCACATCCATGAAGACCTCGTCGATCGAATAGACATGGATGTCATCGGCGGAGATATATTTCAGATAGGTCTCGTAGACCTTGTCACTGGTCTCGATGTAATACTGCATGCGCGGCGTGGCGACGAGATAATCGACTTCCAGGGAAAGATCCTTTGACAGTTCATCGTAAAAATGCGATTTGCCGTTTCCCCGCCATACCCCGGACTTGAAAGCGCGGTCCCGGTTCACGTCGGCAACGATCTTTTCCACTTCAAAAAGACGCGGTCTGCCGGGAACTCCGAAGGCTTTCAGCGCCGGAGAGACAGCCAGGCAGATCGTCTTATTGGTACGCGACTGGTCCGCGACAACGAGACAGGTATTCAGCGGGTCCAGACCCCGCTGTACGCATTCGACCGACGCGTAAAACGACTTCAGGTCGATAGCGATGTAGATGCGTTCTTTTTTATCTGACATAGTTTGATGCTTTTATTATAGCCCACCCGGCTCCCGGAACAGAAGAAAAGCCCCTGACAGCAGGGGCGGGATGGAGGTCAGCGCTTGTCGGAAAGCAGTTTGCGGATCTCGGCGTTGAGGTCTTTCAGAAGACCTTTCGGATTGAGATCGTCCAGAACTTCATGGATCTCATCGATCTCCGCATTGGTCAGTCCGTCGTTCTTCGTGATATTGCGGACTTTATTGCGGAAGATATAGTCAGCGATCTTTTTGGCGCTTTCTTTCTCTTCGATCATATCGCGGACAACGCTGCTGCGGTGTGCGAAGCGGATGAGATCTTTGTTGAACAGATCATAGGAGAACTTGCCGGTCTTATCCGTGTACTGATCGATCAGATCCTGATAGACGAAGCTGTCGACTTCGACTTCCTCGACCGGTGCGGGGGCTTTCGGTTCCTTCAGCATCTTTTTGGTAACTCGGATGCTTCTCTGTTTGTGGTAGGGGAGTCTCGCGGTCAGCCTGGCTGCTTCCATGAAGGCTTCGGCCGGATAGCCTTCCGCAGGCGTGTTCTTTGTCGGGACGGGGTCACCGGTCTTCTTACTGAAAGCAGCGATCCCGGGCTGCCGGATGTCCGGCCTGACGATCACAAGCCCGATATCACCGGAGTCTAATTTCTGGCGGTATGCAAGTGCGGGTATGGTCGTGAGTTTTACTACATTGGTTCTGATCATAAGAGCGCTCCTTTCACATTCATTTTATCATCTGTCGTTTCCTGAAAAATGTGAGCCCTGTGTGAAAAAAACGGCTATATCTGTTTATCAGAAACATAGCCGGCTATCAATATGATCGGAGTATATCTTATCTTTCCGGAAACTTCGAACCGCTGTAAAGCTGATACTCGCCGCGGTCGATCTCCACCTCGTAATCCGTATCGTCCTTTCTGATCGTGTTCAGGATCCTTGAAGTCAGTTCCTGATCGGAAAGGGGATAATCGTAGGGTACGACGATATCGAAGGATATGGTCTTCTTTCCCTCTTTGTGGTAGATCATCAGATCGTGCATGGAGATCACCGGATCGATCCTATTCAGCGCGCTTTCAGTCTCCTTCAGGATCTGCTTGCGTTCGGGATCATCGAAAGCGACCGGATCGATATGGATCGTCACCCGGTCCGCCAGTTTTTCAGCACGGATCCTGTTCTCGATCTCATGGATGATGTCGTGCGCTTCGGTAAGTGTCCGGTTATAGCGGATCTCCACATGCATGGAAACGATCGTTACACCCGGTCCGTATTCGTGGACAAAGATGTCGTGGACCCCGATGATCTCAGGCTCACCGAGAGTGATCCGGCGGATCTTTTCGATCAGTTCCGGTTCCGGTGCTTTTCCCAGCAGGAGGTCCGTCGTATCGCGGATCGAAGTGCAGCCGGACCAGAAGACGAAGACAGAGACCAGCGCCCCTGCCCAGCCGTCAATGTTGATCCCGGCAAAAAGAAGCACCAGCACCGAGAGCAGGGAGACAGAAGTCGTGATACAGTCTGACAGTGAGTCTCTGGCTGTCGCCTTCATGGCGGTCGAGGAGATCCTGTCACTGATATGGAAATAGAAGCGGGCCATCCACATCTTGACGAGGATGGCGATGATCAGGATCACAACTGTCGTTTTGCTGACTTCCGGGACAGTGCCTTTCAGGATGTTGCTGACAGAGGTCTGCAAAAGCCCGATCGCGACCGCGATGATCGCCGCCGCGACGATAAAGCCGCTGATATACTCGATCCGTCCGTGACCGTAAGGGTGATCTTCATCTGCCGGTTTGCCGGCCATCCGGAAACCGACCAGCGTCACGATCGAGGAAAGCGCGTCGGACAGGTTATTGGCAGCGTCCGCCGTAACCGAGATCGCGCCGGTCAGAAAGCCGGCAGTGACCTTTACACCGGCCAGCAGCAGATTGCAGAAAATGCCTACGCTTCCGGCCAGGATGCCGTAACGCAGGCGGATATTCTTATCTTCGACATTTTCATGATCGCGGATAAAGAGCCGGATCAGCAGGTTGATCATAACTTCATTATAGACCGCTTCAATAAAAAACGCGCAGGAATGCCTGCGCGTTCATTGTTCACGTGGCCTTTCTCAGCCGAATTTCTCCGCCCAGACTTCCCAGGCATTGGCGAGCTTGTCACCGATGCGGTAGTAGGCGTTGCCGAACTGATCGAAGAGCGTGAGATTCGCTTTGGTGATGTCGACTTTTCCTTCGGCATTGAGGATCGATTCTTCGGCTTTGACATTGACGATCTTGCCCATTACTGCGTAAACGCCGTCTGTTTCCAGGACGCGGATCAGTTCGCATTCCATGGTCAGCGGGAATTCCTCGATGACCGGCGCTTTCACGAATTCGCTTTCAACAGCGTGCATGCCGGTCCTTTCGAATTTATCTTCCGTATCGTTGCCGGAAACGGTTCCGAACCAGTCTGCTTCCGAGAGATGGTCCACATCCGCGAGTCCGACGGTGAAAGCCTTGGTCTTTAAGAAGTTAAGGACGGTCTTGTGGTCGTCACTCAGGGAGATGTAGATCTTGTCCGTGTCACAGATCTGTCCCCAGGCGGCGTTCATGACGTCAACTTTTCCGTTTTCGTCATACGTGCCGATCATCAGCACCGGCATCGGGCAGACTGCCGGCAAAGGTCCGAGATTCTTTTTCATGTTTTTTGTCCTTTCTTTGCGGTTTATTCAAGAATCGTGATCCTGCCCTCCACCTTGGCGTCCAGGCCGGGGTGGGTCGACAGGTATTCTTCAAAAATGTTGTTGACAGCGGTAGCGATGACCCGCGGTTTCATATTGCGTCTGACTTCCGCGAGCGGCACACCGAGAAACTCGTCAAAATTCGTATAGTGATAATTCTGCAGAGCGATCAGCAGTTCCTGATCGTCCCGGATCTCTTCTCCATTATATTCCAGTTTTTCCAGTTCATGGGTCGATTTGCGGTAAACGATATGGACGCCTTTGGAGAACTGATAGAATTCGGTATGTCCTTCCCAGGCTTCATCGCGGAGAATGTGTCTGACCATCCTGCGGAACTGCGCGCCGGTGACTTTCAGCATCCATAAAAGATCATCAAAGGGGGTGTTCTCCAGCATGTCCTGGTATTCGACGATCGGTCCGAATTCCTCTTTGCGGATCGAACCGGATCCCATCAGCATGATGTCGAAGCTGCTTTCGTCCTGCAACATGTCCGCATAGAGATTTCCGAGTTCTGTCTCCTGGTTGCGGGCCGGATGGGTCAGTGTCCGCGCCAGACGGGTGAGGACCCGTTTATACTTTTTATCTGTCTCGCTGCGGTAGCCTTCCAGGATCTGTTCCATGACCGGATCGGCCTCCGCTGTATCTTCGTTGATCGGGACGCACTGCCACTGCAGGTCGCAGATCTCATGGGTCAGGGTATCGTAGAAGATGTCAAAACGGCCCAGGATCCCGGTACCGGTGCCGGCCTGCACGATCGGGATATCGTTCACATATTCCGGCTGTCCCATGAAGGTATGGGAATGGCCACCGATGATCAGATCCACACCGAAATCCGGATTCAGCTTTGACGCCAGTTCCTTGTCTTTCTCAAGGCCGATGTGTGTCAGAAGGACCGTCAGATCGGTATCTTTGGTGCGGTAGTTATCGCAGATGACGCCGACCTCGCGGGCAGCTTCGTCGATGTCGATGAAGGTGCCGATGACTTTTTCTGTTTTCGTCGAAGCCAGAACTTCTTCTGTCAGGATCCCGATGAACAGGATCCGCATGCCGCCGACTTCAACATTGCGGTAGGGCGTGAACAGTCTGGCATTATTTAAAGTGACGAAGAGGTTCGCGCAGATGATCGGGAAGGTCGCGCATTTCTCGAGAAACAGCAGATGTGCGATCCCGTAGTCGGCTTCGTGGTTGCCGAGCGAAGCGACATCCGGCGCAAGCACGTTGACGAGATCGATCGTCGAAAGACCGAGATATTCGGAATCGATGATCGAGCCCCGGAACATATCGCCGGCGATGGCGTAAAGAACATTATCCTCTTCTTTCCGCGTCTTTTTGATATAGCCGGAAAGCAGGGGAAGACCGCCGCTCATCCTGCCGCTGACTTCTTTGGGCAGGAAGGCGCCGTGCATGTCATTAGAGTGCAGAAGGGTCAATTTTTGAACTGCCATAAGATGATCCTTTCCCAGTGTCTGCGTTCTGAAAACACCGTTTCCTTTACGCTTTTATTTTACCACCCCGTAGTGCCGGGAAAGCCCACTACTTTAGTGGTGGGAGTGTCAAAGCAAGTCTCTGTATGAGAAAACGGATTCCGGAGCGGAAGAATGAATCATATTTGTAACATTTGCTTGGTAGGATGTTTAAAATCTAAATAGGAGGTTTTGTAAATGAGAAAATTAAGAACTATCATCATGGCGATGCTGGTGATCGCAATGGCTGTTTCTGTAGCAGCTTGCGGAAAGAAGAGCGACAACTCGCTGGTCGGTGTCTGGGAGTATGCGGACACGGAAAGCGGTCTGGGTGCCGTCTATGATCTAAAGGAAGACGGGACCGGAACCTATACGATGAAAGTCGGTGAAACCGAAGTTACTTATGAGCTGAAATATGAAGTGAAAGACGGGCATCTTCTGGTGACCTTTGTCAATAATGAAACGTTTACTGAAGATGATGTCTTTGATTCTGAATTCACTTTACAGGATGCCAGTACGATGATCATCAAGGATTCTACTGGCATGGAAATGACGTTCAACAAGAAATAAGGATCATCCCATTGATCGAAGCACAAGAAACGGATCTATTCGGCCGCTGACGGCAAAAACTACGTAGAAATGCTGAAACCGGAAGACTGATCCATCACAATAGAAGAAGAAAGAGCATGAGTAAGCAGATGCGGGAGGTGCGGCAATGATCACTAAAGAGATACAAAATGAGCTGTTCTGTAAACAGGACAAGGCCTTTCGTGATTTCCAGAAACCGCTTATTCCCGGGAAAGATGCTGAATGCTTCATAGGTGTGCGTACGCCGAAACTCCGCAAGCTCGCGAAGACCTTCAGCAAGCATCAAGACATCGGTGAATTCCTGCAGGACTTGCCGCATCGTTATTTTGACGAGGATCAGCTGCATGCCTTTATCGTCAGCGAGATCCGCGACTTCGACCGCTGTCTGGCGGAGACAGAACGTTTCCTGCCTTATATCGACAACTGGGCGACCTGCGATCAGTTCTCCCCGAAAGTCTTTAAGAAGCATCTTCCTGAGCTCGATGCCTGTATCCGCCGCTGGCTGAAGTCGGAACACCCTTACACTGTGCGTTACGCGCTCGGGATGCGGATGCAGCATTTCCTGGATGAACATTTTCTTCCGGAATACCTCGATGAGGCCGCTTCGGTCGAAAGCGAAGAGTATTATGTGCGGATGATGGTCGCCTGGTATTTCGCGACAGCGCTCGCCAAACAGTATGACGCCGCGCTTCCCTATATCCGGGAAAACCGTCTGCCTGTCTGGACGCACAACAAAACAATCCGTAAAGCGATCGAAAGCTACCGGATCACCCCGCAGCAGAAAGAAGTGCTGCGCAGCCTGCAGCGGAAGGCATAAAAGAAACGCGATCTAAAGAAACCAAAAGACTGCAGGAACGCAGTCTTTTATTTGCAGCATGATTTTTGCCCGGATGGTCTATAGCCAGCGGTCAAGGAAATCGCCGATCCTGTTTTCAACGCCGTTCACGAGCTTTCGCGCCTGATCGAGTCCGTTCGCCAGTTCGGCAGCCGCTGTCAGCATGTTTTCCGAAGGTTTGCGGTATTCAGGATTTTCCGGGAGCCGGTAACTGTAATTCTCACTGACGATCGCGTAGCGTTTCCAGGCCCGGGCGACACTCTCGTCCCAGGAAAGATAAAGGTCGTTCATGGCATTTTCGCCGGCTGTCCGCAGCAGGTCTCTGTTGCTGCCGATGTTTTTCAGCATCCGGAAAAGCGAAGCGCTGTTCTCCTCGATCAGAAAGGCATTGCGTCCGTCAGTGACTTCCTCGGCGGCGCAGCTGCCTTTGATGAGAACACTGGCAGTGCCGCTGGAAGCAGCTTCCGAAACGACGATCCCGTTCGTGTCAAAAGTCGAGGGAAAAAGAAACAGGTCCGCCAGGGAATACAGGTCCTTGAGCGTCTCGCGGTCGCGGATCGCGCCGGTGAAACAACACTCCTCCTGCAGGCCGAGTTCCTGCACGTATTTTTCGATATCCTTACGGTCCATACCGTCTCCGACCAGCAGCATGGAGAATTCCTCGCCGCTGTCCTTCAGCTTTTTTAAGGCATCAAGGATGATGCGGATGCCTTTGTACCACATCAGCCGTCCGACAAAGAGATAGACCGGTCTTTCTTCCGGAACTGCGTATTCCCTGCGCAGCTTTTCTGTTCTTTCCGCTGCGCTGCGGCCTTTCTCGAAGTCGACGCCGTTACGCATGACGACGTAATCTCCCTGATACCCCAGCTTGTGCAGGTTCTCCCCGGCGCCTTCGGAAACGACCCAGACCTCATCAGCATAGGAGATGTTCTCCACGAGCTTATTGATCGCAAGGTCCTGCAGAATCCTGGCGTTGACCGCCCGGCGGATGTCGATATCGAATTTGGTGTGGTAATGCAGAATGATCGGTTTATCGATCTCATCACGCAGAGTCCTGGCCAGGACCATCGAAGAGACCGGGCAGTGACAGTGCAGGATGTCGATGTTTTTGCCGGCGTATTCGCTTAAGTGCGGGATGCTGAGCGGGATCCCGAAACGGTAGCCCGCCAGCGCTGTCGTATCAAGGGAAGCGTAACGGATGACTTCAAAGGGATAATCGTCCTTTACTCCCGGATAAGCCGGGGTCGATACGATGGCGTGACCGTATTTTTCCTCGATGATCGAGGCGTAATTAAAAACGGCGTTGGCGACACCGTCAATGACCGGCGGGAATGAATCGTTCAGCAGACAGATGTTTTTGATCGGCATACTTTAACATTATACGTTTCTTTCCAAAAAACAGGTAACAGAGAAAAGAAAAGCTGCCGGAGCAGCTTTGACTTTACTTTGACGCGAGCAGTTTCTCAAGGATCTGCACGGTGTTGGTCGCGGCGCCTTTGCGGATCTGATCACCGGAGCAGAAGAGCACGAGACTGTGTTCCTTCGGATCGCTGACATCCTTGCGGAGCCTGCCTACATAGACGAGATCCTGATCGGAAGTCGTCAGCGGCATGGGATAGACGTGGTTTTTGGGATCGTCCGCCAGAATGACGCCTTCTGCCTTTTTCAGCAGTTCTCTCGCTTCAGCAAGATCCGGTTTTTCCCGGAACTGCAGGGTGATCGATTCGGCATGGCTGCGCATGGTCGGCACGCGGACACAGGTGCAGTTGACCAGAAGTTCCGGATGGTGCCAGATCTTGCGTCCCTCGTTCTGCATCTTGCGTTCCTCGCTCGAATAGCCTTCTTCATCAAAACCGCCGATCTGCGGGATGAGGTTGTAGGCGATCGGGTGGGGGAAGGCAAGTGAGGGAACAGAAGGATCCTTTACCTGGTTCTCCAGATCGCGGATGCCCTGCATCCCGGCTCCGGAAACGGCCTGATAGGTGCTGACGATCATGCGTTCGACATGCCAGCGCTGATGAAGGGCATTGACCGCGACTAAGGCGATGATCGTCGCGCAGTTGGGGTTGGCGATGATCCCGTGATGGGTAAGGATATCTTCGGGATTGATCTCGGGAATGACGAGCGGCACGTCCTCTTGCAGACGGTAAAGACTGGAGTTGTCGACAACGACCGCGCCGGCTTTTACCGCGAGCGGTGCCCACCAGGCGGTGATGTTGTTCTCGGTCGCTCCGAGGACATAGTCAACATCGTCAAAACTGTTTTCCGTCAGCTCCCCGATCACATACTGCTTCTGAAAGGATAAGACTTTTCCGGCGGAACGGGCGGATGCCAATGCCTTGATCTCCGCCTGCGGAAGTCTCTCCTCGAGACATTTGATCATCTGCTGACCGACGGCACCGGTCGCGCCTGCTACTGCGATCTTCATGCGTTTTCCTCCCGGATAAAGGTATCGTAAATGATCTGGATGGTCTTCTTAAAATCCTTGTCCTCTACACAGATCGTGATATTGATCTCGTCCGAATTCTGGGCGATCATCTTGATGTTGATGTCGTTGTCGCCGAGGGCGGAGAAGAGTCTGCCGCTGACGCCCGGCGTATTGGACATGCTGCGGCCGACAGTCGAGACCATGGCAAGACCACTTTCGGTGCGGATCTCGTCGGGCTCATACTGCTGACGGATCTCGTTCAGGATCGCGTAGAGATCTTCCTCGACATCCTGCTCATTGACGACGAGGTTGAAGGAGTCGATCCCGGTCGGGATGTGTTCGATGCTGACACCGTATTTCTCGAAGACGGAGAGGACTTTGCGGATATAGCCGATCTCCCCGGACATATTGTGTTTATAGATAAAGATCGAGGTGAACCCGCGCTTGCCGGCGATGCCGGTGACCGGCGGGCCTTTTTCTTCGATCCGCTCGCGGATCACGGTACCCGGATCCTGGGGACGGTTGGTATTGAGGATATGGATCGGGATATCGGAATCACGGACCGGGAAGACGGTCTCCTCATTGAGTACACCGGCGCCCATATAGGATAATTCCCGCAGTTCGGAATAGGTGATGTTGGTGATCGGCTTAGGGTCTTTCACGATCCGCGGATCAGCTGTCAGGAAGCCCGAGACATCGGTCCAGTTTTCATAGATATCCGCCTCCATGCAGCGGGCCAGCACGGCACCGCTGATATCTCCGCCGCCGCGCGGGAAGAGGATGATCCTGCCGTTTTCATCCGCGCCGTAAAAACCGGGGAAGACAAAACGGGGATGTCCGATCATCTGCCTGCGCAGCGCTTCGCTTGTTTTCTCAAAATCGACGGTTTTGTCGTGATTGAAGCAGATGACGTCTTTGGCGTCGATGAAGTCATAGCCGAGATAGGCAGCCATCAGTCTGGCGCAGAAGTATTCCCCGCGGGAGACGATCTCCGCCTGGCTCATCTTTTTGTATTTCGAGAAGAACGCTTCGAGTTCTTCTTCGACCGGATAGTCGATCTGCAATGCATTCTTGATCTCGCCGTAACGGTCGGCGATCATCTTTGTCAGCACGGAAGCATCGACATGATACTGACGGTGCGCATCCAGAAGATAGAGAAGATCGGTGATCTTCGAGCTTTCACTGCTGAGTCTTCCTGGGGCGCTGACGACGATATACTTACGGTCGGGATCGCTTTCGACGATCGCTTTGACCTTCTGAAACTGTCTGGAATCAGCGACAGAGGAGCCGCCGAATTTGGAGATCTTGATCATTTATTTCCACCTCGCGAACATGAGCTGCGGATCTTTCTTACGCAGTTTTTCAAACGTTTCAAATATGGAAAGGGAACGGTCCTTCAGAAGATAGAGGCCTTCTTCAAGTTTTTCTTCCTCCAGAGGGAGGGAAGTACGGCAGATCCAGTCACTGCGGATCAGTCCGGGATCAAAATGCAGCTCCCGGTCCAGAACGATCGGGCGGATCCGCTCTTCGATCACGTCGTAGGCGTCCTGGATCATCGCCTGGGCGGTCTCGGTCTGTCCGGCTCCGGGTCCGTAATAGCCCAGAGTTCCGAAGCTGTCCGCATACAGCAGCTGGGCATTGAGCTTTTGCGGTGTGTTTGCGAGATAGCTTTCTTCCGGAAGGAAACAGGGAGAGACAACGGCTGCGTAAGCATCGTTCTTACTGAAGGAGCTTACCAGCAGTTTGAGTCTTTTGTGATTCGTTTTCGCAAAAGCGATATCTTCCGGACGGAGGGCTTCGATACCTTCCCGGTACGCTTCCGCATGAACGGCACGGTAGGCAAGCTGACTGGCCAGGATCGCTTTATACATGGCGTCATAGCCGCCGACATCGCTTGAGGGATCCCGTTCGGCATAGCCGAGATCCTGCGCTTCCTGCAGCGCTTCGGCATAGCTTAAGCCGTCATCGAACATCCGGTTCAACATGAAATTGGTCGTTCCGTTCAGGATGCCCTCGAAACCGCGGACTTCCTCGAAACGGCGGACTTTCAGCAGGGCATCGATAAAGGGGATCGCGGCCGCGACCGAGGCTTCGATCTGCAGGGTGCCGTGATGTTTTCCGGCGATATCCGTATATTCCCTGAGATGCTGCGCCAGCACCATCTTGTTGGCGGAGATCACGTGTTTCCCGTTCTCCAGCGCCTTACGGATGACGGTATCGGCAGGGTCTGTGCCGCTGAGACATTCGAAAACGATCCTGATTTCCGGATCGCTTATGATTCCTTCGAGATCGTTGGTGAGATAAGGAAGCTTTTCCTTCTCTTTGCGGACGAAGATGTATTTGATTTCCAGATGCGGATCCCGGGCAAGGAGTTTCTCGATCCCTTTCCCGACTGTTCCGTAACCGAAGACAGCAGCTTTCATAATTTCCCCTCTGTTCATGAAATAAAAACACTTGTATATTAATCTTGCACATTGTATCATGTCTAATAGAGGTTTTCAATGGGGGTGCGGCTATGATCCATGAGTCAACGAGAAATGCCGGTCTGCAGTGCAGCGAGTCCGAAGCGCTTTTAAAAGGCAGCGCCGAGGACGGCGGACTGTATGTGGACCGTTATCTGAAAGAGAAAAGGATCCCTCTTCAGGACCTTTTAAAGATGGATTACCGGGAGACGGCGCTTGCGGTCCTTTCCTTGTTTTTTGACGGGATCGGAAAGGAAAAACTGAAAGAAGCGATCAGCGCGGCGTATGACCGTTTTGACATTCCGGAGACCGTCTCTTTACAGAAGACCGGCGACATCCATGTGCTTGAGCTTTTCCACGGTCCGACCTCCGCGTTCAAGGACGTTGCCCTGACCTTGCTGCCGCATCTTATAAGCAATGCGCTGCCGGAAGGGGAGAAAGCCCTGATCCTGACCGCGACCTCCGGGGATACCGGCAAGGCGGCGCTTTCCGGATTTTCGAATGTTCCGCGTACCGGGATCCTTGTCTATTACCCCAAAGACGGAACTTCCCGTATCCAGGAGCTGCAGATGACGACCCAGGAAGGGGAGAATGTCGCTGTCTACGGATTAAAAGGAAATTTTGATGACGCCCAGACGGCTGTAAAGGAAGTCTTTGCCGATCAGGGATTCCGGAAAGTACTTCTGGAAAAGAAGATCCGGCTCACTTCCGCCAACTCGATCAATATCGGACGGCTGATGCCGCAGATCGTCTATTATTTTGATGCCTACCGTCAGCTCGTGCTGAGCGGCAGTATTTCTCTTGGAGAAAAGATCAGCTTCAGTGTGCCGAGCGGCAATTTCGGCGATGTGCTGGCCGGCTACTACGCTTATTGTCTCGGTCTTCCGGTCAGACGCTTTATCGTTGCTTCCAACGCCAACAACGTGCTGACGGATTTTGTCCGCACCGGTGTCTATGACCGCAGGAGACCGTTCTATAAGACGATCTCTCCCAGCATGGACATCCTGATCTCCAGCAACCTCGAGCGTCTCTTATATTATCTCAGTGACGAGAACAACGAGGAGACCGCTGCCTATATGCAGGAGCTCAAGGAGAAAGGCTGCTACCGTATCAGTGAAACGATGCGGAAGAAGCTGCAGGAACTCTTCGCGGCGGAATATTTCAGCGATGAGGAGACTTCCGCGGTGATCCGCCGCGTCTATGAAAAAGAAGGTTATCTGCTTGATCCGCATTCCGCGATCGGTTATGCGGCAGCGGAAAGATATAAGGAAGAGGGAAAGATCGTGGCTCTGGCAACGGCTTCCCCGTTCAAGTTCCCGGCCTATGTGCTGAATGCGCTCGGTCAGGAAGTCGCCGAAGATGAATTCGCTAATCTGCGAAAGCTCACGGAAGTCAGCGGACAGGAAGCGCCTAAAGCGATCGCCCGGCTGCAGGAGCTGCCGGTGCGCTTTGAAGAGGCGATCGGCAGGGAAGAAGTGCGCAGCAGCATCAGCCGCTTCTTAAAGGAGCACGAATTATGATCAGGATCAGAGTACCGGCGACCAGTGCCAATCTCGGGATCGGCTATGACTGCCTGGGAGCAGCCCTTGACTGGTGGAGTTCTTTTGAATTCTGTGAGAACGATCATCTGCAGATCGAAGGCTGTCCTGAGGAATACAGGGGAGAGGACAATCTCGTTGTCCGCTCCTTTGCCCATGTATGCGAATATCTCGGGAAGGCGCTTCCGCCATTCCGTTTGAAGATCGAAAGTGACATCCCCTTAAAAAGAGGACTGGGCTCAAGCGCCGTCTGCATCACGGCCGGTGTGCTGGCCGCAAACGAGTGGTTTGACTGTCCGCTTTCCAAAGAGGAATGTCTGAAGCTTGCCTGTGAGATCGAGGGCCATCCCGATAATCTGGCCCCGGCTTTTTACGGCGGGGTGATCTTCAGCAATTATGACGGGGAGAAGGTCGAGTATTATCCTCTTGAATGTTCGCCTTTCTCGGCTGCGCTCGTCATCCCCGATTATCCGATCGAGACCGAGAAGGCACGCGCGATATTGCCTTCCGTCATTTCTCATAAGGCTGCGGCGGGTCAGGTCTTCCAGGCGCTGAAATTCGCGGAAGCTCTTGCGCAGGGAAACGATACGTTGTTAAAGGAGTCTTTGATCGATGCGCTGCACGAACCCTACAGAAAAACGCTGATCCCGGATCACAATCCTGTTCGTGACTGCTGTCATGAACGGGGACTTCCGTTCTGGATCTCGGGAAGCGGAAGCACCCTTGCCGGGATCTCATTCTCGGAAAAGAAGATCGATGAACTGATCTGTGAACTGCAGAAACGTCGCCCCGATCTGACGGTGCGCAAAACGGTATTAAGCAAGGAAGGAGCCAAGATCTCTCATGAATAATTACTATATCGTCTCCAGCAGCATCCTGTCGGAGCAGCTGGAAAAGGTGCTTGAAGTACGCAAGCTCCTTCATTCCGGAACAGTCAGGGATATCTCCGCCGCCTGCAAGCAGGTCGGTATTTCGCGCGGCACCTATTACAAATACAAGGATGCCGTTTATGAGTTCGAGGACAAGAACGTCCGCAAGGCCAGCCTTTCGCTGATCCTTGAGGACCAGAAGGGCAGCCTTTTGAAGGTGCTGCAGGTCCTGACATCCTATCCGGTCAATATCGTCACGATCAACCAGAACGTGCCGGTCAACGGTCTCGCGAACATCTCGATCACGATCGATATCTCGGAGATGCACCGCGATCTGCAAACCCTGATCGACGATCTGAAAAAGCTGAAGAACCTCAAACGCGCAGAGTTGATCGCAATGGAATGATTGTCAGTATCATTTTCCTTGCGCGGTGCGCTGGATAGGATATAATAGACCACGAACGTTTTTTAAGGAGAAGAGCTATGCGGCAGGATCGGCAGATGGATATGGTCAACGGACCGTTACTGAAAAATATCATTTTATTCTCGATCCCGCTGATGCTGTCGAACTTCCTGCAGCTGCTCTTTAATGCCGCCGATACCATCGTTGTCGGAAAATTTGCCGGGGAAAACGCGCTCGCTTCGGTCGGAGCGACCGGTTCCCTGGTCTTTTTGCTGACATCGCTGTTCAGCGGTCTCAGTGTCGGCACCAATGTCGTTATCGCCAACAGTTACGGCGGCAATGATCACGATCAGATCCGCCGGGCAGTGCATACCTCGATCTGGCTCGGCCTTGTCTCCGGTGCCTTCCTGACCGCCGCCGGTTATTTCCTGGCAAGACCGATGCTGCAGATGATGTCTACCCCGGACAACATCATCGGCGGCAGCGTGCTGTATATGCGCATCTATTTCCTGGGCGTGATCGCGCTTCTGATCTACAACTTCGGAGCGGCGGTCCTGCGTTCCAAGGGAGACACCAAGCGTCCTTTATACTTCATGGTCATCAGCGGTGTCCTGAATCTCTGTCTGAACCTCTTATTCGTCATCGTCTTTAAATGGGACGTTGCCGGGGTCGCGATCGCAACGGTCATCTCGGAACTCGTCTCCGCGTTCTTAGTCGTCTATACCCTGACAAAACAGAGCGATGCCGCGCGGCTCGATCTGAAGGCGATCCGTTTTGACGGACCGACCACCCGCAGGATCATAGCCATCGGTATTCCGGCCGGTATCCAGGGCATCGTATTCGCCCTCAGCAATGTCGTGATCCAGTCCGGTATCAATTCCTTCGGTTCCTCTTCGATCGTCGCCGGCAACTCCGCGGCGGCGAATCTCGAGAGTTTCGTCTATATCGGTACGGGCGCCTTTACCCAGGCCGAGATCACTTTCACGAGCCAGAACATCGGTGCCGGCAAGCGCAAGGCAGCCGGCCGCATCATGGTCGAAAGCCTGTTTTTAGTCGGTATCTCCGCATTCATCATCGGTTATGCCGCCTGGTATTTCGGACATACCTTGCTGGGTCTATACACGAATGCCGAGGAAGTCAAGGCCGTCGGTCTTATCCGTCTCGAGTATGTCGCCAAACCGCTCTATCTCAACGGTATCCTCGATGTCTTCGTCAACTCGATGCGCGGCATGGGTATCTCGACGCTGCCGACGATCTTTATGATCGCGGGCATCTGCGGTGTCCGTCTGTTCTGGATGGCAACGGTCTTCCCGGGAAGCCATACCCTGGAGACGATCTACATGTGCTATCCGATCTCCTGGATCGTAACGACGGTGATCCAGGCAGTACTGTGGATCATCGTCTATCGCCGTCTTAAGAAAAAAATCATCGGCTGAAGTGAGTCGTTCCTAACGCACTGTGCTAAAATAGAAGTATGAGCACAGTAAGAAAAAGAAGAAAACCAAGAAGAAGATTGCGCAAGAGTATTCGTTATACGCTGTACGTGATCTTTTTTGTTGGAGTGATATGGTTTCTGTTCGGCCTGCTGACCCACCGGTTCAGCTTCATAGGTGTCAAGAGCGCCAACGAAGGAGCCGCCAAGGCCCAGTACGGAAAATGCCTCGTCTTCTATCCGGAGAATTCCAAGAAAGGAAAGGAACAGGCAAGATCGCTCTGTGAAGGCGTTGAGGAGAAGACCGTCATCGACTATACGCTGGTCCCCTATGGAGAGTGTTACCAGGTCGAATATCCTACAACTTCCTATATCGTCAACGGTGATCAGACCGATCTGACACTGCCGGAAAGCCTGGACGAGCAGGGAAAGACCGTCCTGCGCGACTATCTGATCTATACCCTGAAAAAGAATAACAGCGATGTGGTCCGTGACCGCAACTTCTACGACCGGACTGACTTCGAATATGAGATCCGCGAGATCCGCGGTTCTGACCTGGATGTCTATTTCCCGGAATTCGAGGTCGACGCCCAGATCCCGCTGGCCTACCTGTCCAGTTCGCTGGGGAAGGATTTCGGAACTGCCGCCGCGGCTTATCAGAAACCGAAGTTCTTTGATCCGAACCGGAAGTATCTGTGTCTGACCTTTGATGACGGACCGAGCCGCAAGACATCCCGCGAGCTCTACGATCTGCTCAATCATTATGACGCCAGAGCGACCTTCTTCATCGTCGGCAGCCGTCTCTATGAACCGGATATCGAACTGATCCGCCAGTCGGTCAGCTGGGGCAATGAATACGGTTCCCATACCCAGTCCCACGCGGATCTGACAAAGCTTTCCGATTCCGAGGCAAGGGAAGAGATCATGATCCCCTACAACGATCTGAAGAACGGCTTCGGTTACGAGATGAAGTGCTACCGTCCGCCGTACGGTGCCTATAACCATTCCCTGGATTCGGTGACGAACCTGACGCCTGTTCTCTGGGATATCGATTCCCGTGACTGGGCGCTGCGTGACAGTTCAGCGATCATCGAGAAGGTCAAGGATGAATACAAGGACGATACGATCATCCTGTTCCATGAGATCTACCAGGAAACAGTGGATTCCATGAAAGTCCTGATCCCGTATTTCATCGAACAGGGCTATCAGCTGGTCACCTTCAGCGAAGCCTACAGCGGATAAAACAAAAACAGAGAAAACCAAAAAAAACAGCAGAGCGCTCTGCTGTTTTCTTACAGCTCATAGGAAGCAAGGATCTTATGCAGGCTTTCAAGGTAAGCTTTCTGCGCCTCCGGGGGACTGCTCAGTCTGATACGGTCGCCATAGGCGGAAAGCTTCGCGAAGAAACGGTCGTTGAGACCGGCGGTAAGGACTGCCTTGTCCTCATAAAAACGGATCGTCGGAAAATCCTCTTTCAGCCAGCGCCGCAGCCTTGGATCGGCATCACGCAGCTGCAGGGTCATGGAAGCTGTCTCTTCGCCGTGATAGGCGTCCGAAGCTTCCTCAAGGTATTTCTGGATCTCACGGTGGGGCACCGCCAGATCGGCTTCCCTGTCCGTCTCGCTCAGCTGTTCGATATTGTCGAAACGGAGACGGTAGATCTTTTTCTTCTCCGGGTAGCGGTAGAGCAGGTAGTACTGATTCCGGACCCGTTCAAAGAACAGCGGCAGGATCTCTTCCTCCTCATCTCTGCCTTTGCGTAAAAGGAGCACGATGTGACTGTGCTTATAGGCGTTCAGCAAAGTCTCAAAATGATAGATGAAATAGCCCGCCCCGTGTTCGCTGTCCACGCGCAGGGATTCCAGGACTTTTGTTTCATAGACAGAAAGGAAGGAACAGAGTTTCTCCTTCAGCTTATTGAGAAAAGCAGGGTCGAGCGTCTGCAGGGAATCCAGCGAATCCAGAAGGATCTTGACTTCCGCCAGCGAGAAAGGGGACTCGCTCAGACTGTAACCGGACTTGTGACGGTAATTGAGCTGATACTGCGGGTAGGCTTCGGAAAGATCGCGCAGATCCTGGTTGATCGTCTTGCGGTAAATGTCCTCAAGACCGAAGTCGTTCTCCAGCAGGGCGGTGATCGCTTCGGTCGAAAGGGGATGTTCCTCATCGCTGTATCTGCGCAGGATCTCCAGCAGAGACAGGATCCTCAAACGGTTTTTCATATTTTTATTTTATAACATTGAGGCTAAAAAAAGCACCTGAATATTATAAATCTCATTCTATAATTGGCTTGTCTGAAGGAGGAAATGAATATGTTCCGAGATATGGAGATGAACAACTGGGGTGTCCTGTTCTCATGGTGCTTTGCCCTCGACCATAATGACCTGATCGCTGAGATCACCGTCATCGTCCTTTGCCTGAATCTGCTGCCGGAGATCCGCCGTTTCCGTTTCAAGCGTTTTATGTTCGTGGCAGCCGTCTTCGTTTCGGCTTACCTCTTTCTTTACTTCTATACCGGCGTAAGACTCGCGCTTCCCTATCTGCTTCTGCTCTGCGTCAATTATGCGCTGCTTGACAGCTATCTGCAGGAGCATGAAAAGGAAGGCGACCGCCGCGATATATTCCTCTGGCTGTTCCTGACTTTCTGCTTCTACTTCGCTGCTCTGTTCTTTCCGGATACGATGCTGCTGGAAGAACTGCGTATCCACTGCTTCGCTCTGATCACCGTCATCTTTCTGCCGCTCGCTTTCTACCTCGTCTTCCGTGCCTATATGAGCGAGCTGCACAAGGCAGCGGAGAGCCGCCAGGCACGCGGTTTCCGCAAGCAGTACTGATCCGGCACGCAAAGTTCCGGAACGCCCGGCCTCTGACACCCGGAGGCCTTTTTTCTTAGTTTGTTATGCAGAATCCGCCGTTTTGTACGCGGCGGAAAAAGGAAAATACATGTATATCGTTGTAAAAATGGTATTCTAAAGATAGAGAAAGAGAGGTAATTCAATAATGGGATTAATCCGTTCTGCTATCACTTCTGTCACAGGCGTTCTTTCTGATCAGTGGAAAGAGTATTTTGTCTGTGAATCAATTCCCGCGGACTACCTTATCGTAAGAGGCGAACACAAGGGAAGCAACAGCCTTTTCGGCGGCAACCACGGTAACCCGGACGTTATCACCAACGGTTCCGGTATCGTCGTTGCGGACGGCCAGTGCCTGATTCTCGTCGACCAGGGCAAGGTCACCGAAGTCTGCTCCGAACCCGGTGTCTATACGTATGATGCGTCCAGCGAACCGAGCTTCTTTGTCGGCAACCTCAAGGAAGGCGTCCAGAACGTTATCGAAGTCATCAAGAAACGTTTTGAATACGGCGGCGAAGTTCCGCAGGATCAGCGTGTCTACTATGTAAACACGAAAGAGATCGTCAATAATACGTTCGGGACCCCGAACCCGATCCCGTTTAAGATCGCGGACAAGGATTCCCCGTTAAAGCTTGAAGTCGGTCTGCGCTGCAATGGCGTGTATTCCTACCGCATCATCAACCCGATCGCTTTCTATGAAACGGTAGCCGGCAATGTCACCTCTGTCTATACAAAGAGCCAGCTCGACGGTCAGCTCCGTTCTGAATTCATTTCCGCCCTGCAGCCGGTCATGACCGCTGTCGGCGCTACCGGTGTCATGCCGAGCGATCTGCCGGCGCACACCGAAGAGATCAGCAAGGTCCTCGATGAGACGCTCTCCGAGAAGTGGGCAAAGGCCCGCGGTCTTGAGGTCGTATCTGTTGCCTTCAACAGCATCACCCTCAATCCGGAAGACCAGAAGCGCATCCAGGATTACCAGGCTGCTCTGCTGTACTCCGATCAGAAAGTTGCTGCCGGCCATATCACCGACGCATACGCAGATGCGATCCGTGACGCTGCCAAGAATGAAGCCGGCGCTGTCAACGGTTTCGTTGGTGTCGGTCTGGCAAACAACGCAGCCGGTGTAAACGTCAATCAGCTCTTCAATAACGGCAACAATGCGCCTGCTGCTTACTGCCCGAGCTGCGGAAAAGAGATCCCGGCCGGATCCAATTTCTGCCCATACTGCGGTAAACAGCTCTAAGGTTTGGAATGTCTGAGCTCTTAGAATACAAGTGCCCGAACTGCGGAGGTGTTCTGCATTTTGATGCTCAGAGTCAGAAGCTGAAATGCCTCTCCTGCAGTACGGAATTCGACGTAGAGGCAGCGGAAGAATACAACAATGCGCAAGCCGTAAACCAGGATGACCTGTCCTGGCTTTACGAAAGCGACAGCACCTATAAAGATCAGAATCTGGCAGTCTATGTCTGTCAGTCCTGCGGCGGGGAGGTCGTACAGGATAAGACCACAGCGGCTTCCTCCTGCCCGTTCTGCGGCAACGCGATCATCGTGACTTCCGAGGTCAGCGGGGAACTGCGGCCGGATCTCGTGATCCCTTTCAAGGTCACGAAGGAAGACGCGAAAAACGCGTACCGGAAACATGTACAGGCGCAGAAACTCGTACCCGCGATCTTCAAGAAACGTGATCATATCGATGAGATCAAGGGCGTGTATGTGCCGTTCTGGCTCTTTTCCTCGGATGTGGCAGCCGATGTGCGCTACCGCGCGCAGCGGACCCGCAGCTACAGCGACGGAAGATACCGTTATGTGGAGACCAGTCATTTCCTGCTCAAGCGCCGCGGACACATCGCTTTTGATGATGTCCCGGTCGAAGGCTCGACCAAGATCTCCCCGGTGCTGATGGAATCGATCGAACCGTTCGATGTCAGTGAAGGCGTTGATTTCGAGACAGCTTATCTCTCCGGTTATCTGGCAAACCGCTATGATATCGGAAAAGAGGAAAGCATCGGCCGTGCCAATGAACGTATCAAGAATTCAACAGAATCTGCTTTCCGCGATACGACTGCCGGTTACGGCATGGTCACGACCGTTTCCTCCCATCTGGCGAATACCGACGGTAAAGCGCGCTACGCTCTTTTGCCGGTATGGCTCTTATCGACCGTCTGGGGCGGCAAGACCTACCAGTTCGCGATGAACGGACAGACCGGTAAATTCGTCGGCGATCTTCCGGAAGACAAGATGCTGACACTCTGGCTCTTCCTGCGCACCTTTGTGCTCGTGTTCCTGATCATGGCCATCGTGCTGATCGTGATCTTTATGACGGCGAGGTAACGGGATGAAAAAGATCTTAGCTATAGCAGTCTTTCTGCTGCTTCTCATAACACCTTTCCGTATCCATGCCGAGAAAGTCTATGTCATTGATAACGCCGGTCTGCTCACCGCGCAGGAAACATCCGATCTTGAAGAGAAACTGGAACGTATCTCGGCGGAACTGCAGGCGGATATCGTTGTCCTGACGGAAAGTGATATCAACGGACAAGATGTCGT
Source organism: Erysipelotrichaceae bacterium (assembly GCA_017431225.1). Classification (GTDB taxonomy): domain Bacteria; phylum Bacillota_I; class Bacilli_A; order Erysipelotrichales; family Erysipelotrichaceae; genus RGIG5669. Next base: position 43,737 of record JAFRLM010000019.1, on the reverse strand, counting down.
TGCCTACGCGGATGATTTCTTCGATTACAACGGTTACGGGCAGGGAGCGCACTATGACGGCGTCCTGCTGTTCCTGGAAATGGAGACCCGCACCTGGTATATCTCGACCAGCGGCTCCGGTATCCGCGCCTTTACGGATGCCCGTATCCAGGATGCCGGTGATGAGATGGTCCCGTATCTGGCGGACGGCGATTATTACGCTGCTTTCGACAGATTCGCGGATCTCGCGGTCGAGTACTTCCGTGAACCGATCGGCGACTACATGTTGTATGACAACGGTGATCTCGTGACCTTTGATGATGACGGGAATATCGTTACCGAGGTCAATATCCGCGATCTCGATGAGAATGTGATGTACGCGATCACCGACGAAGGAAAGATCGTTGATGCTTCTTCTCTCGAGGATCCGCCGGAGTCCTACACGTATTTCATGGTGGAAGACGGTTATATGTACGAGGTCCGTCCGGAAAAACCGGGACCCGAACCTGACCGTTCACTGCCGCTTCTTGAAACAGGCGTCAGCTCCGGTGTAACAGGCCTTCTGGCATCGCTTGTCTATGTATCCAGAGAACGGCGCAAACTGCGTTCCGTCAACGCGAGATCCCAGGCTTCGGAATACTACCGCAAGGGCAGTATGGATCTGACCGAATCCAGAGATATCTTCCTTTACCGCAACGTCAGCCGTACCCGCATCCAGCGGACCACGACAAGTTCCGGAGGCCACAGCGGCGGCGGAGGCGGCGGAAGCCATGTCCACATCTCCTCTTCGGGTCATACCCACGGAGGCGGCGGCGGACACTTCTGATATCTGCTTTATATGCAAACAAGGGTCCCTCAGCGGACCCTTTCTTTATGGATCAAAAACAGAACCGTGAAGGTTCTGTTTTTGTTGAATACGGAGATCAGAAATTGTCGATCTCGGATTTGAGGACCTGAACGATCTCTTCCTGCGGGAAGCTTCTGACGATCTTTCCTTTTTTAAAGAGGAGCGCGGATTCCTTGCCGCCGGCAACGCCGATATCGGCAGCACTGGCTTCTCCCGGACCGTTGACCGCGCAGCCCATGATCGCGACCTTGATGTCCTTATTGACGGTGCTGAGATATTCCTCGATCTCGGCAACGATCGGCAGCATATCGTACTGGATACGGCCGCAGGTCGGACAGGAGATCAGCGTCGGAACATCCTTGCGCAGACTGACCGTCTTTAAAAGCTTCTTGGCGACAGCGATCTCTTTTACCGGATCATCGGAGATCGAGACACGGATCGTATCGCCGATCCCTTCGTTGAGCAGCGTCCCCAGGGCGAAAGCGGATTTGATCGAGGAATCGACCAGCGGTCCGGCTTCGGTAACGCCGAGATGCAGCGGGTAGGGGAAGGTCTCGGCCGCCTTGCGGTAGACTTCGATCGTCTCCAGGGCGTCGGAGGATTTAAAGGAGAGGACGACATCGTGGAAGTCCAGATCCTCCAGGATACGCAGATGGTCGTAGGCGGAAGCGATCATCGCGTCGGTCGAATGTTCATATTTTTTGTTCAAGGAACCGGAGTTGATCCCGATACGGATCGGCACGCCGTTCTTCTTCGCGAGCTCGACGATCGTGCGGATCTTAGATTCGTCTTCGATGTTTCCCGGATTCAGGCGGATCTTGTCCACCCCGTTTTCGATCGCCTTGATGGCGAAATCGGGATTAAAATGAATGTCGGCAACGATCGGGATATGGATGCGCTTTTTGATCTCCGCGATCGCCAGCGCGTCTTCTTCCTGCAGACAGGCGACCCGGACGATCTCGCATCCGGCTTTCTCCAGACGTTCGATCTGGGCGACGGTAGCTTCGACATCGTGTGTTTTTGTATTGGTCATCGACTGGATGATGACACGGTCCTGACCGCCGAGAGTGAGATCACCGACCCGGACGGTTCTTGTTTGTTCTCTTTTGTTCATATCGCTATTATACCTTAATTACAGGGAACACAGAATGCAACTATTTTCATTTTGATAATTATTAAACAAGCAATCGAAATACGGAAGTCGTTATGATAATATATTGTGCGGAGGAAACTTTATGATATTCCAAAATAAAGAGGGATTTAAGATCCAGTATCTGAATCTTCTGGATACGATTTATGGAAAAAGTCTGGAAGAAGCTAGTGATATAGAAAAATTTATTGTTCTGGAAACGCTTATCCGTTCGCGTACAGCGGCGAATTGGCGCAAAACGAAACACCGCGTCAAAAAACAGGAAGCCAAGGAAATGCATTACTTCTCCCTGGAATTCCTGCTCGGCAGAATGCTTCGCAACAACCTGATGAATCTGGATGCCTATGACCTTGTCAAAGAAGGGTTAAAGGATCTGGATGTCGATCTTGAGAAACTGATCGAGCTCGAGGATGACCCCGGACTCGGAAACGGCGGTCTCGGCCGTCTTGCCGCATGCTTCATGGATTCCCTGGCATCGGAGGATTATCCGGCTATGGGCAACACGATCCGCTATAGATTCGGTCTGTTCAAGCAGATAATCGTCAACAACGAGCAGGTAGAAGTACCGGACCAGTGGATGCGTCTGGGCAACCAGTGGGAAGTCTGCCGTCACGATAAGGCGGTCGAAGTCCATTTCTACGGTGATGTCAATGTCACACGGGATGAACACGGCGATCTGCATTTTGAGAAAGTCAACTACGAAGCCGTCCGCGCTGTCCCGTACGATATGCCGATGATCGGCTCCCATACCGAAACAACGAACACCCTGCGGATGTGGTCTCCGGAACCGAGCATGGATCTCGGACCGGACATCAATTTCCGTGAATACCTGGCGCACGTGGATGATATCTGCCGGAACGTTTACCCGGATGACTCCACGGTCGAAGGCAAGTACCTGCGCATCAAGCAGGAATACTTCTTCGTATCGGCCGGACTGCAGGCGATCGTTAAGAATCATATGGAGCAGTACGGCACACTGGATAACTTCGCTGAGAAGCATGTCATCCAGCTGAATGATACCCATCCGGCCCTGGCGATCCCGGAACTCATGCGTCTTCTGATGGATGAGCACGGATACAGCTGGGCCAAGGCAGCCCCGATCTGCAGCAATACCTTCGCCTACACCAACCATACCGTCATGGCGGAAGCGCTGGAACGCTGGCCGGTCGAATACATCAAACGTCTTTTACCGCGTATCTACATGATCATCGAAGAGATCGACCGTCAGTTCGCGCGTTCTGTCTACGAAAAAGGCTTTGACAGAGATTTCCTGAACCGGGTCGCGATCATCGGCAATCACAATGTCCGTATGGCGCATCTCTGTGTGATCGGTTCCTTCTCCGTCAACGGTGTCGCGAAACTGCATACCGAGATCCTGAAGGATGACCTTTTCCATAACTTCTATCTGCTGTTCCCGGAGAAGTTCAACAACAAGACCAACGGCATCACCCCGCGCCGCTGGATGCTGTACTCGAACCCGGAACTGGCCAAGTTTGTCAGTAAGACGATCTCCGCTGACCTGATGCAGGATTTCAACGAGATCGGAAATCTGGCGGATTACGCGGATGATCCGGAAGTACAGAAGGGCTTCCTCGAGGTCAAGCGCCAGAAGAAGGAAGACTTTGCCGCATATGTCAAGGAACAGTTCGGCTTTACTGTCGATCCCGACAGCATCTTCGATGTCATCGCCAAGCGTCTGCACGCGTACAAGCGTCAGCTGCTGGATATCTTCTATGTCATCCATCTCTATCTGCGTCTGAAGGAAGACCCGAACTTCACAGTCCCGAAGACGACCTTCTTCTTTGCCGCGAAAGCCGCTTCGAGCTATGTCTTCGCCAAGGAAGTCATCAAGCTGATCAACTGTGTCGCGGAAACGATCCGCAACGATAAGGATGTCTGCGATAAACTGCAGGTCGTATTCCTGCCGAACTACTGTGTCACCCTGTCGGAAAAACTGGTTCCGGCTGCTGAGATCTCTGAGCAGATCTCCCTGGCAGGCAAGGAAGCCAGCGGTACCGGCAACATGAAGTTCATGATGAACGGCGCTCTGACGCTCGGCACATTGGATGGCGCGAACGTTGAGATCCGCGAGGAAGTCGGTGACGATAATATCGTGATCTTCGGTCTGCACAGCGATGAGGTCAGCAACCTGCGCCGCGTATACCGCTGCCTCGATTACTATGAGAATGACGAACGCCTGCGCCGCATCATCTATTCCCTGATGAACGGCACCTTCACCCAGGAACCCAACGCGTTCAAGAATATCACGGACGAATTCCTCGTCCGCAACGACGAGTACTTCGTGCTCGCGGACTTCGATGCCTATGTCAAGGCGCACGAAAAGACCTACGCGATCATGCAGGAGCCGGAGGTCTATGCGAAAAAAGCTCTGATCAACATTGCGAAGAGCGCCTACTTCTCCAGTGACCGTACGATCAATGATTACGTAAGGGATATCTGGCATCTGAAAAAACTCTAATGAACAGCCTTTGCCTGTATTTCGATTCCGAACAGAGAATGGTCGCAAGCGATACTTGCGATTTTTCTCGTTTAAGACTGTATGTCAACGGCAAGAAGATCGCTTACAGCGCAAAAGGCAAAAAGATCAGTCTGAAAAAGAAGCCCGATCTCAGCAAGCGCATCCGCGCGTTCTACGATGAGCAGGAGATCGAGGTCGTCTACCGTTTTATCACCCACAAGAAAGCATTTGAAAAAGTGTTCCGTTTTGAACCGGAACGGCTCGGTTCCTTTTATGAGCCGCATTCCACGCTGTTCCGTGTCTGGGCGCCGCTGGCGGTCCGGGCGGAAGTCCTGATCGGGGAGGAGATCCTGGTCATGGACGAAGAGGAAAACGGAACTTTTTCTCTGGAAGTTCCCGGGGATCTTGAGGGAAAGCAGTATCTTTACCGGGTCTACCGTTTCAATTCCGTTGAGACGACGGTCGACCCGTTTGCCTGGTCCTCCGCCAAGAACGGGGAAGCTTCCGTGGTCGTCGATAAACGTAAATTCTTCCATTCCTTCGTTCGTCCGACGACACCTTTCACACACCCGCAGGACGCGGTGATCTATGAGCTGCACGTCCGTGACTTCACCAGCGATACCACACTGCCGAAATCCAAACGGGGAAAGCTGAAAGGTCTGATCGAGAAGGGGATGCGTCTGGAAGAACATACAGTCGGTTTTGACTATCTGAAAGAGCTCGGTTTCACTCACCTGCAGCTATTGCCGGTCTTCGATTTCAAGACGGTGAACGAGGAAGATCCGAAGGAATACAACTGGGGCTATGACCCCGAACAGTACAATGTCGTTGAAGGCTCCTACGTCGATATCAATGATCCTTATTCCCGGATCAACGATCTGGCGGAAGCGGTCGCGGAATTCCATGCCGCAGGCATCCGGGTCACCCTCGACGTCGTCTTCAACCATGTCTATAGCCGCAAGGACTTCTCCTTGCAGAAACTTTTACCGTATGCTTTTTTCCGCTACGACAGCAAGGGCAAACCGGCGGACGGTTCCTTCTGCGGAAGCGAATGCCGTACGAATTCGCTGTTCTTCCGGGAATATATCGTCCATATGTGCAACCGTTATGTCGATCTTTTCGATATCGATGGTCTGCGTTTTGACCTCATGGGTCTGATCGACGCGGATACGATCCGTCTGATCTATCAGCAGCTGGTCACCCGCAAGCGCGATATCCTGCTCTATGGAGAGGGCTGGAAGATGTCGCGGGTCATGCCGGACAAGGCGATGGCAACGATGGAGAACTGCGGCAGCCTCGAGCTGATCAGCTTCTTCAATGACCGGTTCCGCAATCCGCTGCGCGGTCCTTCTTTCGAGCATGAGAAACCCGGATTCATTTTCAACGAGCAGAATCTCCGCGAGGAGACGAAAGCCGGCATGATGGCCAATCCGGAGCTGTTCGTGCTGCCTTCGCAGGCGATCCAGTATGTGGAATGCCACGATAACCGGACGTTCTATGACAAGGCGAAACTGCTGTCGTGCGACGGCGATCCCGAGCAGATCAAGGCCGTCTGCAAACTGGCACTGGGTTTTGTCATGTTGTCGCAGGGTATCCCCTTCATCCACGCGGGACAGGAATTCCTGCGCTCCAAGAAAGGCGTCGAAAACTCCTATAATGCCCCGGATAATATCAACCGGATCGACTGGCTCGACCGTATCCGCAACGACGATGTCGTTGATTTCTTCAAGGAACTGATCGCACTGCGCCGGGAATATCCGGAGCTTCGTTTAAAGACTTATAAAGAGATCTTACAGAGCGTATCGTTTGAAGACTATTACGAAATGCTGATCTACCGCACCGGGAGACTGAGCGTTTTCTTCAATCCCTGCGCTTTTAACCATATCTATCCTTTTGAAGGAAAGCGGAAGCTGATCTTCCAGGACGGCCGCCGCAATGAGATCCTGGGGAACGCGGTCGAGGTGCCGTGCTATTCTTTTGTGATACTTGAGGATGAGGGTTAATCCTTCCTCTAAAGTGATATAATTAACTCAAGAACAAAAGGGGTATAATTCTATGGTTCAGAAAAAAATGGTTGCCATGATTCTCGCCGGAGGCAGAGGCTCCCGTCTTTATGATCTGACAAAGAAGATCGCGAAGCCGGCCGTGAATTTTGGCGGAAAGTACAGGATCATCGATTTTGCGCTTTCCAACTGCGCCAACTCAAACATTTCTACAGTTGGTATCCTTGTTCAGTATGAATCCGTTCTGCTGAACTCTTATGTCGCACGTGACTATCTCTGGGGCCTGAACATGGCCGGAGGCGGCGTTTATGTTCTTCCGCCGCGCGAAAAAGACAAAGAAGGATTCGACATCTACGAAGGTACAGCGAACGCGATCGCCCAGAACATCGATTTCCTCGATCAGACGGACGCGGACTATGTACTCGTTCTTTCCGGTGACCACATCTATAAGATGGACTATGAAGATATGCTGAGAGAGCATATCGAGACCGGAGCAGCCGCGACCATCGCTGTCATTCAGGTACCGATGAAGGAAGCTTCCCGTTTCGGCATCATGAACTGCGATGAGAACGACAACATCATTGAATTTGAAGAGAAGCCGGCAAATCCGAAATCCGATCTTGCCAGCATGGGCATCTACATCTTTGACTATAAACTGATGCGTAAATACCTGGTAGCGGATACTAAGGACAAGAATTCCTCACACGACTTCGGTAAGGATATCATTCCGGATTACCTGCGTGACGGCAAACTTCTGCATGCTTACCGCTTCAAGGGCTACTGGAAGGATGTCGGAACGATCGACTCCCTGTGGGAGGCAAACATGGACCTCCTCGATCACAAGGATCTGCTCGACCTCTTCGATAACGAATGGAAGATCTATTCCGAAGACCCGATGACAGCTCCGCAGGTGATCGGCGAGACAGCTGATATCAACGAAGCTTACATCACGACCGGCTGCCGCGTTGACGGAAAGGTCAATCATTCGGTCGTCTTTACCGGATCCCGCGTCGAAAAGGGCGCGGTCGTTTCCGATACCGTCTTAATGAATAATGTCGTTGTCGGCGAAGGCGCCGAGCTGGAACGCTGCCTTGTCATGAATGATGTCAAGATCCCGGCAAACGCGCACTTCGGAGATAAGAACGGCGATAAGATCCTGCTGGTAACACCGGAAATGGCGGAGGGTAAATAAGATGAAAGCACTTGGTATTTTAAATTTCGAACCATATTCGATCAATGTCCGCGGTATCGAGGACTATCGTCCGATCTCTGCGGCAAGTTTCCTCGGCCGTTACCGTGTCCTGGACTTCATGATCTCCAACTTCACCAATTCCGGGATCGATAACCTGAAGGTCTTCATCAAGAACCGTCCGCGTTCCACCGTCGAACACGTTCATTCGACAAACTACAATATCAACGCGAAGAGAGGCAAGATCCATCTTCTCCATGGCGAAAAGACCTACGCGAACCAGATCTACAACACCGACTTGGCTGCCTTTAAGGCCAACATGTCCTTTATCAAGGAAGTCAACGCGGACCTGATCGTGATCGCGCCGAGCCATTTCGTCTATGTTCAGGATTTCAACGAGATCATCAAGGAACATGTAAAGAGCGGTAACGACGTTACCATGCTTTACCATGCCGTAAACAACGCCAATACCTCCTATCTGCTCTGCGACACGCTCGCGATCAATGACGAGGGAAGAGTGACCGGCATCACACAGAATACCGGCAAATACAAACACCGCAATCTTTCCCTGGAATGTTATGTCATGGACCGCAAGCTCTTTATGGATCTTGTGGATAAGGGTCTCAAAGCCTCCAGCATTTACTGGCTGCGCGATATCCTCAACGATTTGCTGGGTGATCTCAAGGTCGGCACTTATGCGCATAAGGGCTATGTTGCCTGCATGAACACCTTGAGCTCCTATCTGAAAGCACAGCTTTCGCTGATCGATGAGACAGCTCTCGACAGCCTGATCCGCAAAGACTGGACGATCTATACCATGACCAACGACTCCTGCCCGACACTTTACGAAAAGGGTGCCAAGGCTGTCTGCTCGATCGTCGGCAACGGCTGCGATATCGCCGGAAGCCTCGATCATACAGTCATCGGCCGTGGTGTCAAGATCGGAAAAGGAAGCTCAATCAAGAATACCGTTATCCTGCCCGGCGCCAGGATCGGTGAGAATGTCACGATCGAAAACGCAGTCGTTGACCGTTTTGCCAATGTAACGGTCGACAGCGTCCTGATCGGTGAGCTTGATTCGCCTCTTTACATCGCCAGAGGGGATAAGATCTAAGTGAAAGTCTACTTTGCAGCTTTCGAAGCATTACCATTTGTTAAAACAGGCGGACTTGCCGACGTAGTCGGCAGTCTGCCGTCTTATTATGACAAGAAGATCGAAGTGACGACGATCCTTCCTTTTTATCGTTTCCTGAAAGAAAAACTGATGGACAAGGTGAAACATCTTGTTCATCTTTATGTAAAGACCGGGATCCTGGAGGAAGAATGCGATGTGTATACCCTGCGCTACGCAGGCACCGAATACCGTTTTATCGACAGTCCGACCTTTTTTGACCGGAATGGCATTTATGGCTATGAAGACGATGCTGCAAGATTTGCTTTTTACGGTGCGGCCGTGATCGAGATGATGTGCCGTCTGGAAGAATTCCCGGATATCATCCACTCGCATGATTATCACACCGCTCCTCTGATCGCTCTGTGCAAGCTCGGCAAGCATCATATCGAGCGTGTTTACGCGATCAAGCATGTATTCACCATCCACAATCTCTCCTTCCAGGGCATTTACGACAAACAGATCCTGTTCGACTATCTTGACCTGGACCGTGAGGATTTCGATAACGGAACACTGCGTTTCAATGACGGTATCAACTATATGAAGATCGGTATCGTTCTTGCTGACGCGGTCACGACCGTTTCCAAAAGCTATGCCCGGGAGATCCTTGATCCCTCCGGAGGGCAGGGACTGGATACGGTCCTGCAATACCGCCAGGATGACCTTTACGGGATCGTGAACGGCATCGACGACTCGTTCTTCAACCCGAAGAGCAGCTACGTCAAATATCCCTACAATAGCCGCAATGTATTCAGGGAAAAGAAGAAAAACAAGCTTTTCCTGCAGCATGAGCTTGGTCTTGAAGAAGGGGAGGACATCTTCCTTGTCGGTATGGTCTCCCGTCTGACTTTCCAGAAGGGGATCGATCTTCTGCTCGGCGGCGCGGAGCGTATGATCCGTCAGGGCGTGGAGATCGCGATCCTGGGAACGGGTGAGACACGTTATGAATATGCCTTAAAGACACTTTGCCGGAAGTATCCGGGAAAGATCTCTTATACCTGCGGCTATAACGAGAAGCTCGCGCATCGCATGTATGCCGGTCTCGATATGCTGCTGATGCCTTCGCTTTACGAACCATGCGGTCTGTCACAGCTGATCGCCATGCATTTCGGCACAGTTCCGTTCGTCCGCGAGACCGGCGGTCTGCGCGATACGGTCGAGGCCTATAACGAATATACCGACACCGGAACGGGCTTCAGCTTTGGCCCCTATAACCAGCAGGATTTCAACCATGTATTCGACTACGCCTATGAGCAGTATCTCGATTATCCGAAACGCTGGCGCAAGATCATGCGCAGCGACATGAAGAAGGATGTCTCGTTTGCTGCATCGGCGGCAGAATATGAAAAAGTATACCGAAAGGTGATGAACCATGACGAAGTTTGACCGATTTTTTGAAGGATATGAAACAAGAGCCTACGATCTTTTCGGCGCGCATAAAGAAGGGGAAGGGGTCCGCTTTACCGTATATGCGCCGCATGCTTACAAGATCTGCCTGATCTCTTCTTTCGATGGCTGGAATACCGAGCATTATCTCGAGAAGATCGATGACCGCGGCGTATGGAGCCTGCTGATCAGCCCTCTGAAACCGGTCCACGCTTACCGTTACCGCATCTACCGTGATGAACATACGAGTCATGAGCGGATCGATCCTTACGCATACTGTTTTGAACGCCGTCCTTCGACTGCGTCCTGCATGTATGATCTGGATTATTTCACTTTCTCGGATAAGGAGTATATGGATGTGCGGCCGAATACCCATGATGACCGGCCGGTGAATATCTATGAGGTCCATTTCAATTCTTTCCGCAAGGACGGCCAGTTTTCCTCTTACCGTCAGTTGAAAGAGGAATTGATCCCGTATCTCGAAAAGGAGCACTTCAATTACGTGGAATTCATGCCGGTCTTTGAGCATCCCTTCGATGGTTCCTGGGGTTATCAGGCGACCGGATTCTATGGTGTTACCTCCCGTTACGGAACACCGTATGATTTCATGGAACTGATCAATGAGCTGCATCTGCACGGCATCGGCGTCATTCTGGATGTCGTCTATGCGCATTTTGTCGGAGATGAATTCGGACTGATCGATTACGATTTCAGCCCGTTATACGAATATCCCGAACCGCATCTCAAGAAGAGTGAGTGGGGTTCCTACTATTTCAATCTGTACTCGCCAACGGTGATCTCGTTCCTGATGTCGAGCGCCGCGTTCTATCTTGACCGTTATCATATCGACGGTCTGCGCTTCGACGCGGTCAGCCATTTCATCTATCACAAAGGTGATTCGACGAAGGGTGAGAACGTGGAAGGGCAGGCTTTCATCAAGCGTCTGAACTATACGATGCACCAGCAGTATCCGCAGGTGATGATGATCGCGGAAGACTCCAGCGATTTCCCGAAGGTCACCGGCAGAGTCGAAGATGGTGCTCTGGGATTTGACTATAAGTGGGACCTGGGATGGATGAACGATACTTTGCGTTATTACGCAATGGATCATGAATACCGGAAATACCATCACAACCTGATCAATTTCTCGATGTATTACTTCTATTCCGAGCGCTTCCTTCTGCCGCTGAGCCATGATGAGGTCGTGCACGGAAAACGCACGATCGTCGATAAGATGTTCGGCAGCTACGAGGAGAAGTTCTCACTGTGCCGCAACCTGTTCGTCTATATGTTTACCCACCCGGGCAAGAAACTGAACTTCCTGGGGAACGAGATCGCGCAGATCCGTGAATTCGATGAGCAGAAGGAAAACGACTGGTTCCTGCTGCAGTACCCGATCCATGATTCCTTCAGCCACATGTTCCGTGAGCTTAGTGAACTTTATACGACGACGGAAGCGTTCTACCGCTATGAATACGACTCCGAGCATTTCCGCTGGATCGATGCCGACAATGCCGCGCAGTCCGTATTCTCGTATATGCGCTGGGACGATAAGTACTGCTATATCGTGGTCCTGAACATGATGCCGATCTATTACCAGGATTACGAGATCGGCGTTCCTTACCGCGGCATGTATACAGAGATCTTCAACAGTGAAGACAGCCGCTTCAACGGCTGCGGGGTCATCAACCCGGATCCGATCCAAACACACCGTGGTCAGAAACACGGCCACAGGAATATCCTGCGCTTTACACTGGCGCCGTTCGCGGGCATCATCTTCCGTAAAAAGGTGGGAAAGCACGCCGAATAAGCAGTCGGTTATTGCGTTTTACATCGTGTTATGTTAGTATTTAGAGGCGTTTAGGACAAGGAGGATAGTGACATGAGAGATGATACGATACTCAGGTGCTCCGAGTGTGGAGAAGAAAACTACATTTCCACCAGAAATAAGAAGAAACATCCTGAAAAATTAGAGATTAAAAAATATTGCTCTAAGTGCAGAAAAATGACTGTTCATAAGGAGAAAAAATAAGCCTTCAGGCTTATTTTTGTTTACATTATGGAAATCGCGAAGATCGTATGCGGTCCCATGCCGACCAACATGTATCTGCTCGAGGAAGACGGGAAGGTCGTGATCATCGACGCGGAAGCCCGGATCGAGAAAGTCCGTCCGTTCCTCGAAGGAAAAGAACTGCTCGCCATCCTTCTGACCCATGGCCATTTTGACCATATCAAAGGCGTGGATGAGATCGTAAAGGAATACCATGTTCCAGTCTATCTGCACCCCGGCGATAAGAAACTCGCCACTTCCAAAGAGATCTTTCAGGAAAACCTCAGTCTCTTCGGTTTTTCCGCGATCATCAAGAGTCCGCTCACAGATCTGGAAGAAGGACCTCTGCAGATCGGGCCGTTTGACTTTGAGGTACTGCATACTCCAGGCCATACCGAAGGGTCGGTCTGTTTCCGGATCGGAGAGGATCTTTTCAGCGGCGATACGCTCTTCCGCCGCAGTATCGGCCGGACGGATCTGGAAGGCGGAGATGCACGCAAAATGAAAGACAGCCTGCGCCGTCTGCGTGAGCTTGACCCGCAGCTGAAAGTCCATCCCGGTCACGAAGGGGAGACGACGCTGCGGGAAGAACTGCTCTACAATTATTATCTGCAATTTTAAAAAATGTATAGCGAACTATACATTTTTCTTTTATCAGGCTTTCGGAAGATTCTTTTTCTGTTCCGCGATCTCTTCGAGTGCCTTGATCAAACTTTCCTTTGCGTATTCCGGAAGCGCGTCGCTTTCTTTCAGCTGCCGGATCAGTTCCTCTTCATCGACGTCTTCCTCAAGCAGCAGATCCTGAAGCGCATCCGCGATCTCGGGAACACGTTCTTCCGTATTTTCCAGGTGCGGATTTTGTATATGCATTTCGTCCAGCTCACGCAGTGAATGACCGCAGTAAGCCGGCAGACGGATCGTGTTTGTCAACTCCAGGATCCGGTCCAGGACCTCTTCCAGTTTATCGATGCCGCTGATCGGCGGATCCCAAAGGCTGATGTAATGCAGGATCTCGTCCGGGATCTCGGTATAGTAGGTATCGCGGATAATATGACCGATGATCTTCGTTCTTGTAAGCGCATCCGCCCGTGTGATATTGCAGCTCTCAGAGAGACATTCCGTCAGTTCTTCTCCGCTTCCCGGGAGCTCAACGCCGAATTTTCCGATCTTCCAGTATTCCTCGAGATCGTCGACAACGTAAAACGGGATATTGGCGTGCTGCTGGAAGATCTCATCGAGATCGTCATCGTCATGCCATTCACTGCAGACAACATATTTGCGGGTGTCCGTCCTGCGGATCAGATAACCTCTCGTCATCTTGTCGACGCGGCTCTTCATATCCGCGTACATTTCCTTTTTCAGCAGCTTCGGAAAGAAACGTTTCATGATCTCATATGCGTCATCGGAATAGATCGCGCCGTAGAGTTCGACAAAAGTCAGATAGAATTTCCGGAATTCACTGGGTTTCATGGTTATGGCCTCCTGGTCTGCCGTAGCTTCTCTATTACTATAACATGAATTCCGCGTTCATTCGTTTCCGGCGGGAGTGTCCTGCCTTTTAAAAAGGCTTCATTTCGAATATAATAGGAACGACAAGAGGTAAGAAATATGATTATTGTTAATGATTTAAAACCGGGAAGCAATTTCGAATACCAGAATGAGCTTTACTCGGTTATCAATGTTGACCGCAACAAGACCGCCATGCGTCAGATGATCGTCAAGATCAAGGTCAAGAACCTGCGCACCGGCGTCATCAACGAGATCGCTTTCACCGGCGGTGACAAAGTCGAACAGCCGCAGATCGACAAGAGAAAGATGCAGTTCCTCTATGATGACGGCGAATCCATGGTCTTCATGGACACCGACACCTACGATCAGGTCGAGATCCCGAAGGATCGTCTTGAATGGGAAAGCAATTTCCTGATCCCGAACATCGAAGTCGAGATCCAGATGTTTGGTGCAGAAGTCTTAGGCATCTCCCTGCCGGATAAGGTCGAAATGGGCCTTTCCGAATGCGAACAGGCTGTCAAAGGCGATACCGCAACTGCCGCTTTAAAGAACGCTGTCACCGAGACAGGCCTGCAGGTCAAAGTCCCGCTCTTCATCAACGAAGATGATCATATCATCGTTTCCACGGAAGACGGCAGCTACAAAGGCAGAGCATAAAGCACAGAAAACAAACAGACGAAAGGGCGCTTACGGGCGCCCTTTTCTTATGGGTTGTGTGATCCGCTTACTTTTCGACGCGGACGGTATAGGTCGGCGAAGTCGCCTTGAAGGAAGAACCGTCAGACCAGGTGAAGTAGACCGTCAGATCTGTTGTTGAAGAAACAGAACCTTTGACATAGACATTGCCGTTGCTGCTATCGTAGCCGAGAACGGACTCGTCGGAGCAGTGGAAGGTGACCTGCGATCTGGCATCATACTTATTGTAATTGCTGCCCCAGCAGATATAGTGGTAAGCCTCAAAGGGGATCTTGTCGCTGCTTCCGGAACGGACTGTTGCCTTATCCTTCATATTGAAGACGATCTTTTCGCCTTCGACCTTGACGCTGCAGCTTGAGCTGACGCCGTTGGTGCCGGTGACGGTGATCTTGGTGTTGCCCGGGAGTCTCGGTTTGACATAACCGTTCTCATCAACGGACGCGACAGCCGGATCAGAGGACTTCCAGGTCAGGTTGGGATTCGCGTTTTCGGGAACGATCTTCGCGGAGATCTTGCCGTTCTCATTGAGCTGAAGAGTCAGGGAGGCAGGTGTCAGTTCGATCTTTTGCGGACCTTTCTTTCTGGTCTCCCAGCGGAAGACCAGTTGCTGATCACCGCAGGTGATGCGGATCTTTGTCTCGCCCGGTTGTCCTGCCTTGACATTACCGTTCTGGTCGATCGTGACGATGGAATCATCTTCTGCATAGTAGACGAGCTTGTCTGTCGTGTTGCTCGGGGATACCGTGAAGTATTCGTTGATGTTCCAGGTGCCGGTCCCGTCGACCGCGTAGAGATAGGTGTATTTGGAACTCAGACTTGTGCACGGGATCGCCGGCGGAGCGGATGGCGGTGTGTAGTCCGTCGTAAAGGCGTTGCCTTTCTTGGAGATCTGGATCGTGGAATCGAGCTGAAGATTCTTCTCATCGATGATCGTAAAATTGATCTCCGTCAGCGAAGGATCTCCGTTGTATTTGGTGAAGTTGCCTAAGACGAGCTTGTTGCCGTCTTTCGTGTAGGTTCCCTCGATCTCCAGGCCTCCGGAAGCGGAGTTGCGGTCCAGGAAGGCGAAGGAGCCGTCTTTGCTGAACTCAACGTAGGAGGTGTATACGGAATTCTGGGATACGTTATAGTAGGGGATATAACTGAGCTTGTAGGGATCGCCCGCCGGTTCGCTCGACGGATTGCCGTTCTCGTCCGTCGGGCCTTTGGTCTCGGTCGTCGAGAACTTCTGTCCGGACTTCGATCCCGGCAGAGTCGTGTGCAGTGTCAGTGTGTCCGCGTCTTCGATCTGCAGGATGATCTTGGATACACTATCATTCCCTGTAACGTTCAGCGTGCAGACATCTTCCTTGGTGCTCCAGGTGCCGGTGTATTCCTTCGGGCCGTCAGCGGTGTTTTCGTCCATGACGAAGCTTCCGTCCTTGCCGAACCAGATACGGGTATGGTCCTGGTTACCAAAGAGTTCGACCGTGTTGTAGTACGTCTTGCCACCTACATCGACTTTCGGAGTCTTGTTGTCGGAGCAGGCGCTCAGGCAGAGAAGCAGGAGTACGGCTGCAAGGATGACTGACAGAGTCTTTTTTGATTTCATGATCTTTTTCCTTTCTACTCGAAATGCAAGTATTGAAAGTAGATTATTCTAACTTCATTCTAACAGATGCAGGGGAGATTGTTTATCCCGTGACGCGCAGATCATCAAACTGAGTTATAGAAGACATAAAAGCCTTTTTGTTTACAGCGGGGGAAGCCGGTGCTAAGATGAATTTGTAAACTTCAGGGCAGGGTGCAATTCCCGATCGGCGGTACAGTCCGCGCGCTTCAGCTGAACCGGTGAGATTCCGGTACCGACAGTGACAGTCTGGATGAAAGAAGAGTTTTTTATTGGATTTCCTGAGGTTTGGCAGAACCTTTTTTTCTTGGAGGAGTATGTATGAAAAAAGAGAGATTTCTGACGACCGCCCGCATGACCCGCATCGCCATCCTTGGTGCCTGCGCCTTTATCCTTATGTATTTTGAGATCGCGCTTCCCTTTATCGCGCCGACCTTCTACAAGCTCGATTTCTCGGAGATCCCGGTGCTGATCGGCGGTTTTGCCTTAGGCCCGCTGAGTGCTGTTGTGATCGAACTGATCAAGATCCTGCTGAAACTGCTGTTCAAGCCGACGACGACCGCGTTCGTCGGGGAACTCGCGAATTTCCTGGTCGGCTGCGCCTTTGCGGTCCCGGCAGCCCTTTACTATCAGAAAAACCGCACCAGGAAAGGAGCCCTCATATCTTTGCTGATCGGAACGCTCTGTATGGCGCTTGCCGGTTTCGCAGTCAACCTCTGGCTCGTGATCCCTGCCTATGTATCGATCATGCATTTCCCGCTGGAAGCGATCATCGGAGCAGGAGCGGCGATCTTCCCGGTAGTGGATTCCGTCTTCATGCTGGTGCTTTGCTGCACGACGCCGTTCAACCTGATCAAAGGCATCCTGCTTTCGATCCTGACATTCCTGCTTTATAAGAGGATCTCGCCGTTTCTGAAATAGGATCATAATCAACAAAACACAGATATACAAAAACAGCGGCGATTTATGCGCTGCTGTTTTTCGTTTTGATCTGTTTTTGGTTAACGGATGGCTTTTACCATGACGTTGCTGAGACGTTTGGAATACTCAGTCGGATCTTCGATCGGGAAACCGGCGATCAGCAATGCCTGATCGTACATCAGGTTGGCGTAGTCGCTGAGATCCTCGTGCGCGTTCCAGGCATTCTGCAGGGCTTTGAAGAGCTCGTGATCCTTATTGATCTCAAGGATACGGTTTGCCTTCATCGGCATTCCCTGATTCATTTCAGCGAGGACCTTTTCCATATCGAGGGACAGTCCGTCATCGGAGACCAGACATACCGGATAGGATTTCAGACGGCTGGAGAGACGGACATCCTGGACCTTGTCCTTGAGGATCTCCTTGATCGATTCGAGGAAGTCCTTGTTTTCCTCGACTGTCTTTTCCATTTCCTTCTTTTCCTCTTCGCTCTCGAGACCGAGATCACCCTTGGTGATGGAACGGAAATCCTTTCCGTCATAATTCATCAGGATGGAGACCATGAATTCATCGACGTTGTCGGTGAAGTAGAGAACTTCGTAGCCTTTGTCACGCAGCATTTCCATCTGCGGCAGGGAGGAGATCTTTTCGATCGATTCGCCGCAGGCGTAGTAGATCTCTTTCTGGTCTTCCTTCATACGGGAAACGTATTCCTTTAATGTGGTGTACTTGTCTTCAAAGCTCGACTTGAACATCAGCAGGTCGATCAGGACATCGCGGTTTGCGCCGTAATCCTGGTAAGCGCCGTATTTCAGCTGCAGACCGAAGCTGTCGAAGAAGGTCTCGTATTTCTCTCTTTCCTTCTCCAGCATCTTTTCCAGCGTGTTCTTGACCTTTTTATCGATCGATTTCTTCAGTGCCTTCATCTGATAGTCCTGCTGCAGGATCTCTCTTGAGATATTCAGACTGATGTCATCGCTGTCGACCAGGCCGCGGACGAAACGGAAATAGTCGCTGATCAGCTCAGTGGCTTCATCCTTGATGAAGACGCCATGGGAGTATAATTTCAGGCCGGCTTTATAGTCGGTGGTGTAGAAATTATACGGAGCTTTTTCCGGGATGAAGAGCAGGGCGGAATAGCTTGTGTTGCCTTCAACTTTATAGTGGATCGTTTTTAACGGCTTGTTGTAGTCATAGTAGTTGTTCTCATAGAACTCATCGTATTCTTCCTGCTTGACGGTCTTTGCCGCTTTCTTCCAGATCGGGACCATGGAGTTGATCGTCTTTTCTTCGATCACGGTCTCCGTCTTGCCTTCTTCGCCGGTGGAGCGGGTGACTTCAACGTCCATTTTGATCGGGTAGCGGATATAGTCGGAATACTTCTTGATCAGGCTCTGGATGAACTGGGAATCAAGATAATCGTCATATTTCTTTTCCTTGGTGTTCGCCTTGATGTGCAGGATGATCTCAGTACCGTCGCCGTCTTTTTCGGCTTCCTTGACTTCGTATCCGTCAACATTGCGGCTGTACCAGCGGTAAGCCTGTTCTTCCTTGACCTTTCGGGAAATGACGGTGATCTCATCCGCGACCATGAAGGATGAATAGAAACCGACACCGAACTGGCCGATGATATCACTGGTCTCTTCTTCAGAAAGGTTGCTCTTGAATTCGAAGGAGCCGCTCTTGGCGATCGTGCCAAGATTTGTTTCAAGCTCTTCCTTGTTCATGCCGATACCGTTATCGGAAATGGTGAAGGTGCGGTTCTTTTTATCAACAGCGATCTTGATGAAAGGATCGCTGTTGTCGATCTCCGCGTCCGTTAAAGCGAGATAAGCTTTCTTGTCCAGCGCGTCGCTGGCGTTGGAGATCAGCTCACGGACGAAAATATCAGTATTTGTATAGATGGCATTGGCCATCAGGTCAAGCAGACGTTTGGATTCTGTCTTAAACTGTTTCTTTGCCATACTTATTCCTCCTTTAGCACTCTAAATCTTTGACTGCTAATATGATAGCACTTCAGGAAAAGTCTTGCAAGTTATCTGCCGGGAAGGGGAAGAAAGAAGTATGATGAAAGCAGAGGGTAACGAAATGACAGAAAATGAACCGATCGAGCGCGCCGTAAAAGCGTCTGCTGCCAAACCGAAAACCAGTGCAAAACCGAAGACTTCTGCCAGGACCGGCGCGAAGAAAAAGACATCTTCCGCTTCTTCCGGCGTGCGTCTTTCCAACGCGGAAAAGACGCTGGTCCGCAATTATCGCAAATGCAACGCGATCGAGAAGAAACTGGTCGATGCCTTAGCGGAGAAACTGGCCGGCGGTATTGATTACAGCGCGATCCTAAGTGCGCTCCTTGGCCAGCTCAAACAATAAAGCAATAATAAAAAAGTAGCACCCGGCGGGTACTACTGAATAGCGGTGACGTTGTAGTCTTTATCTTCAACGGCTTTTTTCAGCACTGCATTGTCTACGTCCTTGGTGAGTTCGACAACAGCATTGCCTTCCTTGTGGGAAACCGCAGCGGAGGCGACGCCGTCGACAGCTTCCAGGGCTTTTTTAACGGTCGCTTCGCAGTGTTCACACATCATTCCTTCGATCTTCAGTTCTTTTGTCATCTTCTTTTCCTCCTTATGACTGACATTTATTTTCTTATCATGACGGCTGTCATAGATGTTTTTGAGATTTAAGCGCAGGGCATTGGTCACTACGCAGAAACTGGACAGGCTCATCGCGGCTGCGCCGAACATCGGGTTCAGCTTCAGGCCGAAGCGGATAAAGAGACCGGCCGCGAGCGGAATGCCGATCGCGTTGTAGATGAATGCCCAGAAGAGGTTTTCGTGGATATTGCGCAGGGTGTAACGGCTCAAGCGGATCGCTGCCGGAACATCCAGCAGACTGTTCTTGCGCAAGACGATATCAGCCGCGTCGATCGCGACATCCGCGCCGGCGCCGATGGCCATACCGATATCGGCACGGGTCAGGGCAGGAGCGTCATTGATACCGTCACCGACCATTGCGGTCTTGCCGTCTTTCTGCAGGGAACGGATGACCGCTTCCTTATCTCCCGGGAGAACTTCCGAGATGACCTGGTCGACACCGACGAGCTTGGCGATCGCTTCCGCGGTACGCTTGTTGTCACCCGTCAGCATGACGGTGCGGATCCCCATGCCACGCAGCTGTTTTACCGCTTCGATACTGTCTTCTTTCAGAGTATCGGCGATCGCGATCATACCGAGATACTCACCATCCTCCAGGAAGAATACCGGTGTCTTGCCTTCTGAAGCAAAACGTTCATACGCCTTGACCGCTTCTTCCGGAAGTTTTGTCTGGGAAGAGATGTAGCTGTAGCTTCCGCCAAGCAGCTGTTTTCCGTTATAGGTACCGCGGATCCCGCTTCCGGAAAGGGCGGTGAAATCCTCGCATTCCTGCAATGTCAGGCCGTCTTCCTCAGCTTTCTTCAGGATCGCCCGGGCCAGCGGGTGCTCGCTCTTTTTCTCAAGGGATGCGGCTTTGATCAGAAGATCGTTATCCGATCCCGCAGAGAGGATGTCGGTGACTTCCGGTTCGCCTTTGGTCAGTGTGCCGGTCTTATCCATCGCGATGATCTCAGTCTTTCCGGTCGCTTCCAGGGAAGCCGCCGTCTTGAAGAGGATGCCGTTTTTGGCGCCGATGCCGTTACCGACCATGATCGCGACCGGGGTCGCGAGACCCAGGGCACAGGGGCAGGAGATAACAAGCACCGAGATGCCGCGGGCAAGCGCGAAACCGATATCTCTTCCGAGAAGCAGCCAGACGATCGTTGTAACAGCCGCGATCGCCAGCACTGCCGGAACGAAATAACCGGAGATCGTATCCGCTGTCTTGGCGATCGGCGCTTTGGTCGCTGCCGCGTCGGAGACGAGCTGGATGATCTGGGAGAGGGTGGTATTCTCACCGACTCTGGTCGCCCGGCATTTCAGGTAACCGGACTGGTTGATCGTTGCCGCGGATACCGTATCGCCGCTGCTCTTATCGACCGGGATGCTTTCGCCGGTCAGCGCGGATTCGTTGACTGACGAAGAACCTTCCAGGACAACGCCGTCGACCGGGATACTGTCTCCAGGCTTGACGAGAAAGATATCACCGCTGACGACATCATCGATCGCGACTGTTACTTCCTGACCATCACGGAGGACAGTTGCCTCCTGCGGGGAAAGCTTGATCAGACTCTTTAAGGCGTCAGTCGTTTTTCCTTTGGCGCGTGCTTCAAGCATCTTGCCGACCGTGATCAGGGTGACGATCATGGCGGCGGATTCGAAATAGAATTCCTTCATCAGGTCGTGCAGCACTTCCGGTTCGCCGGCATGTGTCGTCATCAGCATCAGCACGATGAAGCTGTATAAGAAGGATACCGAGGAGCCCATGGCGACCAGAGTATCCATATTCGGAGACAGGTGGAACAGGCTGCGGAAACCGTTGATGAAGAACTTCTGGTTGATCACCATGACGATCCCGGCCAGCAGCATCTCCACAACGCCGATCCCCAGGGGGTTATGTTTTAAAAAGGAAGGGGCAGGGAAACCGAACATATGGATCCCCATCGATACATACATCAGCACGAGCAGGAAGCCCAGGGAAACGATCAGACGTTTCTTCAGGACCGGTGTCTCCTTGTCTTCCAGAGCCTCTTCTTCCTGACGGGCGTTGTTTGCGGAGCTGGTTTTGGCGCCTTTTAAGGAGGCACCGTAGCCGGCATTCTCGACGGCTTTGATGACCGCTTTTTCATCGGCTGTTCCCTCAACGCCCATCGAATTCGTCAGCAGCGAGACCGAGCAGGAGGTCACGCCCTCAACGGCACTGACCGCTTTTTCCACTCTGGCGCTGCAGGCGGCGCAGGACATGCCGGTCACATTGTACTGCTTCAAGCGTTTACCTCCAGGGAGACCAGTTCATAGCCGGCGTCTTTCACAGTCTGGCGGATCTGTTCTTCCGGGATCTCTTTTTCATAGGACAGTTTGGCGCTGCCGTCACGGTAGCTGACTTCCGCGACCAGACCGTCGATCTTGTTCAGACGGTTCTGCAGGCGGTTCTGACAGTTTTCACAGTGCATACCGCTGATCTTTGCCTTCGCGGTACGGATGACAGGACCTTTCGCGGATTTGTGTTCTACAAGTATTTTTCCGCCGCCATCTCCTCCGCAGCAGCCTCCCTGTCCGGAAAGATGCTGGAATGTCCCTCTCAGGGCATACAGGATGATCGCCGCGAGGATGATCAGAACGATGATCGTACCCATAATTTCTCCTTCTAGCGCATCAGACGGCGCATGATATCCGTGAATTCATTGATGCTTTCCTCGTCGTTGTTGCGGATATCCTCAACCACGCAGGAACGGAAATGACTGGTGAGCAGCTCCTTGTTGAAGGCGTCGATCGCCGAGGAGGCTGCCAGCGACTGGACCAGAACATCCGTGCAGTAGGCATCGCTTTCGACCATTTTGCGGATTCCCCGGATCTGTCCCTCGATACGGTTCAGACGGTTGATCAGCTTCTTATACTCTTCTTCTGTTCGTTTCTTTGTCTTTTTTGCACAACAGTTTTCTGTCATATTTCTTACCTCGGCATCAGTATATACCCATAGGGGGTATATTACAAGCAGAACACTCTTATGTAAAACAGATAAGGATGTGGTAGAATTAATTAGTTATTTCAGGAGGGTTTTATTATGCCTTACAATCATAAGTCGATTGAGAAAAAATGGCAGAAATACTGGGATGATCACAACACCTTCTACTGTGATACCCGTGATTTCTCAAAACCAAAGTATTATGTTCTCGATATGTTCCCGTATCCGTCCGGCCAGGGCCTGCATGTCGGCCATCCGGAAGGCTATACGGCAACGGATATCGTTTCCCGTAAAAAGAGGATGGAAGGCTACAACGTCCTGCATCCGATGGGATTTGACGCGTTCGGACTTCCAGCCGAGCAGTATGCCATCAATACCGGAAACCATCCGGAAGGATTCACGAAGAAGAACATCGCTTTCTTCACCAACCAGCTGAAGAACATCGGTTTTTCCTATGACTGGTCGAAGGAGATCTCCACCTGTGATCCTTCCTATTACAAATGGACCCAGTACATCTTCAAGCTTCTCTTTGAAGACGGACTTGCCAAATGTGTCGACATGCCGGTCAACTGGTGTGAGGAACTCGGAACCGTCCTCGCCAACGATGAAGTCATCGACGGCAAGAGTGAACGCGGCGGTTATCCGGTCGTCCGCAAGAACATGCGTCAGTGGGTCATCGATATCGTAGCTTACGCCGACCGTCTGCTGGAAGGTCTTGAGACGATCGACTGGCCGGAAAGCACCAAGGAAATGCAGCGCAACTGGATCGGCCGTTCGGTCGGCGCCCAGGTCAATTTCGCGATCGACGGACACGAGGACAAATTCACCGTCTTCACCACCCGCTGCGATACATTGTTCGGCGCGACCTACTGTGTCTTCGCTCCCGAACATAAGCTCGTTGAAAAGATCACCACTCCTGAACAGAAGGAAGCCGTCGAAGCCTACGTCAGGGAATGCGCCGGCAAATCCGATCTTGAAAGAACCGAGCTCAATAAGGATAAGACCGGTGTCTTCACCGGTGCCTACGCAGTCAACCCGGTCAACGGCAAAAAGATCCCGATCTGGATCTCCGACTATGTCTTAGCTTCCTACGGTACCGGCGCCATCATGGCGGTCCCGGCGCACGATGAGCGTGACTATGAATTCGCGAAGAAATTCGGTCTTGAGATCATTCCGGTCCTCGAAGGCGGAAATGTCGCCGAGGAAGCCTGGACAGGCGACGGTATCCATATCAATTCCGAATTCCTGAACGGTCTCGGCAAGGAAGACGCAATCAACACGATGATCGAATGGCTGAGCGAACGCGGTATCGGTCAGAAGAAGGTCAACTACCGTATCCGTGAATGGATCTTCGCGCGTCAGCGTTACTGGGGCGAACCGATCCCGATCGTTCATCTCGATAACGACCGCATGGTCGCTCTGCGTGATGATGAGCTGCCGCTGATCCTGCCTGAACTCGATGACTATAAACCGGCCAACGGCGCTTCTCCGCTGGAGAAGGCGACGGACTGGGTCAATGTCGAAGTCAACGGCGAGAAGGGGAAAAGAGAGACCTCCACGATGCCGGGTTCTGCCGGCTCGAGCTGGTACTTCCTGCGCTATATCGATCCGCATAACGATAAGGAACTCGCGGACAAGGAACTGATCAGACACTGGATGCCGGTCGACCTTTATGTCGGCGGTCCGGAACACGCGGTCGGTCATCTGCTTTACAGCCGTATGTGGAACAACTACCTCTACGATAAGGGGATCGTTTCCGTGAAGGAACCGTTCCAGAAGCTCGTTCACCAGGGCATGATCCTGGGTGCCAACGGCATCAAGATGGGCAAGCGTTATCCGGAATTCATCGTCGATCCCAACGATATCGTTGAGACCTACGGCGCGGATACCCTGCGCTGCTATGAAATGTTCATGGGACCGCTCGAAGATTCCAAACCGTGGAACGCGGAAGCGCTGGCCGGCACCCGCAAGTGGCTCGACCGTGTATGGCGTCTGGTCACAGAACGCGCCCAGTTCGTCGATGAGAACGATGGTTCCCTGGACATCATCTACAACCAGACCGTCAAGAAAGTCAGCGAGGATATCGATTCGCTGAATCTCAACACCGCGATCTCCCAGATGATGATCTTCATCAATGAATGTTACAAATACGAGAAGATCTACAAGGAATACATGCTGAACTTCCTGAAGCTTCTCAACCCGTTCGCTCCGCATCTGAGCGAGGAACTGCATGCCTATCTGACCGGTAAGGAAGAGACGATCGCCTACGCTTCCTGGCCGACATACGATCCAAACAAACTGACGGAAGCCACGAAGGAAGTCGTCGTTCAGGTCAACGGCAAAGTCCGTACGAAGTTCACGACACCGGCAGACGCTTCTGATGAAGAGATCTACGCGATCGCGCTGAAGGACGAAAGACTGCAGAAGTTCATCGAGGGTCACGAGATCCGCAAACACTTCATCATCAAGGGCAAGGTCATCAACCTCGTCATCTGATAAAAAGCCAAAGCATAAAAAAGACGGAGTCCGCTCCGTCTTTTTTTTGATTGCGTGATATTTTCAGTCTGTCAGGATCCGGATCAGCAGGATCAAGAGGACCGTCAGGATGACCGGCCGGGTAAGCTTGCTGCCGTTTTTCAGGGCGAGTCCGGAACCGACATAGTTTCCAAGCATGCCGCATACAGCGCCGGCGATGCCGAGCGGGATGACTGCTCTGCCGTTGAGCAGATAGATCGTGAAGGCCGTGACATTGGTGGTCAGATTGATGATCTTGGCCTGGCCGTTCGCCTTGGCGACATTCATCCCGGCAAAGACCGTAAAGGCGATGATCAGGAAGGTTCCCGTGCCCGGACCGTAGAGACCGTCGTAGATGCCGATCACGAAAGCGGAGACGCAGACGATGGCATAGGTCTTCCTGTCGTGAGCGAATTCATTCGCGCCGTTTTCGTTGAAGAGCTTCGGATTCAGCACGATCAGGGCGGCGACCGGAAGAACGACCAGCATCATATATTTAATGAAGTTCTCATCGAGCCGGATCGCGATCCGGGCGCCGATGAAGGAACCGAGGATAGCTGTTATGATCGAGGGAAGCGCGAGCTTCAGATCGATCATCCTGTTTTTCGCGAAGCGCGCCGTTGTCAGTGCCGTCCCGGGGAAAGCGGACATCTTGTTGGTGCCGATCGCGAGATGCGCAGGCAGACCGGCGAGGATATATGCCGGCAGCGAGATCAGACCTCCGCCGCCGCCGATGGAGTCTATGAGCCCCGCCAGGAAAAGCAGGGGACAGACGATCAGAAACATGGATAAACTTAACTGCATACAAAGACCTCTGGGAAATCCATATATGAATCATATTCCAGAACCGTCCGTCTGTGAAGCGGAGATTCTTTTGCGCGGTCAATTCGTTCCTTATCGGGGAGAAAGAAATGGTATAATACTTGTATGTCTTTTGAAGCAAAAACCGAACAATTCGAAGGTCCGCTGGATCTGATGCTGCATCTGATCTCCGAGCATAAGCTCGATATCATGGATCTGGATATGGAGGTGCTGGCAGATCAGTATCTGCTCCACCTGCGTCAGATGGAGGAACATCATCTCGAGGTCGAGAGCGATTACCTCGTGGAACTGGCGACTCTGATCGAATACAAGAGCCGGAAGATGCTTCCCAAGAGAGTCGATCAGATCGAGGAAGAGGAAGACCCGAAGGACGTTCTTGTCCGCCGTCTTCTGGAATATCAGCGTTATAAGGAAGCCTCCCAGGCGCTTTATGAAAACTACCGTTCCCGTCAGGATCATTTCGCCAAACCGATGAGCGATCTCGAAGAACCCAAGGATGATCCCGGGACAACGAAAGGCAATGCCTATGATCTTTTAAAAGCAATGTCGAAAGTCCTGCGCCGGGTACAGTTATCCAGACCATTGGAAACGAGCCTGACCAAGCGCGAGCTCACGCTTGAGGACCGCCGTCTGCAGATCCTCTCACGCCTGGAAGATCTGCCGGAGAGTTTCACTTTCGAAACAGTCATCAATGACTGTGAGGATCTCTATGAATGCGTCGTTTCGCTGCTGGCGATCCTGGATCTGATCAAAGACCATTATCTCGTCTTTACAGTGGACGAAAGCGAGACCATCCACCTGCAAAAAGGAGTAAACTATGCGTGAAGAAGTGATCATGCGCGAGCTGAGCGATGAGCAGCGCCGCGCTTTGGATAACAGCCGCGTCTGTCCGGTTGAGCCGGTAAAGACGGTCAATAAACAGGCGATTACAGAAGGTCTTCTCTATATCGTCGGAGAAGACGGACTGAAAGAGGACCAGCTGGCGGCAGTCCTTGAAACGGATGAAGCCGAGGCGCTTGAGCTTCTGCATGAGATCCGCGTGAAATACGACGATGACGCCTACGGCGTTGAGCTCGTCAATTACGGCGGACGTTATAAATTCGTTTCCAAGGCCGATATCTATCCCTATGCCCAGAAGCTGTTCCACAACTACAAACCGGATACGCTCTCCCCGAGCGCTCTTGAGACCCTGGCGATCATTGCCTATAAGCAGCCGATTACCCGGATCGAGATCGAGGAACTGCGCGGTGTCGGCTGTGAGGTCATGCTGCGCAAGCTGCTGACCCGCAATCTGATCCGTGAAGCCGGACGAAGTGAAGCACCGGGAAGACCGATCCTCTATGAAGTCACCGAGGAATTCATGGACAGTTTCGAGCTCGTCAGTCTGGATGAGCTGCCGGATCTGCCGAAATATGACGAAGAAAACCAATCACTGTTTAATAAGTAAGGAAGTGTTGAAATATGAGTGAAAAGAAAACAAGCAGCAAATGTGAAACCTGTCAGGTTGCCGGTTGCGGCGCCCGTACCAATACACCACCGCAGAAGAAAGTCCCGCAGCTCTCGACCCGTATCAATAAGATCATCGGCGTTCTGAGCGGCAAGGGCGGCGTCGGCAAGAGCTTTGTCAGCTCTGTCTTGGCAGTAGAGCTTGCCCGCAAGGGTTACCGTGTCGGTATCATGGATGCCGATATCACTGGTCCGAGCATTCCCCGTATCTTCTCGATCCACGGCTATGCTTATGGCGACGAGAAGGGGATGTATCCTGTCCGCAGCGAGAAGTACGGCATCAAAGTCATGTCCGTCAACCTTCTCCTCGATGAGGAAGAGACCCCGGTCTTATGGCGCGGTCCGATCGTCAGCGGTGTTGTCGATCAGTTCTATACCGATACTTACTGGGAGGAACTGGATTATCTGATCATCGATATGCCTCCGGGAACCGGTGATGTCGCGCTTTCCGTCATGCAGGATATCCCGCTGGATGGTCTGGTGATCGTTTCCAACCCGTCCAAGCTCGTATCCATGATCGTTGCCAAGGCCATCAACATGGCGAAGAAGACCGATACGAAGATCGTTGGTGTCGTCGAGAATATGTCCTATGTTGCCTGCCCGAACTGCGGCGAGAAGATCGAACTCTATCCGCATAACAACACCCAGGAGTTGGCGGATAAGTATGAGGTTCCGGTCCTTGCCCGCATGCCGCTCGATCCGGCTCTGTCCGCGCTCGTTGAAGAAGGCAGGATCGAAGACTACGATGCTTCCTATATGGAAGAAGTCATCAAGCGTATCACTATTTCAGACGTTACGACCTGCTAGTCTGAAACACGAAACCAAAGGAAAAGCCACCGTGAAGGTGGTTTTTTATGTTTCGGCATACATATATTAGTAAGGAAAAGAAAAACCACCGCGAAGGTGGTCGGTATTCAATGGCTGGGGTACTTGGATTCGAACCAAGGAAATGTCAGATTCAGAGTCTGATGCCTTACCGCTTGGCTATACCCCAATGACTGCGCTTTATTATTATAGCAGATAATTTTTAAATGAAAAGCATTTCTTTCAGTTAGAATTCACATTTTTTCTCTATAATGAAACCATGAGCAAGATATTAATCGTAGACGACGAAGAAATGATCCGTGAAATGATACGGAAATACGTGCTTCACGAAGGTTATGAGGCGGTTACGGCCAAGGATGGGCTGGAAGCGATCGAACTTTGCCGGAAGAATGATTTTGATGTGATCATCATGGATATTATGATGCCGGGCGTCGACGGCTACAAAGCCTACCAGAGGATCTGCGAGTTCCGCGAGATCCCCTGCATTTTCCTTTCCGCCCTCAGCCAGGAAGAAGACCGTATCTATGGATTCGACGTCGGCGCAGACGATTATGTAACAAAACCCTTCTCGCCGAAAGAACTGATGATGCGGATCAAGGTCATCCTGAAACGGCGTGAGAACGTTACCGAGAAGATCGTGATCGACGGCCTTGTGATCGATGAGCAGGCACGGGTCGTGACCGTGGACGGAAAACCGCTGAGCCTTTCCTTGAAGGAATATGAGCTTCTGCTGTATCTCGTGAAAAACCGCGGGATCGCCATGCGCAGGGAAGACATCCTCTCGAAAGTCTGGGACTATGATTACTACAGTGATGACCGGACGCTCGATACCCATATCAAGCTGCTGCGCAAGGCGCTCGGTGATTACTCGAAATACATAACGACCCTGAGAGGTGTGGGGTACCGTTTTGAAAAAGACAATTAGTTTCCGCACCCAGCTGATCCTGATCCTGGCGGCCTCGGCGCTCCTGATCGTCGGTCTGACCTTTCTCTTCCAGACGTTTTTCCTGAATGATTTCTATATCCGACACAAAACGGATGAGATCATCGCGACCGGGGAATATATCGCTGAGAGCATCGGCAGCGATGAACTGGAGAGCCGCATCCGCGAGCGCTCGATGAACAACGAGGTCTGTGTCTATGTCCTTTCGACAGATGAAGCGATCTCTTCCGCCTCCAGCCGCAACATGTGCGCTCTGGGCCTTCTGCGCTATGAGCAGACGGCGGAGATCCTGGAAACGACCCTGAAAGAAGGCGGAGCCCATCTGTTTACCGATTATCAGGTCGGCCGGGATGAACATCAGAAAGCCTATATCTACGCGCGGCTGGTCGAAGACGATGATGAGAGCACCTTTGTCCTGGTATCAGCGATGATCGCGCCGCTGGGCGCAACGATCGCGACCCTGCAGGACCAGTTCTGGGTCATTGCCGCGATCGTCCTGATCATTACCGTACTGCTGGGACTGCTCGCTTCCTACCGCTTCGTGACTCCGATCAAAAAGCTGAACGAAGAGGCTGCGCTGCTGCCTGCGGGCAAATACAGCGGCGATATCCCCCGGAGCTCGACTGAGATCGAACAGCTGAACGAGACCCTGAAACAGGCCAACGACGAGATCCGCAAAGTCGATACCGCCCGTAAGGAACTGTTATCCAATGTCTCCCATGACCTGCGCACACCGCTGACGATGATCGTCGGCTACGCGGAGATGATGAAGGACCTGAAGGAAGAGAATAATGAAGAGAACCTCGATGTCATCATTACCGAAGCCAAGCGTCTGAACGCACTGGTCGATGATCTGCTGGATGTTTCCCGGATCGAAGGCCAGCGCCTCAAGCTGAACAGGGAAGATGTTTCCCTGAATGACTTCATGACCGAGATCTACCATCAGTATGAAAAATACTGTGAGGCGCAGGATATCGACTTCCGTCTGGAACTGGCGGAGGACGGTGTCGTCTCACTTGATAAAAAGCGCATCGGCCAGGTCGTCTACAATTTCCTGAATAATGCATTGAACTATAACGACGCGGAAAACAAAGTCATCATCCTTTCCTCAAAGAAGGAAGGGGATACATTCACCGTCTCCGTCTATGATAACGGCCCGGGGATCAAGGAAAAGGATCTGAAGAACATCTGGGAACGCTATTATAAAGTAGATGAGGAACACAAGCGTCATCATATCGGCAGTGGCATCGGACTGTCGCTGGCACGTGACCTTCTGCAGCTGCACGGCTTTGAATACGGTGTGGATTCAAAAGCCGGCGAATATTCCCGTTTCTGGTTCAAAGTACCGGAAACCGTCTAGAAAGGAGCAACTATGTCTGTGATCGCAACATTCTCCATCGCTGCCTATGATCCCGAAACTCAGGAATGGGGCGTAGCTGTTCAATCCAAATTCCTTGCGGCCGGGAACGCCGTACCGTGGGTAAAAGCCGGTGCCGGCGCGATCGCCACCCAGGCGGAATGCAACCTGGATTTCGGTGAGCTCGGTCTGCAGCTTCTGGCAAAAGGCTATACCGCTGAGAAAGTCAAAAACGCTCTGCTGGCTCTGGATGACCGTCCGCAGGACCGCCAGTTCGGGATCGTCGACTCCTACGGCAATTCTGCTGCCTATACCGGTTCCGCGTGTTTCAACTATGCCGGTCACCGCTGCGGAAAGAACTATACCTGCCAGGGGAATATCCTGGTAAATAAGGAGACGGTCGACGCGATGGCGGAAAGCTTCGAGAATTCGACAGGCTCTCTCGCAAGACGTCTTGTCCAGGCGCTTGCTGCCGCGCAGACGGCGGGCGGTGACAGCCGCGGTCGTCAGGCGGCCGCTGTCTATATCGCCAAGGCGAACGCATCCTACGGCAATTACAACGATAAAGAGATCGATCTCCGGGTCGACGATGATCCGGAACCGATCGCAAAGCTCTCGCATTTATTGGATCTGCATGAGCTCTATTTCGGAAGACCGGAAGAGATCCTGCCGATCGATCCCGAAATGGCTGTAAAGATCCAGCAGGCTCTGAAGGAGAAGGGCTATTATAAAGGAGAGATCGACGGCGTCTACGGACCGGAGACTGAATCCGCATACCGCTCCTGGTGCGGTGTGGCAAACTATGAGATGCGTTTCCTGGAAGGACCGCAGATCGATGCCAGAGTCTATCCGATCCTTCTGACCGGGATCGAAAAATAAGCATCATATGAAAACCAAAGCATCTGTTCTGCATAGAGCAGATGGTTGGACTTGAAAGCAAATTGTTATCCATCAGATAAGGACTGTAACCCGGAAGAACGAGGCAACAGTCCTTTCTTTTCACTGTTTAATCTATACATTATTGAAAGAAGCCAATGATAAGAGAAGTATTATATCCAATAACAATTATGTACGCTCCGTTTCTTGCGAACTGTCTATATAAGACACTACAAAAGAAACCTATTGTCAGCGAGATTGATCTGCAGAATAATTCAACGTGTATTCTACAAGCTTGGAAGCATAATCCATAGGTGCAGATTCGTGATAGCAGATGAGGATTGACTATAATATTTAGTTAAGATATCTGTTCAGCTTTTCATAATGCCTTGTTTTGTTAACAAGACATTTCATCTCTTCCAAAAAGATCGGATGATAAATGGGACTATCGGTATGTATTGGCTTTAGATATCTAATCAGATAATCTTCCAGTTCATCGTCTGTCTTTCCGTTTAAGTATTTGTTTCGATAATACTGAATTACATGTCTGCCATAGGCGAGTGTTGAACTAAGAGGATCGGCTTCTTTCAATGCTTTGATGATTCCGTCTTTATCGTTGAGTTTTTGTAGAGAATCAATCCAGAATGCGTAATTAGCCGTTCCTCTATAATTCCCGTCTGCGGGAATAAGCCAAAACATTCGAGCACAGTTTTTATAATCATCCAAGCGATAAAAACAGATTGCCATGGACCGTATCTTTGCATAAAGGATGTGTTTAGGCAGATAATCCCTGGCGGCTTTCCCAATAATTATCTTGTTTCCCTCATCTTTGATTTCCAATAACTCTTTGAGAAGTTGTATCGATCCTTTGGAATCGAGCATATTGCCCCAAGCTCGCGCCAGAGAATCCATGATTTGATATCGATAAAAGAAAGACTTCCATAAAGCATTAGTTTTCCGATTCTCATATATTGGAGAATACTCTTTGTCGATCAGCGAACAATGGATCCCGATATTCACCGATGAGACATCATAATAGTTTTTAAAGATCTCTTCATTGGCTAGAAGGGCATGATAATGATACACATTTTTAAAAGTGATCAACCCTTTCCTGCTGGCGTTAAATAAAAGCGATAAGGAAAAAGCATAATCATAACCCTTGAGTGTCTTGTATACCTTATCAAGATACTGATAGAAACTCACATTGAACAAAGACCCTTCAATATAAAATGTCAGATACGCATCATAAAGCATCAGAATTTCATTGTAATAAAGGGTGTTTTCTAAATATTGCCGAAAATCTCTGATTTGATTGCGCAAGACAAAAAACTTCTCAACTAAGCAATCTTCAGAGAATGCATTAATGATGTTGTTTTGAAATGTAAGAATCTTTTCCTGAACTTCGATATCGTATTCATCAAATAATAAACCGAGCTTCTTCGAAAACATAGAATATATGTTTGGAATTGATGAATGATTTCCTTTCTCAATAGATATTACCGTCCTTCTGGAACAGATTCCTTCAGCAAGCTCATTTTGGGTAATATTTGACTTTTGACGTATATGCTTAATTGTCTGACCAAGAAAAGAATAATTAATTGCAGTGTTTATCATCTATATCACCTAATTTGTATTCTAACAGACATAGAGTTCTGATGATATTCTTATCTATAACTTTCACATTGTATGCATTATCCCACAGACTATGCTTTTATTCACAGGTAAGTGAAAGTTGCCCCTTTTTAGGTGTGACCAAAATGCTAGCGTGTGAACATAGAAATAACCCGAGATTTCTCGGGGGGGGGGGTAAAATGATTAAAACTATTTCTGTAGTGGCTTCCTGCCTGTTAGTGCTGATGTCGAGCTTTTGCCCGCCTTCTGTGCATGCAGAAGAAAGCGACTTTTTGAACCAATCGTTTGTATGTCAATGGATTCAGAATGATGAAGGGGAATTGGAAGAAGTCTGCACGGACAATTCAGCAGGAAGCATCAATGAGCCTTGCGGAGATAATCCTGGATGTATGTTTAACTGTGATGAGGGGTAATTTACAGCAAGAATAGTTGGCTTAAACATCAAGCTGGTAATGATTATAGTTAAAAAAGTCCTTGAATGAACTCCGCAATGAACTAGTGATTATATACGTTGTTATCGCGCGCAATATGATTAGAAAAAAGGAACGAAAAATATGATAAAAAGAATACGTTTATCTTTCTTGTTGATTATTTCGACAATGCTATTGGTTTTTTCTCCGGTTCTGGCAGAGGAATCAAAAACGCAAAGACCAAATCCGATTCTCGGCTTTTACGATACCCCAGTTTATGCCAATCATAAACTGATTAACGGAGTTGGGAACGTAACGATCTATTTGAATTATGCGTCTGGTATAGGTTATTGGGAATCATATATTTCAAATGCAGCAAATAACTGGATGTATACCGGTTGGGCGAATCCGATTTATATCAATTTTGTCAGTTCGAATTATGGAAGCACAATCGATATCTACAGAGAGAGCGATAGTTATTGGCCGAACTATCCCGATGAAATAGCCGCATCCACCGAAATGTATAGTTCTAGTAGCACCGCGATGAATCCGTTAAACGGTAACTGGTTGTATTGTGAAATCCACGTCAACCACGATAAATTAATACAGAATACTGTATCGGATTTCGAAGCACAATTCGTAATGACACACGAAATGGGGCACTGTTTCGGATTGGATCATAACACCAAAACAAATGTTTCGATAATGTGGACTTATTACGATGAGGCTGTAGTTGATACCGTACAACAAGTAGACAATAATACTATTATCCATCTTTATGGAAGTAACTGAGGCGTAAAAAAATGAAAAAAATAGTATCAGTAATAATGCTTGTGTTTATCTGTGCGTGTTCCAGCAAGGCTGGTCTGGCCTCAGATGACCAAAACAGCAAAACGCGGAATTATATTAACGTTTATGAAAATATAAACGGGTCTGTAATGGAAATACATTCTTCCGGCTCAAAATCCTCTTCAATCAAAGATAGCAAAACTCTTTACGAAAATGCAGATGCGGTTGTGATATCGCATGTATTATCAATTAGCGGATCTTCTAATATTAACGAAGTTACAGGCGAATATTGCTATGCGTATACAATGGGCGAGATTGAAATTCTTAAAGACTTTAAAGGATATTATCAGCCGGGTCAGATAGTTGAATATAGAAGAGGTGGAGGAATTCTTCCTTTCGAAGTATACATAAAAGGCTTAAGAGAGGAATCCAGGAATAAGCTGTTAAGTAACATAGATGAAAAGCCGGCATATGTTGAGCAAAAATTCGAAGAAGATATTAGCATTGAACCGGGTAAAACCTATTTGATGTATTTGACAAAAACAAAGTACAACATCGACGGGACGATTTCGATCGTTGGCCTGGAAGGTGGATTAAGAGAGATTGATTGCCCGGCGTTTGAAGTTCCCGAAGAGATTGATCTCAACAAGATTCGTATAAAGAATAACTTCAATCAAACATGGGAATTTGCTGATTCTGTTTATGGTTTATCAAATAAATGATTGTGATTGATGACGTATACGGACCGAAGGCTGGTAAATCAAAGCATCTGTTCTGCATAGAGCAGATGCTTTTTGTATCTATAGCACTAAATCACTGAAGTATTAAACACGAAACTGAAAATGTTTACATTATAAATGTAAAAATAAATCAAATTTAATTGACATTCTGTTTCATATAAACTATTATGAATTCATTCGAAAGGAGAAATAGCATGAAAAAATTGTTTACCTTGCTATTAACGCTTCTATTCCTCGTCGGATGTGGTTCCGGCGGCGGAAGCAGCACACCGACAGCCGAACCGAGTGGTGGTGGTGAGACCGCCGCGAGAGCAGTTACAATCCAGGCGCCGACTCCGCTGATCTCCATGGATTCTGCGATCGCTACCGATGGCACTTCCTTCAGCGCACTGACAATGTGCACCGGTGGTCTGATGTCGCTTGACGCAGATGGCCAGGCCGTCGAAGACATGGCTGAATCTTATGAGATGAGTGAAGATGGTCTTACCTATACATTCCATATCCGTGATACAAAATGGTCCAATGGCGATCCGGTCACAGCATTTGACTTCGAATACGCCTGGAACCGCGTTCTTGATCCGGATACAGCCAGTGACTATTCCTGGATCTTCGAAACAGCAAACGTTGAATCCTTCGAAGCTGTTGATGAAAAGACCTTTGTCGTTAAACTGTTAGCTCCGTCCGGATTCTTCCTCAGCTTAACAGCGTTCCCGACATTCTTCCCGCTTGATCAGAAATTCGTTGAGGAAAAGGGCGATCAGTTCGCTACCTCCGTTAATGATCTGAACTACAACGGTCCGTACAAGATGACTTCCTGGACTCCGGGTTACTCCTTTGAGTTCGAACTCAATGAGGATTACTGGGATGCTGCGAACTTCGCTGCGAAGTACGCTCCGAAAGTCGTTTTCCGTGAGATCACAGATACACAGACTGCTTTGATGGAATACGAAGCAGGCAACCTTGATACAGTCGCGCTTTCCGGTGAACAGGTCACCGCAAACGAAGGTGTCGAAGGCTTCGTCAACAAGCTTACAGGTTACATGTACTACCTCTCCATCAATATGGGTAACAACGTCCATGACCGTGCCGGCGCTGCAGACCTCGCGAACGCGAATGTCCGTCAGGCGATCCTCTACGCGATCAACAGAGAAGAGATCGCCAGAGTCCTGAATGACGGTTCCATCGTTGCCGGCGGTATCGTTCCGGTCGGCCTCGCATTCAACCCGGATACAGGCAAAGACTTCCGTGATGACAACGGCGCCATTACAGCATATGATGTCGCAAAAGCACAGGAATTCTACAAGAAAGGTGCTGAAGAACTCGGTCACGATGTCGTTATCGATCTCTTATACGGTACCGATGAGGGTGATTCCATCATCAAAGCTGCTGAACAGATCCAGTCCTTCCTGGAGGAAGCCGGTTTCACAGTTAATCTGAACGGCAAGCCGAAGAAAGAACGTCTGGCTTTAGCAGGTACTGACAATGACCACGATTACGATGTCATGCTGACTCGTTGGGGTCCGGACTACGGCGATCCGCAGACTTACATGGATCTGTTCGTTTCCACCAACGCATCCAACAACGATGGCGGATACAAATCCGAAGCTTACGATGCTCTTGTATACGATGCTGAAAGAGGCGAAGGTATGTCTGATCCGGCCAAGAGATGGGCTGACTTCCTCGAAGCTGAGAAAGTTCTGGTCTTTGAAGACGCAGCTGTTGTCCCGGTATTCCAGGCAGGCGGCGCTATGATCATCAACCCGAGCATTTCCGGAATTGAATTCCACTCCGCAAGTGTCGACAGCTACCGTCATATCGTAGTTAAGTAAATCGTTCAAACACTGAGTGATATAGAGCGATTGGGAGTGTCTCAATCGCTCTATTCTTATAAAAAGGGGACTGTATGAAGAAATATGTACTTAAAAGAGTGCTGGTTAGTATTGCCACGCTGCTCGTGATCATTCTTGTCCTATTCCTATTGATGGACCTTATGCCGGGAACACCTTTTAATGATGAAAAGCTGACTGAAGCACAGCTTGCCCTGCTGTATGAAAAATACGGTCTGGACAAACCGCTGATCGTCAGATTCTTCATTTATCTCAAGAATATGTTAACGGGTGATTTAGGAGTTTCCTATGCCATCAATAAGAACTTTGCGATAAGTGACATGATTAAAGGGCGTTTGGGCATTTCCCTCACAGTCGGTGCCATGGCGATGGTCTTCGGAACCATCATGGGACTGATCCTGGGGATCCTTGCCGCTTTGAACCATAATACCTGGATCGATAACCTTTGTTCTGTGCTTTCTGTCATCGGCGTCAGCGTTCCTTCCTACGTCTGCGCGCTGCTGTTATGCTATTTCATTGCGTACAAACTGAAGCTTATGCCGATCCTTTATAACCAGCAGATGCCGATCAAATCGCTGATCCTGCCGGCGCTGGCGTTATCTGTATCGCCGACAGCGAATATTGCGCGTTTCACGCGTTCGGAAATGATCGACGTTCTGAATTCGGACTACATCCTGCTGGTCCAGTCCAAGGGCGTTAAAAACTGGAAGATGATCATCCGTCACGCTCTGCGCAATACCCTGATCCCGATCATCACGGTCATGGGTCCGCTGCTTGTCAACCTGCTGACAGGTTCCTCGGTCATCGAGCGTATCTTCGGTATTCCGGGCATCGGCCTTCTGATGATCAGCGGCATCCAGCAGAATGACTACAACGTCACGATCGCCTGCTCCTTTATTTATTCACTGATGTACATCGTCACGATGCTGATCGTTGATATCCTCTACGGTATCATCGATCCGCGTATCCGTGTTGCCAAGGGTTAAGGAGGAAAAGAGTTATGAGTATGATCTCTGATCATGAATTTCATCACGATGATTTCGTCTTTGCCCACAGCAAGGATGAGAAACTCATCGATAAGAACTATAAGAGCTCTTCCTATCTGAAAGATGTCTGGGGAAACTTCAAGAAAAACAAGGGCGCTCTGATCGGCGCGGTGATCATCCTGATCATTATCCTGTTTGCCATCATCGGACCGAATCTGAACCCCCACACCTATAAATCGATCAACCACGGTCATGAATGTCTGACCCCGCGTATCCCGGTGCTTGAGAACTTCGGGTTCGCAAACGGCACCTACAAGGGAAGAGACGTCTACGCGGAAAAGGGCGCTGCGGATGTCTATTACTGGTTCGGTACCGACACCCAGGGCAGAGATATCTTTACCCGTGTCTGGTCCGGTACCCGTGTTTCCCTGATCATCGCCTTTGCGGCGGTACTCGTTGATATCTTCATCGGTATGGTCTACGGTATGGTCTCCGGCTTTATCGGCGGCAAGGTCGATATGGTCATGCAGCGTATCGCCGAGATCCTGAACGGTATCCCGACACTGGTCGTTGTTACCTTGCTCGGCATCGTTCTGAAACCGGGCATCTCCTCGATCATTTTCGCGCTGGTCCTGACCGGCTGGATCGGTATGGAGCGTATCGCCCGTGCCCAGGTCTTAAAGGTCAAGGAACAGGAATACATCCTTGCCTCGACGACTCTCGGCGCGAGCAAAGGACGTCTGATCTTCAAGGAAGTTTTGCCGAACATCTTCGGTCAGGTCATCATCACCAGCATGTTCTCGATCCCGAGCGCGATCTTCCTTGAGGCTTATCTGTCCTTCCTGGGACTCGGTGTTCCGGCTCCGCTGGCTTCCCTGGGCTCCCTGGTCTCGGACGGTTACAAGTCCATGACTACATTCCCGCATATCCTGATCATCCCGGTCGTTGTCCTGGGTGTACTCATGCTGTGTTTCAACCTCTTCGCCGACGGTCTGCGTGATGCCTTCGATCCGAAGATGCTGAACAAATAAGAGGTGACGTATGGCTAAGGTAAAAAGAGATAAAAACGAACGGGTCCTGTCGATCCGTGATCTGAGCATCTCCTTTAAGACGAACTTCGGTGTCGTCAAGGCGATCCGCGGCGTCCGTCTCGACCTGTTCCAGGGCGAAACGATCGCGATCGTCGGTGAATCCGGTTCCGGTAAATCCGTCACTGTCAAAACGATGATGGGCATCCTGGATTCCAACGGTGTCATCGACAGCGGTTCGATCGTCTATACCTGCAAGGAAAAAGACGGCTCGATCAAGCAGTACGACCTCGTTAAGATGTCGCAGAAAGACATCCGCTATAAGCTCTGCGGCAAGCATATCGCCCTGGTCTTCCAGGATCCAATGACTTCTCTGGATCCGACGATGCAGATCGGCAAGCAGATCATGGAACCGATCCTTGAACATGAAAACGTTCCGAAAAGCGAAGCCGCTGCCCGCGCGCTGGCTCTGCTGGACGAAGTCGGCATCACCGAACCGGAAAAGACTTTCCGTCAGTATCCGCATGAGCTTTCCGGCGGTATGCGTCAGCGTGTCGTTATCGCGATCGCGCTTGCGTGTGACCCGGATATCCTGATCTGTGATGAACCGACGACTGCTCTGGATGTTACGATCCAGGCAAAGATCCTGGAAAAGATCAAAGAGATCCAGACAAAGAAAAACATTTCCGTTATCTACATTACCCATGACTTAGGCGTTGTCGCCAAGGTCGCGGATTATGTTGCCGTCATGTATGCCGGACGTATCGTCGAGAAGGGCAAGATCAACGAAGTCTTCTACGATCCGCGTCATCCGTATACCTGGGGTCTTTTAAGCTCGATGCCGGATATCGATACCGATTCCCATCGTCTGTTCGCGATCCCCGGTTCTCCGCCGAACCTGATGGAGGAGATCGTCGGTGACGCGTTTGCGCCGCGCAACCCGTACGCGCTGAATATCGACTACCGTGAAGAACCGCCGATGTATGACGTAGGCGGCCAGCACCGTGTCGCGTCCTGGCTCTGTGATCCGCACGCACCGAAGGTAGAACTGCCGGAAGAGCTGAAGGTCAGGATCGCCAAAATGAAGAAGGAGGCCGGAATCGATGAGTGAGAAAAAACTATTGCTGAAGGTCGAAGGCCTGAAACAGTATTTCCCGGTCGGTCGCAAGAAGGTGACGAAGGCCGTTGACGGTATCAGCTTTGAGATCTACGAAGGCGAGACATACGGTCTCGTAGGTGAATCCGGTTCCGGTAAATCCACGACCGGACGTTCGATCATCCGTCTGTACAACCCGACGGGCGGCAAGATCCTTTTTGACGGTCATGATATCTCCGGAAAGCTTTCCAAGGAAGACGAAAGCTATCTGCGCACCAACATGCAGATGATCTTCCAGGACCCGATGGCCTGCCTGAATCCCCGTAAAAAGGTCAAGCAGATCATCGCCGAAGGTCTTGAGATCCATCATATCTGCAAGAACCAGGAAGAGATCGATCAGAAGGTCAACGACGTTCTCGATAAAGTCGGTCTGTCGAGAGAACAGGGGACCCGTTTCCCGCATCAGTTCTCCGGCGGTCAGAGACAGCGTGTCGGCATCGCCCGCGCGCTGGTCATGAATCCGAAGCTGGTCATTGCCGATGAATGCATCTCCGCGCTTGATGTTTCGATTCAGGCGCAGGTCGTCAACCTGATGAAGGATATCCAGGAAGAACTCGGCACGACTTACCTGTTCATTGCCCACGACCTTTCGATGGTCAAGTATATCTCCGATCGTATCGGCGTCATGCATCTCGGACACATCGTTGAGACCGGTACGACCGATGAGATCTTCCAGAATCCGATCCATCCGTATACGAAATCTCTGCTTTCCGCGATCCCGCACCCCAACCCGATCGTGGAGAAACAGCGCAAGGCGATCACCTACAATAAGGATGAGGAGGGCGTTGATTACAATGCCGGCCATGAGCATGTTTTAAGCGAGACACATAGAGTTCTGGCGACAGACGAAGAGTTTGCCCGCTGGAGCACACAGGCAGCGTAAGCTGCCTTTTTTCTTTGCGAACATGTTCTGCTGCGGACAAAAGAGAGAACCGATGCCTGCAGGGTGTGGTAAGATAGAACCATGAAAGAAATCGATCCAAAGTATAATGAGCTGATCAAACAGACTTATCCTGATCTCGTCGTGGACTATGTCCTTCTGGAAGACGGCAGTGAATATAAAGGTAATGCGTCGCACCAGGAAGCCGTAGAACACGCTCTCCGCATTCTCTCCGAACGCAACGGATGCAGTTATCGTTTCGATAAAACGAAGATGGAAGGGGAAGCCGTTGATACGGAAGCTTTCTTCTATGCGCCGGCCGATGCCTTTGCAGTCCTGGAGGACGGCAAGGTATTCATCAATGCCCCGGAGAAACTGACGTATGCCTTTGCCTTCCTGCAGCCGCCGGTAGGACAGTGCTATAACGTCGATGATTTTTATAAAGTGAATTATCTGCTGTTCCCGAACCGCGACCTCGATATCATCTCCTGGGATGGAGACTTTACCGATTATTTCGATAAGGGAAAAGAATGGTGGGGCTACGGTCTCTGGAGCATTTACGATAAGCTCACCGGCCGCTTTGCCGTGATCGGCGCCTCTGCGACCATTTGATGAAAAAGCTCTTTCTGCTGCTGGTAGTTCTGGCGGCAGGCTTTTTTCTATGGTATTTCCGTCTGCTTCCGCAGCCGCATTACAGCGATGCGGATTTCGGGATCGAGACCTTTGTCAGCGGTCACGATGAGGACGGCGACGGAATCGATGACCAG
Source organism: Erysipelotrichaceae bacterium (assembly GCA_017431225.1). GTDB lineage: Bacteria > Bacillota_I > Bacilli_A > Erysipelotrichales > Erysipelotrichaceae > RGIG5669. The sequence goes on along the minus strand of JAFRLM010000019.1, from coordinate 2,075 downwards.
CTCGATATCCTCGAGAGCGCGAAAGCGTATCTGGACAGCGGTCCCGTCTACAAAAGCAAATACTATGACGATGGTTATCCGGATGATCAGTATGGCGTCTGCACCGATGTCGTCGCTTTCGCTCTTCTCAACAGCGGTTACGACCTGAAGAAACTCGTCAACGAAGACGTGCTTGCGAACCGCGGGGATTATGCGATCGACGTTGTCGACGCGAATATCGATTTTCGCAGAGTACGCAATCTGAAGATCTATTTTGAACACAACTGGCTGTCACTGACGACGGATCTGACACAGATCGCAGAGTGGCAGGCCGGTGACATCGTTACTTTCGAAGGGCATATCGGGATCCTGTCTGACCGCCGCGACCGCGACGGCATTCCCTATGTGCTGCACCATGCGGGACATATCCAGCTCGGATTTGAGGAGGATATCCTGCCATACCGGGAGGATATCACCGGGCATTACCGTATAACGGATAAAGGAGAATGAATGTGAATCGTTCTGAACAAGCTATATACAACAAGCACCACGGCTACAACTGCTGCCAGGCGGTGCTCAGCGTATTTGAAGAAGGTCTGCCGCTCGACGCGGAAAAACTGCGTTCGCTCGGCTCCTGTTTCTGCATCGGCATGGGCTCGACCGAAGGGACCTGCGGCGCGCTGACGGCTGCCGAAATGATCCTGGGAATGTGTAAATACTGCGGCCGTCCCCAGATCGCGGAAAGCAGGGAATTATTCGAAGCTTTTAAGAAAGAAGCCGGCGCTTCTGTCTGCAGCGATCTGAAAGGGCTGAAGACAGGGGAAGTGCTCTGCAGCTGTGACCGCTGCATCGAGATCGCCGTAAAACTGCTGGAGGAGAGACTGAAAGATGAAGACGCTCTTTATTAATGCCTGTGTCCGGGAAGGATCCCGCACAAAACAGCTGGCCGAATACTATCTGAAGAAGAACGGCGAGCCTTACGAGGAACTCGATCTCGAAAAGGACCGCGCCCTGCCGCTGGACCGTGAAGGACTGCTGAAAAGGGGAGAACTGCTTGAGGCAGGGAAGACCGATGATCCGCTTTTCCGCAACGCCAATCAGTTCAGGGAAGCGGAAGAGATCGTGATCGCCGCTCCCTACTGGGATCTCTCGATCCCGGCATTGCTGAAGGATTATATCGAAACGATCGATATCGTGGGACTGACCTTCCATTATATCGCCGACGATGTGCCGCAAACTCTCTCGAAAGTCCACAAGCTCGTTTTCATCACGACAGCCGGCGGCACGATGATCAACGATGAGTATGGTTACGGCTATCTGAAAGCTGTCTTTGAAAACTTCTTTGAAGTGAAGGACTTCGCTTATTTCAAAGCGGAGAAGCTCGATCTCTACGGAGCCGAACCGGAAAAGATCCTGGAAGAGACGCGCAGACAGATCGACGCCTATTTCGCAGAATAAAGAACGAGCCGGTAGAAAACCGGCTTTGTTTGTTATATAGAGAATAAAAAAATGACCTTCCGGTCATTCTCTTTTTTAAGTGGTGGTTCCGGCCAGAATTGAACTGGCGACACATGGATTTTCAGTCCATTGCTCTACCAACTGAGCTACAGAACCATTGGTTGCGCGGGAAGGATTTGAGCCAACGACCTCCGGGTTATGAGCCCGACGAGCTACCAGGCTGCTCTACCGCGCGATGTGTTTTGCTTGGCGCATTACCTATTCTAGCAGATTTTCACCGACCGTTCAATGATGGCGGAGGAATAGGGATTCGAACCCTAGCGCCGCTCACACGACCTATCGGTTTTCAAGACCGACCCCTTCAACCGCTTGGGTATTCCTCCAAAGCCAAACTTGGTGGACCCTGAAGGACTCGAACCTTCGACCGATCGGTTATGAGCCGACTGCTCTGACCAACTGCGCTAAGGGTCCAACTTGGTAGCGAGGGTGGGATTCGAACCCACGACCTCCCGGGTATGAACCGAGCGCTCTAGCCAACTAAGCTACCTCGCCATGCGCTAAAGAATTACAATGGTCGGGCTGGCAGGATTCGAACCTGTGACACCTTGATCCCAAATCAAGTACTCTACCAAGCTGAG
>JAFRLM010000018.1 GCA_017431225.1 Erysipelotrichaceae bacterium | reverse complement strand
TGAATTATAATTCATCTTTCTTTTATTTGGGAGAACTCTTCTCCTGTTTTCGTCATGCATAAAATATTACAGATCTTAAAAAAGAGAAAATCATCAAAAACTGTTGATTTCCTCTTGATTTAAGTTATCGAATTTTATGTGTTCGTTTCAGGAGAAGATCAGTTGACCCACTGGGCATTGAACAGCGAAGCATAGATGCCTTTATCTGCCAGCAGGCTCTCATGGGTGCCGCGTTCCACGATCTCACCGTGCTGCATGACCAGGATCTGATCGGCATTCTGGATGGTGGATAAACGGTGGGCGATCACGAAGGTGGTCTTGCCTTTGCAGAGCTCCAGCATCGCTTCCTGGATCTGCTGTTCCGTATGCGAGTCAACGTTGGAAGTCGCTTCATCGAGGATCAGCATCTTCGCTTCCGACAACATCGCCCGGGCGATCGTTAACAGCTGTTTTTGTCCCTTGGAGATATTGACGCCGGAGTCGGTCAGAAGGGTATCGTAGCCGTTCTTCAAAGACAGGATGAACTCATGGATATGAGCTGCCTTGCAGACCCGTTCGACATCCTCCCTGGTCGCGCCCTCGTGACCATAAGCGACATTCTCGGCGATCGTTCCCTCAAACAGCCAGGTATCCTGCAGGACCATCGAGAACTGGCGGCGCAGGTCATCCCGTTTCAGCTGACGGATATCGATCCCGTCGACACAGATGCTGCCGCTGTCAGGATCATAGAAACGCATCAGCAGATTGATAAGTGTTGTCTTGCCGGCACCGGTCGGACCGACGATCGCGGTCATCGTACCGGGCTCTGCCTGCAGGTCAAGACCGTGCAGGATCTCTTTGCCGGGGATATAGGAGAAGCGCACATTCTCGAAAGTGACGGAACCTTCCGCCATATCCATCGTCTGCGCGTCTGCTGCGTCATCCGGTTCACTGGGTTCGTCGAGCAAGGCGAATACACGGCGGGCAGCCGATAAGGCTGACTGGAAGTCCGCCATCAGGTTGGCTGTTTCACTGATCGGTCCTGAGAACTTGCGGGAATAAAGCGTAAAGGAAGAGATATTGCCGATCGAGATCTTTCCGCGCAGATAAAGATAGGCGCCGAGACCTGAGATCAGGGCAAGCGAGATATTATTGATGAAGCCGACTGTCGGACCGACGATCGTGCCCTGGTAATCCGCTTCGTAATAGGAATCCACAGCTTCCTTATTGCGCAGGTCAAACTGTCCGATAACGGTGTCCTCCTGTCCGTAAGCCTTGATCGTCTTATGTCCCGAAAGCATCTCCTCAACGAATCCGTTCAGTTTTCCGAGATCGCGGGAACGCTTCGAGAATAACGGACGGACCTTCATTGCCCGATGGCGGGAGATGAAGATGATCAGCGGGATCGTGATCAGGAAGATCAGACAGAGCAGAGGCGAGATACGGATCATCATGATGAAGGATCCGACGACAGTGATGATACTGGTCAGGATGGTGATCAGGTCGGAAGACAGGGAAGTGTTGATCGTGTCGATATCATAGGAGATCCGGGAAACGATATCCCCGGTCTGGTTGCGGTCAAAATAGGAGACCGGCATGCTTAAAAGATGATCGAAGACCTGCTGGCGCATCGTCTTGGAGATCTTGGAGGAGATCCTTACAAGAACGACCGAAGCCAGATAACTGCAGACCGCGTTGACCGCGATCAGGGTCAGAAGGATCGCGCAGGCATGGTAGACCCCCTCAAAATTCACGCCGCCGCTGCTTTCGATCGCGTCGACCGCGTTGCCGGAGATCGCCGGAACATAGAGGTTCGCCAGGTTGGCGGAAAGGGTCAGCGCCAGGGCAATTACCAGAAGTCCCCGGTTCTGCCACAGGTAGCCGAAGAGACGGCGTACGACTTTGCTGTTGTTCTTCTTCTGATCAGTCAAAGAGCGCACCTCCCATCTGGGAAGCACAGATCGAGGCATAAAGCGGAGATCTCTCCAGCAGTTCCTCATCTGTTCCTGAAGATGCGATCCGGCCGTCTTCCAGCAGCAGGATCTGATCACATGCGCGGACCGAGGAGACCCGCTGAGCAATGATGATCATCGTGGTATCGGCATAGTTTTCCGCAAGTGCCTTGCGCAGACGCGCGTCGGTCGCGTAGTCGAGCGCGGAAGAAGAATCATCTAAAAGAAGGATCTCCGGCTGCGAGGCAAAAGCTCGTGTCAGTAAAAGACGCTGCCGCTGTCCACCGGAGAGGTTGGTCGCGTTGCTGGTGAGGAGGTAATCGGTACCTTCCTCGAGACCTTCGATGAATTCCGAAGCCTGGGCATTTTCCAGGGCTTTTTTCAGTGTCTCCTCCGAGACTTCACGGCCGAAACGGATATTCTCGGCTACGGTCTGGGAGAAAAGGAAATCGTTCTGCATGACGATCCCGAAACGGGAACGCAGTTCCTGGGGCGGGATATTGCGGATATCCTCGCCGTTGAGATAGATTGCGCCTTCATCCAGCTCATAGAAGTGCAGCAGCAGCGAGAGCAGAGTCGTCTTGCCGGAACCGGTCGCCCCGAGGACGCCTAGCGTTTCTCCCTTTTTGAGTTTGAAGGAGATATGCTGCAGGTTATTGCGGACTTTCAGATAGGAGAAGGTGACATCCTTGAATTCGATCGTATACTGCGGATCTGACGGCGGGAAATTGCCGGGCTGCCAGTCCTTTTCGGTCTCGCAGTTCAGAACTTCCTCGATACGGTTCGCGCTGGCAAGACCGCGGGAAGTCATGATGAACATACGGCTGATCGCCATCAGGGAACGGGAGATGATCGTGAAATAGGACATGAAGGCGATGATCACACCGGGCTTGCTGAGACCGAGTGAAACGCGGTGCGCGCCTAATAAAAGGACGCCGGTCCAGCCCAGATACAGGAAAAGATTCATGCCCGGAGATACGACCGCCATGACTTTCTGAGCGTGGATCTCGGCATTGCGGATATCCTGATTGACATTGGCAAAACGTTCTTTTTCGTGGTCGACCCGGCTCAAGGCCTTGATGACCCGGATACCCTGTGCGTTCTCACGGACGACCGAGACCATGCGGTCGCTTTTCCGCTGAACGGAAGTGTAGAGCGGGATACCTTTTACCGCGCGGATATAGACCAGGATCGAGATAAAGGGAAGAGTCCCTAAAAGAACGAGCGAAAGCACCGGATCCATGAAGATCGTGATCGCGAATCCCCCGAGAACGATGATCGGAGCCCGGATGCCCATACGCTGGGCCATGCCTAAAAAGCGGTGCACATTATAGGTGTCGCTGGTGAGTCTCGATTCAAGAGACGGGATCGTAAAGGCGTCGGTCTTGCTGCAGCTGAGATAGAGCGAACGGTCAAATAAAGCGTGACGGATCTCCCTCGTCGCGTCGCGGGCAACACCGGAAGCCAGACGGTTGGCGGTGATATTAAAGATCCAGCACCCGAGAGCACAGAGGATCATCATCGCGCTCCAGAACAGGATCAGTTCGACGCTGCGGGTCGGAACGATATCATCCAGGATAAGCTCCAGGATATATGGCAAAAGCAGTTCAAGAAGCGAACCGATGGCTTTGATCAGAAGACCGAGGAATAATGCTTTTTTCACAGGCTTGATGAAACGCCAGATCATTTTCATATGTTTCTATTCTACACTTTTTTGCCTGCCTGCTTTTGATAATTGCCTGTTATCTGTCAGGAATTGACACTTTCTATAAAAAGTGTAAAAATACACTTAAAGAGAGAATATGAACAAACAAGAATTTTTACAGAAGATCACGGAACTGGAAAAACTGATCCGCATCGAACATGAACTTCATCAGGACAAGATGGCTGCGATCCTCGGCATCTCCAAAAAGACGCTTGTGGAAAGCGAAAAGGGGAGACGGTCTCTGGGCTGGACCGAAGCCGTCGCCCTTGTCAGCATCTTTTCCGACAGCGCCATTCTGCAGAACGCTTTCGGCGGAGAGCTGAGCGATCTGATCCATGCCCTGGCTTTCGAGGATGTGGAAGTGCATCATCCCCTGACGATGGGCGGTCACGTCTGGTGGGAAGGGGTCAGTGAAGAGAACGGACTGCGCGTACAGCGGAATATCATTTCCGGTCATTACCGTATCCTGGACCAGCAGGATGCGCGTCTTTACTCCTCGTTTTCTCTTGATGAGATCCATGATTATCTGAAACATCAAAAGTGAGGTCAATATGAAAAAGAATACCGTGCGTTTATACAACGTCCTGTTTCCACTCTGGTTTTTCTTCTTTTATCCGACACCTCTCTGGCTTCTGATCCTGGCCGGCAATTTCATCATCGACTTTGCGGTCGTGTATTTCGGCGGCAAAAAGCTGAAAGCAGAAGATCCCAAAGAGCTCTGTCGTCAGAGCATCTTCAAAGTCTGGATGATCGGCTTTCTCAGCGATTTCCTGGGAGCAGGTCTGATCTTTCTGATGTTCATCGGCGTCAGCTGGCTCGATCAGTTCGTCCGGGTTCCGATCGATATCGGCCGCGGTTTCTGGTGCATCCTGTTTTCGATCCCCGGTCTGCTGTTCTCGGGCTGGCTGATCTATCGTTTGAACAAACGCTTCAGCTTTAACGGCACGGAACTGAACCGGGCGCAGATCCGCCGGCTCAGTTTCTGGCTGGCCGTATTCACTGCGCCGTATCTGATGGTGCTGCCGACTTACTGGTAAAGAGAGCATTCGCAGAAGGAGAAGAAAATGACAGATACACAGAAAAGAGAACATTATCAGGAACGCGGTTATAAGCCGTTCCTGTTCTATGTGGTGTTCGGCACTTCCGGAAAAGACCTTGAGGTCTCGGCCAGCCGTCACCACGCGGACGGACTTCCCGCGGGACTTTCGATGCAGGCTTTGAGCCGTAAGGACAATGCCGCGTATATCGAAGGCTTCTTTGCCGGCGCGGTCGGCAATATCCTGAAAGGCACAGCGCCCGAACTCTATGAGAAATGCAAAAACACAGATGACTGTGTCATCCTGAAAGGCGAGGTCGAGGAACACAGGACACTTGACTATATGCGCAATGTGATCGGGATCCTGCAGGCGCTTCTGGAACAGGGAGGCGTTGGCGTGCTTGATCTGATGACCTTCACCCTGTATTCACCGGAGGATTTCAAAGAACGCTTCTTCGAGAAGGAAGTCAACGCCCAGAATCATGCCTTCATCCTGGCATCAAAGGAAAAGGAAGGATACTGGCTGCATACCCGGGGCATGGCGGCTTTCGGCCGTCCGGACTACAGTCTGCATGTCAGCGAGGAAGATCCTTTTGAGGAGTATAAGGATATCCTCGATCAGATGATCTATTACGGCGGTCAGGGTGTCTTCTTTGACGGGGAATACCGCCTCCATACCCACAGCGGCAAGACCTACCGGGTCAGCGCCCGCTATGTCGAGGATTTCAACAACGATGACTTCAACAACGCCTACAGCGAAGTGACGCTTGCCGAGGAAGAGGAAGCGGCCCCGCAGGAAGTTATCCATTAAGTTAAAAACTCTGTGACGTGATCATCGGCTTTCCTGTCTATAGGGGTGAGGGAGGACAGAAAGATGAAAAAACTGTTCGTGTTAACGCTCATTGCCGTGCTTCTGCTTGCGGCGGGATGCGGCGTGAAAAAAGAGGAGACCGTAAAGGAACCGGATGCAGCGGAGACACCGGAAACGACATTTGATCCGGTCACCTATCTGCAGGGCCTTCCGGAGAGACCCTCGGAAGAGGACGAGATTCCGGTCTGTATCTACTGCGAGCTGCGTAATCCGGAAAAATGGGATGAGTTCGTGGAAGAAACCGAACAGGGAAAAGACAGTTCTGTCACCTTTGCCAACATCACGATCGAGGGCGATCCGATCTATACCTATCTGACCTTTGACGGAGACCGTTATCAGGCGCTGACCGATACTTCTCATGACAAATTCGGAGTACCGGCGACATATACCAACGAAGGAAAATACCTCTATCAGATCATGACCGTGACGGAAGAAGAGACAAACGGCGGAAGCCGTCCCTTCGAGCATCATCTCGCGTTCCTCAGCGATCAGGTCTACGACAGTGATCAGGCTGTCTATGACGCTTACCATCAGGGAAGCACAGATCTGTTCTATCTCTGGGGCTTCAGCAAGATCAAAGAATAAAAGTTTTCCAGCATTCTCCCCGACTGGGAACCCGGCAGAAACTGCCGGGCTTTTTTTCTTCACGCCTGGGAATGGTATACTAAAAGTAAGAAAGCCCGGTGGTTAAGGAGGCTGTTATGAGAAATCATGAAATAAAAGAAAAGACCGTTCTTTTGAATTCATCCGGCAATCTGACGGAACCCGGATGGGGCAGACGCCAGTTCTGGGAGTACGACCGGACAAAGATCCAGGCCCCTGCCTACAGGATCAAAGAATGGGACTACTACATCATCATCCATGACGGGAAACGCGACGGCAGCGAGAGTTTTGCCGCGGCGTTCACACTTTCGGATGACGGCTATGTCGGTCTGCAGTCCGTATCGCTCCTGCATCTCGATGAAGGAAATGCCTGTGAGCATACCGAGACTGTCCTGAATGTCTTCCCCATGGGAAAGATGAAGATGCCTTCTTCGATCAGAGAAGGAGACGTGATCTATAAAGACAAGCGTCTTGATCTCTCCTATCTCAAGAAAGAGGGAGAAAGAAGGATCAAATGCGATTTCAGGGATTTTGAAAAGGGGAAGGATCTCAAGGCGGATATCGTGCTGATGGAAGCGGATGAGGATTCGATGACGATCGCGACCCCCTGGGACGCGGACAAACGCTTCTATTACAACACCAAGGTCAACTGCATGCCCGCCTCGGGAAGCATCGAATATGACGGAAAGACCTACACCTTCGATCCGGAACACGACTACGGGACCCTCGACTGGGGAAGAGGCGTCTGGACCTATGACAATACCTGGTACTGGGGCAACGGCAACGCGAAGATCGGCGGTCACCGTTTCGGCTTCAATATCGGCTACGGCTTCGGCAACACCAAAGCCGCCAGCGAGAACATCCTCTTCGTAGACGGGATCGCCCATAAGCTGGACGATGTCGACTTCGGCATCCCCAATGATCCCGATCCCAAGGCGATGGAAGGTCCGGAATACATGAAGGAATGGAAGATGAGCTCCTCCGACGGACGCTTCGAGATGACCTTCAAACCGGTCCTTGACCGTGCCGCCAAGCTCGATTTCAAATTCATCATCTCCGACCAGCATCAAGTCTTCGGCCGGATGAGCGGAAAAGCTGTTCTCGACAACGGCGAAGTGATCGAACTGCAGGACGTTCTCTGCTTTGCGGAGAAGGTGCACAATAAGTATTAAGGGAACAGTATATGGATATGAAAGAAGCAATGAAACAGCGCCATACCGTGCGCCGTTTCAAGGATCTCCCTCTGGAAGAAGACGTCATCCAACTTCTCGAAGAACGGGTCCGGATGAACAATGAAAAACTGGGAACAGAGATCCGTCTTGTCTGCAATGACGATACGGCTTTTAACGCGGCGTTAAAACTCTTTCTGGCGAAGAATGCCGTGAACTACTTTCTTCTGACCGGTGAAGACAGCGAAGATCTCGAGGAGAAGCTTGGCTATGCCTCCGCGGATCTCATGTTGTACGCGCAGACGCTGGGTCTTAATACCTGGTGGGTCGGAGGAACATACAGCCGCAAGGCGATCGAAGCCTTAAGTCCCGGTAAAAAGACGCACGGGATCGTGATCGTCGGCTATGGCGAGGTGCAGGGAAATCCCCATCGCAGCAAAAAGTTCGCGGACATCGCGAAGTACGATGGCGAGATGCCGCGGTGGTTCAAGGAAGGCGTTGAAGCGGTCCTTCTTGCGCCGACAGCCGTGAACCGGCAGGCGGTAAAGATCGAAGGAAAGGGCAACGAGGTCGCTTTAAGCTACGCCCGGGGGTTTCTGGGGAAGGCGGATCTCGGGATCTGCAGATACTTCTTTGAGCTCGGAGCCGGAAAAGAGAATTTTGTCTTTGTGAAGACAGAAGGGTAGAATATAGATATATATTTAATACAGCAGGCCGGGCGAGGTTTAAGAGCCTGCAGACAGGGGGACATTATGCGCGATTTTCCATTTACCATGTTCGGGTTCATGCAGACGGTATTTCCGATCTTTTTCATTATCATGTTCCTGCTGGTCATTTCTGTTTTTGTCACGATCTTCGTGAGGATGATCAAACAGAACCGCTATAATAACGCGCAGCCCAAACTGACGGTCGAGGCGAAAGTCGTCTCCCGCCGCAGTGACCACTCCATGAGCCGCTCAAGCTCCACCAGCTCCATGCACAGCACGACCTGGCACTATGTGACTTTTGAAGTTGAAAGCGGTGACCGCATGGAATTCTCCGTCACCGGTCAGGAATACGGTCTTCTGGCAGAAGGCGATACCGGGAAACTGACCTTCCAGGGCACAAGATATCTTGGATTTGACCGTTTCCGTTAATGGTCTTACGATCGCAGAACGCCATATTCTCATAATTATCCATAACTAAAAGGCAGGCAGCGGGACCCGGATCCCGCAGGTCTGCTTCCGGCAGCGGCAGTTCAGCGCTGCCGGTATTGTTTTTTACTAAAATACGGAATCCGGCGGAAAGGAGGAGAAGAGATGGACGAAAAAACAAGATCCGCTTTTTTTGATCAGCCCCATCCCTATGCTTCGCTCTTTATAAAGATGCTGACGATCTCCGCCTTTACCTTCGGCGGTGGTTTCGTCATCATCAGCATGATGCGCCGCACCTTTGCCCAGAAACTGAAATGGCTGGACGATCAGGAAGTGCTCGACATGACCGCGATCGCGCAGTCGGCGCCCGGAGCTCTTGGCGTCAACAGCGCCATTATCTTCGGTTACCGTATCGCCGGGATCCCGGGAGTGGTGGTCTCTTTAACAGCGACGGTCATCCCGCCGCTCGTCATCCTTTCCGTTCTGGCTTTCTTCTATAAACAGTTCATCGACAACCCGGTCGCCCAGACGGTCATGCAGGTCCTGCGTGCCGGCGTCGCGGCCGTCATCGTCGATGTCGTCATCGACCTCGCTTCCAATGTGATCAAGTCAAAGGATATGCTGAATCTCATCCTGATGATCGCCGCCTTTTTTGCGTTAACGGTCTTCAAGGTCTCTTCGCTGGCGATCATCCTGATCGCGCTCGTGATTGGCTTTCTGCCGTTAGGAGGGAAGAAGGAATGATCTTTGTACAGTTATTTACGACTTTCTTCCTGATCGGCTTATTCTCCTTCGGCGGCGGTTATGCCGCGATGCCCTGGATCCTTTCGCTCGTCGTTGAACAGCGTCACTGGCTGACCATGGCGGAATACGCGGATCTGACGGCGATCGCCGAGATGACCCCCGGTCCGATCGGCGTCAATGCCGCGACCTTCGTCGGTACCAGAATGGCCGGACTTCCCGGCGCGGTCATCTGCACCCTGGGCTGCATCATGCCATCTCTGATCATCGTCCTGTTCCTGGCTTACCTCTATGGGAAGTACCGGGATCTGTCGATCATGAAAAATGTTCTGCACCGTCTGCGTCCGGTCGTTGTTGCCTTAGTCGCTTCGGCGGGTCTTACGATCTTCCGTCTGGCTCTGTTCGGGGAAAACGGCGGACTGGCGGATATCCGTTATGTGGAACTCGGACTCTTCGCGCTGGCGCTGCTGGTCCTGCGCAAAACGAAGATTTCCTCGATCCTGGTATTACTGGGCAGCGCGGCTTTGGGCACGGTGATCTATCTGCTTGTGCTATAATCGGTTTTTATAAGATTTAATTCGCTTTTATATGATTAAATAGAGATATGTGTGTTGGAAAGGGTAGCTATGGATAAACCTTACAAGATCTGCCTTGATATCGGAGGCACCAAGATCCTCGGTGTGATCTTCAATGAAAACGATGAGATCATCTACCGTTTAAAGAAGCGTACCAAAGGAAGCGGCGAAGGAACCGAGAACGTCGAGCAGACGATCATCAACGTCGTTGCCGAAATGGTCAAGAAATCCGGCATCAGCCTGAAGCAGGTGCAGGGCATCGCTGCCGGCGCTCCGGGCGTCATCGACCAGGAAAACGGGATCATCCTGTTCTCTCCGAACCTGCCGTGGCGCGACTATGATATCCGCACCCCGCTTGAGAAGAAATTCAAAGTACCTTTCTATATCGGAAACGATGTCAACATCGGTATCCTCGGTGAATACAAACACGGCGCCGGACAGGGCTACACCAATGTCGTCGGTTTCTTTGTCGGAACCGGCATGGGCGGCGGCCTGATCCTGGACGGCAAGCTTTATACCGGCTCCCATTTCAAGGGTGCCGAATACGGCCATATGATCCTCGACCCCGAGGGTCCGGTCTGCAACTGCGGCCAGAGAGGCTGTCTTGAAGCCTTCTCCAGCAAGCAGGGCATCACCAAATACATCCGCCGTCAGGCTTCCCGCGGCAGAGAAACGATGATGCTGGAACATCTGGAAGGCGGGACCTTCCGCAGCAAATACCTGAAACAGGCGCTGCGCAAAAAGGATCCGGTCACTGTGGAAGCTGTCAACCGCGCCTGCCACTGGCTGGCGGTCGCGACCGGCAATATGATCAATACCTTCAGCCCCGATGTCGTCATCTACGGCGGCGGCGTCGTAGAGGCGACCGGCGAGACTTTCGTCAAGAAGATCCTGAAGGAAGTCGATAATTACTGTATGCCCTCGATCCGCTCGACTGTAGAGCTGAAGAGCGCTGCCCTGGGAGACGATTCGATCGTCTACGGCGCGCTGTCCCTGATCGAGGACGCTCAAAACCGGAAAGCAGCATAATAGTATGCTTTCAATAAAAGGAAGCCAACGGAAAGGGGAGGCTTCCTTTTTTTAAGCATGATTCTTGTAAAATAATTCACAAGTTATATAATTGAATTGTCATTAGGAGGCAAAATATAATTATGGCAAATCGTTTTGTATTAAATGAAACTTCCTACCACGGCGCCGGCGCGATCAAGGAGATCGTTACCGAATTCAACGCACGCGGTTTCAAGAAAGCTTTCGTCGCTTCTGACCCGGATCTTGTAAAATTCGGCGTTACCGCGAAAGTCACTGATCTGCTCGAAGCAGCAGGTATCGCTTATTCTCTTTACACTGACATCCAGCCGAACCCGACGATCGAGAACGTCCAGTCCGGTGTCAAGGCTTTTGCGGATGCGGAAGCAGATGTCATCATCGCGATCGGCGGCGGTTCCTCCATGGATACAGCCAAGGCGATCGGCATCATCAACACCAACCCGGAATTCGCGGATGTACGTTCCCTTGAAGGCGTAGCTCCGACCAAGAAGCCGTGCACTCCGATCTTCGCCGTTCCGACGACAGCCGGCACAGCTGCGGAAGTTACCATCAACTACGTCATCACCGATGTTGAAAAGAAACGTAAATTCGTCTGTGTCGATGTCCATGACATCCCGGTCGTCGCCTTTGTCGATCCGGATATGATGGCTTCGATGCCGGCATCCCTGGCAGCTGCTACCGGTATGGACGCTCTGACCCATGCGATCGAGGGCTACATCACCGCCGGTGCCTGGGAACTCTCCGATATGTTCCATATCAAAGCGATCCGCATGATCGCCAAGAATCTGCGCGGTGCCGTCAAGGGTGAACCGGAAGGCCGTGAAGCAATGGCTCTGGCACAGTATGTTGCCGGTATGGGCTTCTCCAACGTCGGTCTCGGTGTTGACCACTCCATGGCCCACACTCTGTCCGCTTACTACAACATGCCGCACGGCAAGGCCTGCGCGACCCTTTTACCGACCGTCATGGCTTACAACGCTCCGGTCACCGGTGAAAAGTACCGCGATATTGCTGACGCATTCGGTGTTGAAGGCGCCTACACGATGCCGTTAGAGGAAGCAAGAGCTGCCGCTGTTGCTGCTGTTAAACAGCTGGGCGAAGATGTCGGCATCAAGATGTCCTTAAAGGATGTCATCCCGATGGAGGATGTTGACGCATTATCCGCAGACGCACTGAAAGACGCCTGCACACCGGGCAACCCGCGTCCGGTCACTGTCGAAGACATCAAGGAAATGTTCCTGTCTTTGATGAAATAAGCAAAAAAGCAACCGAAAAACAGGAAAGACCGCTGTTGAAAAAAACAGCGGTCTTTTTCTAAGGAGAGAGGGAGAAAGCTCGCGCTGTTGTATAATGTAAATAATATAAAGAGGTGAGCAGGATGCTGAATGAGAAGATCAAGACGTGGTTCGCCGAAGCGGCTGTGCGCTATTATGACATGGATCATTTCGAGGAAGCCTTCGCGGCTTTCGACATGTTTCTCGAATCCAACGGAAGCTATTACGATTTCGGGAAGGCGATCGAGGATATGTATAATGCCGGCCGCGGCAGCAAGGTCTATTATCTGCAGAAGTTCTCGAACATCGAGATCTACATGAAGGCGCTTTATAACTGTATCGCCGGATCCCCGGTCTATACCCTGGATCCGGAGGTCAACGATACCCTGATGCTGGCGAAGCAGTACCGGGATACCTTCCATATCATGCCTTCTGACTGGCACCCCAATCCGGAAAAGACGGAAGCCTTTAAGATCACGGACAGTGAGTATGACGGCATTCCGCTGACCGGGTATATGCGCTATTACCTCGATATCTATCAGCTGCGCAATAAGATGACACACAGCGCGATGCTGAAGCTGGATGATATGGATGCCGATGCCAAGGCGAATTCGATGATCGTCTGCTACCTCGATCTGGCGTATCGTCACCGCAATGAGATCGCCGGAAAATTCCGTGTCCGCTCGCTCGATCTCAACGCTTATGCCGATAAGGTGATCCGCCGCTACAACAGCTTCCTGAAAGGTTATAAATACCTCGACGTCAAATGGATGGACTCTCAGGAACACGGGCTGACCGTTGATGATCTGATCGGCGAGGAGGAGAGCTGCCTGAAACTGGCGGGCGACGCCGGTACCGGCAAGACGACCGCCCTGATGCGCCTTGCCTATCTGATGGCGCAGAATATCAAAAACAATAACAGCCGGATCCTTCCGGTCTATATCCCGCTTGCCCGGCTCACGGCCGGCGACCGGATGCTGTACAGTGAGACAGCCAAGGAACTCGGAGCCAGTTTCAGCGAAGCGGAGCGCCTGATCCAGAACGGGCAGATCTGTCTTCTGCTTGACGGCCTCAACGAGATCCTGAACCTTGAAGTCCGCTCAAAACTCGCTTTTGAAGCCGACGGCATCGCCGCGATGTATCCCGATGTGCGGATCGTCTTTACCGACCGCGCGGTGATCCGTCCTTCGATCATGATGTTGTCGAACGCGAGAACACTGCATCTCATGCCGCTGACGGTGGAAGACAAGATGACCTATTTTGAGGAGAACTGCAGCGATCCCGAGACCCTGCAGATCATCCGTGACCGGGTCGCCTCCAACAGCGGGATCCTGAATGATCTCACCAAACCGATCCAGCTGCGCCAGTTCCTGGAAGTCGTGCAGCAGAAAAAGGAGATCCCCTTTGAAATGACCGGGGATTACCTGGACATGCTGATGGAGCGCGAGCGCAACGAAAAGAAAGACACCAATATCGATTATCTTCCGTATTATCTGGAAGCGCTGGCGACGGAAATGAAAAAGAAACAGACGAAGGAGGTCGGTCAGGACCGCTTCCTGCAGCTGATGGCGGAAGTGAACTTCAGCTACGGTTTTACGGTCCCCGATACGATGAACTGCCAGAAACTTCTGGTCGATATGGGCATCCTGCAGCTGGAACGCAACCGCAGGATCTCCTTTACCAATGATAAGTTCCGGATCTATTACGAGATGACGGCCGCGGAGAAACAGAATGAATTATCTTGATCTGCTGGATACCCGGGAAGACTGCCAGTCCCTGTATGACCGCAGTCAGATGTACTGTGCCCGGATCTGGGCGGAGCAGGGGAAGGAAGGCGTCCTTGACTTTCTTAAAGGACTGCTTGTCAGACTGCCGCTGATTGCCCGCGCTTTGAAAAAGAATTACCGCATCTATATGACAGACGAGGAAAGCGCCGCCCTGAACGCGGTCTATGACGAGGTGCTGGCCTCCGGAAAGGAAGAGGAAGATCCCTCGCGTCTGGCGGAACTGACACTGGCCGCGCTGTACACATTTGAAAAGCACGCACCCCATCTCGTCCGCCGCTCGTCCGCTCTTTCAAGAAGAGACCGGAGATTTCTGGAAGCCTATGACCGCCGTATCGCGCAGCTCATTAAACTGCCGTTTTATCCGCGGTCCAATATCGTGCAGCTTCTGCGCTTTAAATATCATACCTATGACGCGGTGCACCGTTATGAAGATATCTACCTGCTGGTGAAACAGCTTCCGCTTCTGACCGATATCCGCCGGACGGAGCCGCTGATCAAACTATTCCGTGAGGTCCTGGATAACCGGGATTTCAAATATCTCTGGGTCCTGAGCCGGATCTTTCCGACAGCGACCCTTGAAAAACTGCAGATCACCCGCGAGGAACTGGCTGCCGCCGGCAGAGAGCTTTCCGAGCCCTTTACCCACTATGTCTGTTTCTGTGATGAGATGATCAAGCGTTCCTGCCGTGAGGAACAGGACCAGATGCGGGAACTGGAAGCTTTTTACCCGCAGCTGAAAGAGTCGCTGCAGATCAGCCATCCCGAGACGATCAACTTAGTCAATGTCCTGCGCTTATGCAACGGGATCTGTCTTGCGCCCGAAAAACGGGAAGAACTTCTTGCGGAAGCCACACCCGGAAAGGTGAGCCGCTTTGAGCTGCAGGACGGCTACGTCATGAAACAGCAGGAAAAAGCCTTCCGCGCATTGATCACGTCCTCGCCGGAACTCGTGCTTCCTTTCGTCCGCATGCTGGGTGAGAATAACCTCTACGCTTTCTCGGAGAAACGCGACTATCGTTACGCGGAGAGCGTATCCTATATCACCGCCGCCCACTGGACTCTTGCCCTGAAACAGCATTACAGCGAAGAGGAATGCGTTGAGATCTATATGAATTCGATCCTGCGCAGCGTCTATCCCCTGACCTCTTTCCTCAGGGAACTGCTGCTTGAGAGAAGGACGCCGGAACATCCGGCAGACGAGAACAGTGATCCGGTCTTCTATACGAAAGTGATCAAAAAACTCTTCCGTCCCTATACCTGTTTCGGCAAGTTCGTCTATAACGCGGATGAGAATTCGACGGAGATCGTCTCCTACAGCTTCCGCAACGATCAGACCCGCACCCTGTATTACGGAAAGGATATCGCCGGCACCCCGCTTGCCCGCGAAGTAAAAGAGCTTGTGCGCACCAAAAAACCGATCAAGAAAGGTGCCAGAACGATCGCCTTCCGTCTCGAAAAGATCGATTTCATGAATGATCTTTATGACCACAATGTCCTGCGGGCCAAGGTGCTGCCGGAAGTCCCGGATACCGAATCTTTCCGCACGACCCGCAATTATTTCGGATATGGCCGTTTGTCCTTCAGGGATGACGAGTGAAAATACGCTATAATAGACAGGAAATAAAAAAGGAGCAACCTATGCAGATAAATGACCGCCTGTACGGCTTTAAAGTGCTGAACATCCGTCATGCCGAAGAGATCAAGGGCGACATGATCGAGATGGTACATGAAAAGACCGGCGCCAGAACGATCTGGTTAAAGAGAAACGACGAAAACAAGACGTTCTCGATCGCATTCAAAACGACCCCGGTCGATGACACCGGTGTCTTCCACATCCTTGAACATTCCGTTCTCAACGGTTCGACCCGTTATCCGGTAAGAGAACCTTTCGTTGATCTTCTGAAAGGATCCCTGCAGACCTTCCTGAACGCGATGACTTATCCGGATAAGACTGTTTATCCGATCAGTTCCCGCAATAATAAGGATTTCATCAATCTGATGCGCGTCTATCTTGACGCCGTCTTCCATCCGCTGGTCCTGCAGAACCCGAATGTCTTCTATCAGGAGGGCTGGCATTACGAACTGAACGATGTGAATGAACCGGCGATCTATAAGGGTGTCGTCTTCAACGAGATGAAGGGTGCCTTCTCCTCCGCGGACGGTGTCCGCAGCCGGGTGATGATGCATTCCCTGTTCCCGGATACCTGCTACGGCAACGAATCCGGCGGCGATCCCGAATACATCACCGATCTTTCCTATCAGCAGTTCTGCGATACCCATCGCAAGCACTATAACCCCAGCAATTCCTATATCTTCTTAGACGGTGATATGGATATCGACGAGATCCTGGGCATCATCGATGACGAATATCTGTCCCACTACACAGATGCCGGGGAAAAGATCCGCATCGAAAAACAGGCAGCGGAAACAGCTGCCCCGGTCACGATCGATTACGAGATCTCTCCGGAAGCGGATCCCAAAGGCAAAGCCCAGCTTTCCTACGGCTATGTCGTCGGCGATTTCAATGAATACGAAAAGATCGCCGCCTTCTCTCTGATCGCAAGCGTTCTCTGCGGAAACAATGAATCCCCGCTGAAAAAAGCGATCCTTTCCAAGGGACTGGGCGAAGATATCTCCTTCGATGTTCAGGACGGCATCCTGCAGCCCTTCGTTGAGATCGATGTCATCAACAGCGATCTGGAAAAAGAAGCGGAAGTCGACGCGGCGATCCGCGGTGAACTGGAACGCATCGTTAAGGAAGGCATCGACCGTGTAGAACTCGAAGCAGTCCTCAACCGCAAGGAATTCAAGGCGAAGGAAAGAGAGTTCGGCGGCACGCCGAAGGGACTCGTCTTTGCCCTGACAGCCCTCGACAGCTGGCTCTATGACGGTGATCCGCTCGACAGCATCTGCTTCGGCGACATGTTCGACCGTTTAAGAGAAAAGATCCCGACAGGCTATTACGAAGGCCTGATCAAGGAATACATCCTCGAAAGCAGACACAGCGCGAAAGTCCTGCTGCGTCCTTCCAATACCCTTGGCGCTGAAAAGGCGGAAAAGGAAAAGGCGAAGCTTGCCGCGATCCTGGAGAAGATGAGTGCCGAAGAAAAAGAAGCGCTCGTCAAACTGAATCAGGATCTGCAGGTATGGCAGGCCCAGGAAGACACACCGGAACAGAAGGCGACTCTGCCGGCCCTGCACCTTGAAGATCTCAAGAAGACGCCGACCGAGTATCCGCTCGAGGTCTGTGTCCACGGCGGAAAGAATACCGTTCTCAAACACAACGAGGATACCGAAGGTATCTCCTATGTCACGCTGATGGCGGAAGTCAATGATCTTGAACTTGAGGAACACACTGTCCTTCTGCAGATGCTGAGCTATCTCGGAAAACTGCGCACAAAACGTCACGACACGCTGAGCCTGAACCGCGAGATCCGCTCCCTGTTAGGTGATTTCAGCGCCGGTTTCTCACCGATGAAAACATATCGCAGCCGCGAACTGCGCAGCTTTGTGAATGTCACCTGGTCCTCGCTGCACCGTAATGACGCTGCCGGTGTCGATCTCGTCAAGGAGATCCTCTACGAAACAGAGTTTACTGATAAACAGGCGATCCGCGATATCTTCAAGCAGAATCTGTTCGGTCTGGAGCAGGCATTCATCAATGCCGGCCATTCTCTGGCTGTCCAGCGTTCCCTGTCCTATACTTCCCCGCTGGCGGCGATCAGCGAATACAGTTCCGGTTATGAAGCCTACCGCGCGCTGAAGAAACTGGATGATAACTGGGAAGAGCTCTCCGACGGCTTCCTCGCCAAACTGCAGGAACTGCAGAAAAAGATCTTTATCCGTGAGCGCTATACCGTTTCCGTTGCTTCCGAAGACAAGCCGGCGATCGTCAAAGCGCTTTTGGATGACGCACCGGAAGGGGAAGTAAAAGAAGCGGTCGAAAAGAAAGCGCTCGGCCATAAACGCGAAGGCATCTGTGTCCCGGCCAATATCTCCTATGCGGCAAAGAGCTCCCAGGTGGAGGAACTGCAGATGGACCAGGGCGTCATGTATGTCATCGCCAATATCCTGACCTACGACTATCTCTGGAACAATATCCGTGTCAAAGGCGGTGCCTACGGCTGCGGTTTCCGCTGCGGTATCAACAAAGCTGCTTCCTTCTATTCCTTCCGCGATCCGTCTCCGTCCAATTCACTGCGTGTCTATCAGGAAGTCACGGATTATCTGAAGGAATTCTGCAGCCGCGAAGGCGATGTCGAGAACTATATCGTCGGCACGACCGGCGACTATGATCCACTGCTTTCCACCCGCGCGGCGATCCGCTCTGTCGATCTCGAATATCTGATGGGCATCAGCTATGAAGATAAGACCGCGATCCTGCAGGCGATCCTTGACACGGACAGAGAGAAGATCCGCAAGACCCTGCCTCTGTTTGAAAAGCTCAACGAAGACGACAACGTCTGCGTCATCGGCAACCGTGCCGCGATCGAAGCCTGCGGTGAGAAGCTCGATGAGATCTTCGATCTGAACCGTAAATAATCATTCATTATAAAAAGCAGATATCCAGCCAATGAAGTGTCTGCTTTTTGTTTGTCAAAATCATGAATTGAATAAATGTAAATACTTATTTAATGTTTGCATATTTACATAAATGCAAACATTTGATAAAATATTTTCGAAAGAGGATGGTCGAATGGAAGAATATAAAGACAAAAAGTATATATCAAGAGAATTTCTCTATGCAAAAGGGTATTCTCAATACAAAGTCAATAGACTGACCGAGGACGGCGATCTGGTCAAGATCAATCGACGTTATTTTGAGAATCCCGATTATACGGGCGATGCGGACGACAACTGCGCAGTAAATGCGTATGCCCCCGAAGGAGTTATCTGTCTGGTTTCGGCGGCGATCTATCATGAACTGACAACGAGCAGGCCGCTTCAGATCGACGTAGCCCTGCCGCGCAGAAGCCGGGTACCCGAATCTCCTGTATCACCTCGTATGCGGTTCTATCTCTTTTCGGAAGACAGATACTTTGCAGGGATAGATACGATCGATGAAGACGGGAACGGTTTCATGATCTATGACCGGGAGAAAACGGTTTGCGATGTGCTGTTCTACCGAAACAAGCTTGGGTTCGAAACGGCGATCGAGATCCTCAAAAACTATCTTGAAAGACCGGACAGAGACCTTAACCGGCTGATGAGTTATGCAAAAATGCTAAGAAGTGAAAAACTGCTCAGAGAATATCTGGAGGTAATGATTTGAAAACAGCTGCTTCCGTTAAAGCAAAACTGAAGCATCGAGCTCAGAGAGATGACCGCAATGTTCAGGATGTGTATATCGCTTATGTTTTGGAGCGTGTCCTTTACCGTATCTCCATCTCGCCCTATACCGAGAACTTCACGATCAAGGGTGGGATACTTCTGTATGGATTGTTTGACGAAAAATACGCAAGAACGACCACGGATATCGATCTGCTGGGAAACCGAATCAGCAACGATGCGGCATTCATCAAACAGGTCTTCAAAGAGATACTGAGCATTGATTGCGATGATGCGATCGTGTTTGATCTGGATACACTGTCCACAAGAAACATCACGGAATTCAAAGAATATCACGGTGTGAAAGTCTCTCTGATGGCGTTTCTTGATCGGACAAGGATCCCGGTCAATATCGATATCGGATTTGGAGATGTGATCTACCCGGATAGACAGAGGATGGAGTATCCGACTGTTCTGGATGACGATCCGCCGCGACTTTATGCGTATTCTCTGGAATCGATCGTTGCTGAGAAATTCGAGGCGATCGTTTCCCTTGGCGTTGCCAACAGCCGGTACAAAGATTTCTACGATATTTATATGCTGTCCGGCAGGTTTGATTTTGACGGAAAAGACCTGGCAGCAGCGATCGCAGAAACATTCGCATACAGAAAAACCGGACTCACTACGATTGTCGCATTCGAAGAAGGCTTCGCCGACGACCCTTATCGTAAAGGACGCTGGAAAGGTTTCATCAAAAGCAAGCACGCGGATATTGATCTGTCTTTAGAGGAAGTGCTTGCTTATGACAGATCATTCCTGTCTCCAATAGTTGAAACAATCCAACACGGAAACGCACCGGATATGCATTGGGATCATATGATCCGCCGATGGATCACGCAACCAAGCATAACAACAAACATGTAGATCTGCCATTTTTGGTTGGTAGACCTTAATGCAACTGTTTATTACAATTTTCATAGAAATCATACAAATGGAGGGTTTCTATGAAAATTGTCGAACTGAAAAACGTAAATAAGAACTATCCTGCATTCCGTCTGCAGGATGTTTCTTTTGCGCTGGAAGAAGGAAGGATCACCGGTTTCATCGGACGCAACGGCGCCGGCAAGACCACCACGATCAAATCCATGCTGAACCTGATCCATATGGACAGCGGGGAAGTCTCCTATTTCGGTCTGCCGCTGCTTCAAAACGAGAGCGAGATCAAAAAACGGATCGGATATTCGACCGGGACGGTCAGTTGGTACCCGCGCAAGACGATCCGGGAGATCACAGAAGTCACGAAGAGCTTTTATCCGGGCTGGGATGAGGAAGCCTATAGAAAGTATCTGACGCTGTTCGGTCTGGATGAATCCAAGAAACCGATCGAACTGTCAGAGGGAATGAAGGTGAAATTCAATCTCCTTCTGGCCCTGTCCCACCGGGCGGAGGTCCTGATCCTCGATGAACCGACCAGCGGTCTCGACCCGTTTTCCCGGGATGAGCTTCTCGGTCTTTTCACGACCTTGAAATCGCATGGCGTCACGATCTTTTTCTCCACTCACATCACTTCGGATCTTGAACGCTGCGCGGACGATATCGTCTACATCAGCCACGGCAGGATCAAGGCCGCCTGCTCCAAGGCGGATTTCCTGCGGGACTGCGGCAAAACAGGGGAGACCCTGGAAGAAGTCTTTTTGCGGCTGGAAAAGGAGGCAGCAGAATGAAAGCACTGATCAAAAAAGAGATGCGCTTAAGCGCGTCGATCCTCGCGTATATCTTTATCGCCTTCGGTCTTATGGCACTGATCCCGGGCTATCCGATCCTGTGCAGCGTGTTCTTTATCACCCTGGGTCTTTTTCAGAGCTTCCAGTACGCGCGGGAGGCGAATGATACCGTCTTTACCGCTCTGCTTCCGGTGGCGAAACATGACGTAGTCAAAGGAAGATTCCTTTTCACAGTCTTCATCGAACTGTGCGGTTTTCTGCTGATGACGGCGATGACGCTCATCCGGATGACGCTTCTGGCGGATTCCGTGATCTACCGTCATAACGCCCTGATGAATGCGAACCCCTTTTTCCTCGGGATGGCGCTCCTGCTTTTCGGACTGTTCAACCTGATCTTTGTCGGCGGCTTCTTCAAGACTGCCTACAATTTCGCGAAGCCATTCATTACCCACATCATCGTATGCTTCCTTCTGATCGGCGTCGCCGAAACGCTTCATCATATTCCCGGACTGGAAGCGCTCAATGCTTTCGGGTTCGAGCATCCCGTCCTGCAGTTCTCGCTGTTCCTGGCCGGTCTGCTGGCCTATGTCCTGCTGACGCTGCTGTCGTATAATAAGGCATGTAAGGACTTCGAAAAGATCGACCTGTAAGGAGGAAGGGAAATGCTGAAGGATAATCTGGTCATGCTGCGGAAACTGAAAGGCTATTCACAGGAACAAGTTGCGGAAAAGATCGATATCTCCCGGCAGGCCTACGCGAAATGGGAGAGCGGCGCCACGGTACCGGATATCGAAAAGGCTTCTCTGCTTGCCCGGGTGTATGATATCTCCCTGGACAGCTTGATGAAGACGGAGACGGAAGAAAGGCTTGGAATGATCCCGCCTGCCCCGAGAGGAAAGAACATCTGGGGAACCGTGACCGTTGGAGAACGCGGTCAGATCGTGATCCCCAAAGCGACCCGCGACTGTTTTGAACTGAAAGCCGGTGACCGTCTGATCGTTCTGAGCGACGAGGCCGGCATTGCCCTGGTCCCGGATAAGACCTTCGAAAAGAATATGCAGGAGGTCCTGGTAAAGATCTCCGGAAATACCGCGGAGTAGCAGTCCGTGAAAGACCTGGTGCTGTATATCCACGGCAAAGGCGGCAGCGCCGCGGAGAGCGAACACTATAAGCCGCTGTTCCCCGGTTGTAAAGTCTGCGGTCTTGATTATCAGACCTTCACTCCGTGGGAAACAGGAGAGGAGATCCGCATTGCGGTGACTGGCCTGAAAGAACGATATGAAAACATCACCCTGATCGCGAACAGCATCGGTGCTTATTTCTGCCTGCATGCCGGGATCGGCGAAATGCTGAACAAAGCCTATTTCATCTCTCCGGTCACCGATATGGAACGCATGATCCTGGATATGATGGCTTCAGCCGGAGTCAGTGAGAAAGAATTGAAAGAAAAAGGTGTGATCCCGACGACTTTCGGAGTGGATCTGTTTTGGGAATACTTATGCTATGTGCGAGAACATCCCGTTCACTGGGATGTGCCGACCGAGATCCTTTACGGAAGCGTGGACGCGCTGGTGCCCAGGGAGACAGTTGAAACCTTCGCGAAAAAACACGATGCCGGGCTGACCGTGCTGGAGAACGGGGAACACTGGTTCCACACAGAGGAACAGATGCGTTTTCTCGATTGCTGGATCACAGCCTGTGAAAACAGATAAACAAAAGAAAAGATGCTGACCGATGAAAGGTCAGCATCTTTGTATATAATGTCAGTTTTTGAAGAAATCGCGTTTATTGAAGGGAGCGGTCATGAAGCGCTTCATCGCTTTGACTTTGGTCAGCCAGGCGACATAGTCGTCCTGTTTCTTTTTACTGACGTTGGCGATCATTCCCTTGACTAAGAAGTCGGCAACGACATCCGGATAGTCGCCCAGGATGTTGTAGACTTTCTTGACGCTGTCGGAGAGTTCCATCGTTCCTTCCTTTCCTAAAGGATGGGTGATGAAATCGGTGATCATGATGCCCGGATTCAGCCGTCCGACCTGGACCGGGGTATTGGTCTTGGTCAGTTCTTTCGCCAGACCGCGGACCATATACTGGACGCCTTTCTTGGAGCTGCCGTAGGCAGTCAGCCCCAGCTGCGTCGCGTCATCGGCGCCGAAGCCTTCGATACAGTAGACACAGCCGTGTCCCTGTTCCTTCATATGGCTGATGGCTGTCTTGCAGCCGTACATCGCTCCGCGCAGGTCGATGTCGATCAGAAGATCGATCTCTTTCTGCTTGAGTTCCCATAAGGGTACCATCGGCTGATTGACGCCGGCATTGTTGATCCAGATATCGATCTCACCGAGTTGTGAAGCGGCGTGCTGCCAGAGCGCTTCCAGCTGGTCGAGGGAAGTGACATCGCAGAGCTTCGCGGTGACTTTTCCGCTTCCCGGTTCTTTCTTCAGCTGTTCCTCAGCGCTTGCCAGATTCTTTTCGTTCACATCGCTCAGAGCGACGGAATAGCCGTTTTTACGGAAGACTTTCGCCATCTCAAAACCGAGACCTCTGGCGCTTCCGGTGATCACTACATTGTTCATAAGATCGATCCTCTTTCTTATCTATCTTATTCTAGCACTTCTTTTTTTATGCGCCGGAGGCAAAAAACTGCGGAGGATAAGCTAAAATGATTCTGTAAGAGAGGTCGTTATATGAAAACCATCGGACTGATCGGCGGGATGAGCTGGGAAAGCACCGTCACCTATTACCAGAAGATCAATCAGATCGTCCAGGAAAAACTGGGCGGTCTGCATTCGGCAGAGATCATTCTTTTCAGCATCGATTTCGCGGAGCTCGCGGAATACCAGGAAAACGATGAATGGGACAAAGCCGCGGAAATGATGAAGGAGGCAGCGCAGCGTCTGGAGAAAGGCGGAGCGGATCTGCTTCTGATCTGCGCCAACACCATGCACAAAGCCCTGCCTTATATGACCGGTGTGAAGATCCCGGTCCTGCATATTGCGACCGCCACGGCCGCGAAACTGAAAGAGGACGGAGTCGTCAGAGTCGGTCTTCTGGGCACCAAATACACACTGCTGCAGGATTTCTATAAAGCGAAGATCGCTGAAGCCGGGATCGAGGTCCTGATCCCGGAGAGC
The DNA here is from genome assembly GCA_017431225.1 of Erysipelotrichaceae bacterium. GTDB lineage: Bacteria > Bacillota_I > Bacilli_A > Erysipelotrichales > Erysipelotrichaceae > RGIG5669. Next base: position 80,585 of record JAFRLM010000018.1, on the reverse strand, counting down.
GAAGCGGTCGAGGAAGTCAACCGCATCATCTATGACGAGCTCTGCCGCGGGATCCTCCGCGACAGTTCAAGAGATACCCTGTTAAAAGAGATCGCGAACTTTAAGGAACGGGGCGCGCAGGGCGTGATCCTGGGCTGCACCGAGCTTGATCTCCTGGTCAGTGAAAAGGACAGCTGCCTGCCGGTCTATGACACAACGATGATCCATGCCGAAGCCGCGGCTCTTGAAGCGCTGAAGGAGGACTGACAGATGGAAAAGGAAAAGATCATCCTCGACGTCGATACCGGATCGGATGATGCGATCGCCATCGTCTGCGCCTTGTTGTCCGAAGAACTGGAAGTTCTGGGGATCACTACCGTCGGCGGCAACGTCGAGCTGAAGAATACGACTGACAATACCCTCCGCGTCGTGGAGTGCTGCGGAAAGGGCGGAGAAGTCGGTGTCTATATGGGAAGCGAGCTGCCGCTCGTTTCAACGCTTGTCCCCTGGGGCATCCAGGGCCTGACTTTACCGCGCAAAGAAGAACGTTTCAATGAGAAGGTCCGGGTCCACCCCCAGCATCTGCCGCTGCCGGAGACAAAACTGCAGCCGGAAGAAAAGCGGGCGGCCAACTGGCTCGTGGAAAAGCTGTTATCGATGCCCGATCATTCGGTGACTCTCGTACCTGTGGGTCCCCAAACCAATATTTCCTTGGCAATAAGAACCGATGACCGTATCCTCAAAAAGATCAAACGGGTCGTCATGATGGGCGGCAGCCATGATCATTACGCGCCCACCCAGGGAGCGGAATTCAACGTCTGGTGCGATCCCGAAGCGGTCGAGATCGTGCTCACCAGCGGTCTCGATGTGACGATGGTCTCGTTAGACGCGACCAGTCACGCGGTACTGAACAGGGAACAGGCAGAGGCGATCCGGGCGATCGGCACTGCCCCCGCGAAACTCGTTGCCGATATGATCGAACAGAGACTTACGGCATCGGAGAAGGTATTAAAAGGCGCACCCGGCCAGGTCGTCGGCGCTGCCCTGCATGATCCGCTGGCCGTCTGCGCGGTCACCCATCCTGAAGTTTTAAAGGATGTCCGTTTCACCAGCTGTCATGTCGATCTCGGACGGGGCTATGCCTATGGCGAGACGGTCTTAGGCAGAAACTATTACGGCAGAGAGGATGAGAACGGGGTCGTTGTCAGTCTGCCGGCGAACTGTCATTACGCTGCTTCTGCCGATGCCGGCTTCTTCTATCACTGGCTCTATGACCTGCTGGCGAAAGCAAAGAAATAAACGATAGATAGTTTAAAAAAACTCAGCGATGCTGAGTTTTTGTATGGTTGATCAATCCTGTGCGCGGAAGGTGATGCTGTCATCGGTCATGGAGTCGATGATCGCAAGGCTTTCGACCTGAAGACCGGTTTCGCGCAGTTTCTGCCCTCCGGGCTGGAATCCTTTTTCGATGCAGATGCCGATCCCGGCAACTTTGGCACCGGCCTGTCTGCAGATCTCAAGCAGCCCGCTGCAGGCCTCGCCTTTTGCCAGGAAGTCGTCGATGATCAGGACGGTGTCCTCTGCGGACAGATATTTTTTGACGACGGTGACCGTGAATTCATTGCCGTAGGTATAGGACTTGACTACTGCTCGGTAAAGATCCTGATCTCCCAGATTGCCGCTTTTGGCTTTCTTGGCGAAGACCAGCGGCACGTTGTATTTATACGCTGTCAGCACAGCCGGCGGGATCCCGGAAGCTTCGAGCGTCAGCACCTTGGTGACGCCGCAGTCACCGAAACGGCGCTTGAATTCTTCCCCGATCCATTCCATCAGACTGATATCGATCTGATGATTCAGAAAATTGTCGACTTTGAGGATCTCTCCCGGCAGCACTCTGCCGTCGCTGAGGATCCTTTCTTCCAGCTTGTTCATTCTTTTCTCCTAGAGTCTTTTCAGACGTGTGTATATTTCTTCCGGATCGATCTCTTTGCCGTCCAGATAACGCGCGGTGATATTGCGGTCATCCCCGCAGTAGCAGAAGCGTTCAAGCGTTTCGACCGGTGTCAGCTCATGGCCTTCATCCTGCAGGCCGTCCAGCACCAGAGCGTTGAAACGGTAGCCTTTTTCGAGCTTACCGATATTCTCCGCGAAGACATTTCCTCCGGCCGCGGTCGCGAGATAGAAGGTGTTGGCGAGACTCAGCCGGGAGTCATCATCCAGATAGAACGCGCGCAGCTTGGAGGACTGCACGGCATTCGCCATGACATCGTAGATCCCGAAGCGGTGGCCGCCGCCGACATCCGAGCCGAGCGCGATCCGGAAGCCTTCATTCTGCATCTTTTTGACCGCCATGATGCCGGCGGTGATGTTGTTGGTGGAGATGGGACAGTGTACGGAGACGCAGTTGTATTTCTTCAGGACCCGTTCATCATCCTTGGTCGGGAAGATGACATGGGCGAAGATCTTGGGACCCTTGCCCTGCAGAAGCCCGCACTGCTCATAGATATCCGAGTCAGAAGCATACTGCGGGAACAGTTCCCTTGACCAGGCGGCTTCCGCCTTGGATTCGACGACATGGGTATGGACACCGACATCGTATTTTCCGGCCAGCTCGCCGAGTCCCTTTAAAAGCTTTTCGGAACAGGTCGGGGCAAAGCGGGGGATCAGGATACTGCGGACATGTTCGCCGTAAAGACCGTCGTGTTCGGCCAGAAAGCGTTCCGTTTCGGCAATGGACTCTTCCGGATCTTCCACATAATAGTCCGGGGAATTGCTGTCCATGTTGATCTTGCCGGTATAGGCATACATGCCGCTCTCCCCGAGCATCCTGTAGAAGAGGTCGCAGGCATCGTAGTGGATGGTCGTAAAGAAGGCCGCGTGGAAGGTGCCGTGCTTCAGCATGTCGCGGATCAGCTGCGGGTAGACCGCCCGCGCGTAGGTGATATCACGGAAGCCAGCTTCCTGCGGGAAAGTATAGTCATTCAGCCAGTCGAACAGCAGTTTGTCCATGCCGACACCGCGCTGCACATACTGCGGGGCATGGATATGCAGATCCGAAAAAGCCGGGATCAGCAGCGCGTCCCCGTAGTCACGGACCGGGATGTCCTTGTATTCCTCCGGAAGCTTCGCGGCGACTGTTTCGATTATGCCGTCCCGGACGACGATGCAGTGGTCTTTGCGGACAGAGAATTCCTCAAAGGAAACAGGACTGATCAGTGTGGCTTTACAGGCAAATAACATTTCTATATACCTCTTGATTCAATACTCAAATTATACATTTTCGTATCGTCAATCCGCTACTGATTGATGATACAATGTAAGCGTATACAGGAGGAATTTTTGAAATGCGCTTATTTATCGATACTGCGAACGTTGATGAGATCCGTGAAGCTGCCGAAATGGGCATTATCTGCGGTGTTACTACGAATCCGTCCCTGATCGCCAAGGAAGGCCGTGATTTCAATGAAGTCATCAAGGAGATCACTTCCATCGTTGACGGCCCGATCTCCGGCGAAGTCAAAGCCACGACGACCGATGCCAAGGGCATGATCGAAGAGGGCAGAGCGATCGCTAAGATCCACCCGAACATGATCGTCAAGATCCCGATGACTACCGAAGGTCTGAAAGCGGTCAAGGTCCTTTCCGCGGAAGGTATCAAGACCAATGTCACCCTGATCTTCTCCGCCAACCAGGCTTTACTGGCTGCCAGAGCCGGCGCGACCTATGTTTCCCCGTTCTTAGGCAGACTTGATGATATCAACGAGAGAGGCGTCGACCTGATCGATCAGATCGTTACCATTTTCCGTAATGCTGACATCGATACCCAGATCATTGCTGCCAGCATCCGCACACCGATCCATGTCACCGACTGCGCTCTTGCCGGCGCGGATATCGCGACCGTTCCGTATAAAGTCCTGATGACGATGTTCAAGCATCCTCTGACCGATGCCGGCATCAAGAAATTCCAGGATGACTACCGCAAGGTATTCGGCGACTAAACAACACTTCATAGAAAGAGATTTCAAGGAGGTCTCAGGATGGGTCTATTTGAAAAGAAATACTGCGACATCTGCGGAGAACCGATCGGGCTTCTGGGCAACCGCAAGCTCGAAGACGGCAACATGTGCAAGAACTGCGCCGCAAAGCTTTCACCCTGGTTCACCGGCCGCCGCAAAACGACTGTAGAAGACATCCGGAAACAGCTCAGCTACCGTACATCCAATGCTTCGGCGCTGGCTGCCTTTACCCCGACGGAGGTGATCGAGGGAACGACCAAGGTCTTCCTTGACGATGTCAACCAGCGTTTTGCCGTTACCCGTTCCAAAGAACTCAAGAACAATCCGGACCTCGTCAAGTATTCCCAGGTGCAGGATGTGACCTGCGAGATCAAGGAAGACAAGGATGAGCTCTACCAGACAATCGACGGCAAGAAAGTCAGCTACGATCCGCCGAAGTATGAGTACGAATACACGTTCCATGTCACGATCGACGTGGATTCCCCATGGTTCGATCAGATCTGGTTCGATATCGATGAAGGCGACAAGATCGATCAGCTCAACGGCCCGGCGTATCAGCGGGCAGCATATCTCTTCCGTTATCTGCAGTTCAAGCTCATGCCCCAGAAGTATCCTGATCCGGGTGCCTTTACGGTCGTACCGGGCACCGGGAACAATGCGGACGGGGAGACCTGGACCTGCGAATGCGGTTCCGTCAACACTTCGCCATTCTGTCCGGAATGCGGAAAACCGCGTCCGGCATACCGCTGGTTCTGTCCCGAATGCGGCGCCGAGAATCACTCGAAATTCTGCGTGAAGTGCGGCACCAAACGCCCGGAATAAACAGTTTCAGAAACAGAAAAAACTGCAGGGAGACCTGCAGTTTTTGAATGCTTATCCGGATCTTCTGCTCAGGCAGCAGCAGCGACGGCTGCAGCCATCATGATCTGCTGGATGATCGCCAGCTGCACGGAAGTTGAGATCAGTGCGGAGCGCTGGGCGGACTCAGCATCGTAGTTGACGCTCGTCGCGCAGACGGCCGCGAATACAGTGCGGTCTCTTTCCCCGAGTCCGAAGAGTCCCCGGAATTCTTTGAATTCCTTAAGGAAATCCGAGGCATCGATGATATCGCGGGACAGTTCATAAGCGGAAAAGGGCAGATCCGCCATCGGCGCCAGGATCCCCAGACGCACCCCGGACCCCAGTGTATGTTTCTCGCGGTGAAGAATGTCGGCGAGATCGATGATCTTCTGGCACATCTCCTCGATATCCCCGTAGTAGAGGGAAACGATATGACTGAGCAGCTGGATCGCGTCTACCTCCGCCTTCAGATCCCGTTTGAATACCTGATACGCGCGTTCGGCATCATCAAAGATCGTCTGCGGGTCTTTTTCACTGGATGCCATCAGGGCTGCCATCGGCAGATCCTCACCGGTCGTTAAAAACATGTGTCTTGTTTTCATGTTGTGGTAGATGTCTTTAGTCTTATTGATGAGATATTCCGGATCCCGGCCATCGAGATTGTCTTCGAGGATCATCGCCGCCAGTACGGTCCGGCCGCTGTAAAGGATGCCGACATTGAGCCTTTCGGAAAGATCCTCAAGTGTATCAAGATAGGCTCCCGGGTCCTGCGCCAGGGACATCTTGCAGGCAGTGATGAAAGTCTCCGTGCCGCGGAACCTGGAGAAGATCCCGTGCCTGTTCCTTAATAGCGCGAGGCAGCGCACCACTTCCTCAGAATCGTATTTCACTCTGGCCGTCAGGAAAAGACTGGCTGCCGCGAAAAGAACACGGGGGTTCTCAAAACGGTCGGCATCATCTTTCATGTAGAGATAGAGATCCATCAGGGTCTCGCATTTACGCATCAGGTCATACTGTATCATAGGGAATTCCTCTTATTTGTTTTCGGAGATCTTCGCGAAAGAGCACCACAGCTTTTTCTGCAGGATCTCCTTAAAAGCCAGGTAGGCTTTGCAGTCTTCTTTTGAAGGTTCCTCGCCCCGGTTCAGCGCCTCATAGACCCGCTGACTGGAAGAGGGATCGGGAAGCTCTTCTTCGCTTTCCCGGAAAGAGAAGCGCGGTGCTTCAAGCGTGCAGAGCGCGGAGACGAACGGCATATTTCCCTGCGCATCGAGGATCGTTTCCTCTTCTTCACGCAGCGGCACTTCCCTGATCCTGATCCCCGCACAGGGAGGGAGCAGGATCTCCTTTTCCTCCGCTTTGGCGTATTCGCTCAGCGCTTTGGAGAAATCCAGGGCCGGAACACCTTTAGGGATCACGATCTTCATCAGCGCGATCCCGACCCGGTCGCCATAGGCCTTCAGATAGCCGGCAGTGGAAGTCGAAGTGAAAGACAGGGTCTTTCCGGCTTCCTTCTGTTCCAGATAATCCGAATAGCGCTCGACCCGGTAAACGGTGCGTTCCCTGTCTTCTGCGCCTTTACAGACGGCTGTAAAAAGATCTTCGTAGAGTTCAAGCAGGGGATAACGGTCATGACAAAGAATGGCCGGATTGAGCTTTTTGCCTTCCGCGGTGCGCGCTTTTTCATTGCGCAGTCCCGGATAGAGCAGCGAGTTCAGGGTCAGATAGGCTTTGGGATCGCCCCAGAAAGGATCTTCTCCTTTTACATCGCCCTCATAGTAGCGCAGCGCCCGGATCTCGTTCTCATTCAGCTGCATTCAGCACCTCGGAAAGGACAGCTTCGATCTCGGAACGTTCCGCCTTGAAGAAACCGCTGACCATTTCCTTCGATCCGCCGCCGCGGCCGCTGAGTCTCTGGTTCAGCTGCTTGCACAGGGGACGCAGGTCCGTCACATTCGAAAGGATCAGGTAATTGTAGCCTTCATTCCCTTCACTGAAAAGGGCGCAGCTGTCGCCTTTTTTCTCGTCCAGGACCTTGTTTCCCAGAAGACGGAGCTCATTGACGCTTTTTTCTTCTTCATAAAGGATATGGACGTTCTTCACAGGAAGATCCTCCACGATGAAGCTGACATATTCCTTCATCAGCTTGGAACGGCGGATGTCCTTCTGCAGACTTTCGTTCAGGACACGCTGGGTCTCGTTTCCGGTCTCGGATTCTTTACAGCGTAAAAGTCTTGAGACCTCGCGGTTGTTGGACCAGACATCGAAAAGATATTCGTAGGCGCGTTCCCCGGCCAGGATATCGACCCGGGTCCCGCCTTTATGGGGAGCGCAGCTCAGCACCTTGATGATCCCGATCTGACCGAGATCGGTGACATGGGTGCCGCAGCAGGCGCAGATATCGGATTCCGGGATCGTGACGATACGCACTTTCCCGCTGAGTTCTTTCTTGGAACGGTAGGGGATCGCCTGCAGTTCCTCTTCGCTCGGGAAGCTGATCAAAACCGGCAGGTCGCGCCAGATGCGCTCATTGGCCTCTCTTTCAAGTTCAAGGGCTTCTTCATAGCTGAAAGGACCGTCAAAATCGAGCGTGATCATTTCCCGGCCCATATGGAAGCCGACGTTCTCATAACCGAAACGGCGGTGAACGAGGCCGGAATAAACGTGTTCGCCGGTATGCGACTGCATATTGTTGAAGCGGTACTTCCAGTCAAGCTTTCCCTCTGCCTGTGTGCCCGGTTCGATCGCCGCGGCGCAGAGATGCAGGATCTTTCCGTCCTTTTTGATGGTGTCGGAGACTTCGATCCCGTTCAGCGTCCCCCGGTCACCCGGCTGGCCGCCTCCCTCAGGATAAAAAGCGGTGTCTTCGAGGACCACGGCATAGGCGTTTTTGTAGGGAAAACACTCTTTGACTTCCGCGGTGAATTCCCGGCAGTAGCTGTCACGGTAAAACAATTCGTTCATCTCTTCCATATGAAAAACCTCTTCCCTCTATTATAGAGGGAAAAGCGTGCGAAAAGATGGAAACCATGCGGATTATCCGTTAAAATGATTTCCATGAGCAGATATATCGGAGATAAGGAGTTTTATAAAAAGACCGCGCGTATCGCGATCCCGTTCGCACTGATGAATATGCTGATGAGCGGACAGGCGATGATCGACACGATGATGGTCACCCGCATCGGCATGGTCTCCGCTGTCGGTACGGCAGCCCAGATAGATACCCTCTGCAGCCTGATCTCCTACGGCTGCAACGGCGGTATCTCGATGTTTGCCTCCCAGTTTTACGGAGCCGGGGACAAGCGCAATCTGAAGCGCTGTCTCGGTTTTTCTTTGATCCTCGTCGTCAGCAACGCCCTGTTCTGGATCCTTCTCGCGACTTTGTTCGGGGAACAGATCCTGCGTTTCTATCTGAACGACGACGAAGTGATCGTGCATTCCCTGCAGTATCTGCAGATCTCGAAATTCTCGCTGCTTTTAGGCGCGTTCAATTATTCCTTCAGCAATCTGCTGCGTTCGACCCAGCAGGCAAAGATCTCGCTCGCCGCTTCGATCTGCGCCACTGTGACCAATGTCACGATGAACGCTCTTCTGATCTTTGGTCTTGGACCTTTTCCGGCTCTGGGCATCCGCGGCGCCGCTTTAGGCACGATCATCGCCCAGTGCGTTTCCGTATGTATCCTTTTGTCCTATTCCTTCGCGACCCATCAGGCCTTCTTAGGCTCTTTCAAGGAAGTCTTCGGTCTCGATAAGGAATTCGTCAAGCCGATCCTGGCCAAGATCGGACCGCTGATCCTCAACGAATCGACCTTCGGCTTCGGACAGACGATGTTCATCAAGGCTTTCGGCGCGCTCGGCAAGCAGCCGATGGACGCCTATTATGTCGGCAACCAGATCTTTAATCTTCTGACCTTCATCATCTACGGTTACGGCAATGCCGTGCAGATCCTGCTCGGAGCTGATCTCGGCAGGGGAAATCTGGAGAATGCCCGCCGCGACTGCGATTACCATATCGGTCTGGCCGGCTTCCTTTCGGCGGTGCTCGTCACCTTCCTGCTGGTCTTCGCGCGTCCCCTGGTCACCCTGTTCGGACTCAGTGATCCCGCGACCTCCTCGATGGCGGTGCTCGTCGTGTACGCTTTCGCGGTCAAGGCCTCGATGCGCTTATACAACTACATGATCTTCTGTGTCTTACGCTCCGGCGGCGACGCTTCGGTCATTCCCTTCCTGGATTCCGGACTGCAGTGGGCGGTCGGGATCCCGCTGGCTTTTGCGAGCGTGCATCTCTTCGGCCTTAAGAATATCGCGCTGGTCCTCTTGATCACCCAGGCGGAGCAGCTGATCCGTTTCGTGCTTGGCATGCGCCGGGTCAAACAGTACCGCTGGGTCAACGATCTGACGAAGACCGTCGCGGCCTGATCCCATTAGAGAATGAAGAAAACCGGCTGAGCCGGTTTTGTCGTTTATTTCGCTTTCTTCTGGTCCATTTCGTAGAGCAGACGCACCGCTTCGCAGCCGGCATGGGTCATGTCGGCGATCCATTTATCCGAATGACCGAGACCTTCTTGCGGATCGAACTGGCCGCTTTCCCCGCTGACTTTAAGCACATTGTCGAGACAGACGGCGATACCGCCGGCGCGCAGTCCCCATAATTTCGCGAGGACGAAGATCACGCTGGCCTCCATTTCGGCGGCAACGACGTTCATCGCTTTGAGATCCTCGAAATGATGTCTCCATTCCGAGATCCAGTAATTGTTGAAAGAGGATCCCGGTCTGGGGTGACGGGCATAGAAGGTATCCGCCGAGCGGGTGATGCCCAGATGATGCGGAAGCTTCAATGTTTTGCAGGCTTCCAGACACGCGGTGACACAGTCATGATCGGCGACTGCCGGATACTCGATCGGGGCATAGGAAGCCGAAGTTCCGTCAAGACGCATCGCGGAGTCAAAGACACAGATATCACCGTTTTTGACGTAGTCCTGGAAGGTGCCGCAGGTGCCGATACGGATAAAGGTATGCACACCTAAACGGGCAAGCTCCTCCATGCCGATGGCGACCGAAGGACAGCCCATACCGGTGCTCATGCAGGAGATCGGAACGCCTTTATATACGCCGGTCCAGGTGCAGTATTCGCGGTTGTTCATGACTTCGTGGGCTTCATCCCAGAAGGAGGCAACGACCGGTACCCGTCCGGGGTCTCCCGGCAGAAGAACGTAGGGAGCGACATCCCCGTCGTTGAGCTGAACATGATATTGCAGAGCCATGATTTTCTCCTTTTTGCTGCAGAGCAGCTTCTGTCTTTATTCTATCGCAAAGAAACAGACGAAAAAAAGAAAGCTTTTTTCCGATGCCGGAAAGTCTTAAAATAGTGCTGTCAACCAATCAACAGGAGGAGAATCATGATACGTAACAAATATCTGGCGTTTGCCCTGTTCGTGCTGTTCTATGTCGTTTTCTGGAATCTGATGCTGTGGGTATTCAATCAGAGCACTTTCGCCTTTACCGTTCCGGGAAACGTGATCGTTCCCCTGGCGACCGCGTTCGTGCTGGGCTATCTGTTTTATCTGCGCAAGAGATAAAATGAGAAAACAACTTCGAAAACTTCTTGCCGTTCTGCTCGTCCTGCTCTTAAGCGCCTGCGGTGCGAATACGGTGCCGGAAGAAAAAGGGGAGGAAACACCGGAAACAGCTGTTCCGGAGAAGCAGGAAACGGAAAGATTCGGCTACACCTTTTCCCCGCATGTCATGGCGGAGGAATATAAAAAGATCTACGGTCCCGGGATCGAAGAGAGCTTCTACGCGCTCTGTGATACGGTCCTGGCGGGAGAGGAGAGCTTTCCCTGCGGGAGCCGGGAGAAACTGTTTGAGCTGTTCGCGGTCGCCCGGACCTGCTTCCCGCTGGCGGATGGTCTGATCGATAAGGACCAGTGTTCCGTTGAAAATGGCACGGCCCATCTTACGTATAAGAAGGATGCGGAGGAAGTCCGGAAGGAAGGGGTGCGTTTCATCGCGATCGTTGAAGGAGTCATCCGCTCCGCGATCCCCTGCGAAACGGCGGACTGGATCAAAGCGGTCGAACTGCTCACTGCCGTTGCCCGTAAAACGACGCCGGATGAGGAAAACGAACTGGAGGATATCCTTTCCGTTTCTCCATACCGTGCTATTACTGAAAACACCGGGATCTGTCAGGAGATCTCCGGGGAATACATCTACTACCTGCTGCAGGTCGGGATCGACGCGATCCCCTGCAGCGGTCTGAGTTCCGACCAGAGCTTCGCCCATGAATGGACACTGGTAAAACTGGATGACAACTGGTACCATGTTGATCCGATGCTTGCCGCGAGCTATCCGGAGAGCCTCTTCTTTTTCGGAATGACAGACACGCAGCGGGAATACTATGGCGATCTTCCTGCAGAGGCTTACAGCTACGCGGATTCCGATGTGCTGAACAGAGAAGACTACGCCGCGAAAGACAAACGCTTCCTGGATCTGTGGCTGGCGGAAAGCTATGTCATCGATCAGGAACAGCAGACGATCCTGCTGACAGAAAGAGGAGATACTATGCCAAAGATCGAAAAACTGTACAACGAAGATTTCTCAATGCGCTTCTTCCGTTTCGGAAACGGAGAGAAGACTTTTGTGATCCTGCCCGGCCTCAGCATCACCAGCGTGATGGATGCTGCTGCCGCAGTCGCGGACGCCTATCAGATGTTTGGTGAAGAATATACGGTCTATCTCTTTGACCGCCGCAGCGATCTCCCGGAAAACTATCCGATCGCTGCCATGGCAAGAGATACCGCAAAAGCATTTGAACTGCTTGATCTGAAGGATATCGATCTTTTCGGCGCTTCCCAGGGCGGAATGATCGCGATGAACATCGCTGCCGAATATCCCGAGAGGATCCATAAGCTCGTTCTGGGTTCGACGGCAGCTTATGTCAGCGAAGAGACGGCAAAAGGCGTCGATGCCTGGACGGCTCTCGCCAAGGAAGGAAAAGCCGAGGAGCTGGAGTTCGGTTTCGCGAAGCTCGTTTATCCGGAAGCGATCTATGAACAGTCGCAGGAGCTGCTGAAGGAAATGGCGAAAGCCGTGACGAAGGAAGACCTTTCCCGTTTCGTGATCCTTGCCTCCGCCATCAAAGGCTTCGATATGCGTGAAAAGCTGAAGGATATCCGCTGCCCTGTGCTTGTTCTGGGCGTTAAGGACGATGCGGTCCTGGGTCCCGACGCGGCGCAGGAGCTGATCGACACGCTGAAGGACAATCCGGGTCTGCAGTCCTTTATCTATGAGGGCTTTGGACACGCCGCCTACGATCTGGCGCCGGACTACAAGGAGCGGATGCTGGAATTCTTCCGTGACTGAACAGGCCTTTTATAAGAAACGATAGCGGACACTGTCCGCTTTTCTTATGGCTTTCCTGCGCAAACGGTATAGTGAAACTGTTGACAAATATTCTTGAAGCACATCTGCGGGGCTGATAAACTTAAAATATAAAAAAGGTCATTCTATGACCGTTTTTGGCAGGTAGACCTGCCAAGGAGGAAAACATCCATGGTTTCAAAAGACATTACAAAAGGTCTGACATTGACAGCATTCGGATTCCTGTTCGTGCTGATCAATATCAATATTAACGAGATCAGCATCTCCCCGGCTTTCATCGGCTGGCTGCTGTTCTTTCTCGCTTTTCCCTGCTTCGGGAAATACGGAGAAGGCAAGGAATATCTGCGCTGGGCAGCGCTGATCCTGACGATCATCACCGCCGTCGAATGGACGCTTGAAGTCACTGACGCAGTAGCGAATACCGATGTTCTGAAAACGATCGTCGGCTGCGCCAATGCCGTCTTCATGTTTCTTTATTTCGACATCCTTATCCGTGTCGCTAAGGATTACGGCCGCGAAGAGACAGCGAACAGGCTGAGCACTTTAAAATACGTCAACATCGGCGGTTATATCGGAACGATCGTTTTCGCCGTATTGTATTCCCTTACCAGGGATACGATCATGGCGGTCCTGACAGTGCTCTGCGGGGTCGTCGTGCTCGTTACCGCGATCATCACCTGTGTCCGTCTTTTCAAACTGAAAAAGGAGATCGCCAACGGCACTTCCGTTGCTTAACTGAAAGACCGGGAACCGATGAAGATCCGTTTCGATACACTGGATAAAAAGCCGAAGATCTGGAATATCGTCGTGCTGTCTGCTGTAACAGTGGCTTTGCTGTATTACCTGGCGGACCGGAATGAAAAGGCGATCGCGTTCCTCATTCCCGTCTATCTGCTGATCACGGTCATCCTGCTTCTGCGCGCTCTGGTCAGACAGATGCGCTACAATCCCTATTCCTACAACACGGTCTACTACGCCGGGTTCGCGGTCTTCGGGACGCTGCTCTTCCTTGTCCACCTGCTCTATCTTTACCGGGCGCTGCGCTATCCCCTGGGATTCGATCCGCGCCAGGTCGTGAACTATCTTTCTTCTTCGGGAACGACCTACATGCTGCTGTCCTTTCCCTTTGTCCTCGTCTTCGCGGTCGCGCTCTGTATCTCCAACATCGTGCTGATCCGCAAGGAGGGCTTCCGTCTCACGAACCTGCTGGGCATCGTGCTTTCCCTGCTTCTGGTCGGAGGGGCTCTCTGGCTCTATCAATACGATTATTATGTTTCCGGAAGTTTCGAGGATATCCGCAATCACGCGCTGATCACGAGCTTCTGTTCTACGATCTATCTCTACTACGAATGCATGCTGGTGGGAACGATCTTCGCCGCCGGTTATACCTCCCGCTACGAGCCGGACTATGACCGCGATTTCATGATCGTCTTAGGCTGCGGTCTGCGCAAGGACGGCACCCCGACACCGCTGTTAAAAGGAAGACTTGAAAGAGCGCTCGGGTTCGATAAGAAACAGCAGGAAGCGACCGGAAAGAAGCTGACCTATATCACTTCCGGAGGACAGGGCAGTGACGAAAAGATCTCGGAAGGGGTTGCAATGAAGAATTACCTGCTGGAGCAGGGGATCCCGGAAGAGAGGATCATCACCGAGGAAAAGTCCGCGAATACTTTCGAGAATATGAAATACTCGAAGGAAAAGATCCTGGAGAAGGACCCGCAGGGGAAGATCGCCTTCTCTACAACGAATTATCACGTTTTCCGCAGCGGACTGGCTGCCCGCCGCAATAAGATGCGCGCCCAGGGTGTGGGTGCGCCGACCAAATGGTATTTCTGGCCGAATGCCGCTGTCCGTGAGTTTGTCGGTCTATTGACCGAACACCGTCTGAAACAGACACTGATCATGGGCGGTATGATCACTTTGTACATCATTCTGACCCTGATGGTCTACCGTTAAGGCAGAACAGATAGATCAATAATAGGAGGCTACTATGCTCAATATCACTATGAAAAATGAAAACGGGACCGTTACCTGCATCCTGGAAGGCCGTCTCGATACGACGACCGCTCCGGATCTTGACGACAAACTGAAGGCCCTTCCGGAAGAAACAAAGGAACTGATCCTGGATTTCAAGGATCTGGAATACATCTCTTCCGCAGGACTGCGCGTGCTTCTGGCAACACAGAAGGCGATGATCGCCAAAGAGGGTACGATGAAGGTCTGCAACGTGAATGAAATGATCAGCGAGATCTTTGAGGTCACCGGTTTCTCGGAGATCCTGACTGTCGAGTAAGCGACAGCGGAGGAAATATGAGAACGGAACAGATCAGAGTCAGCAGTTCCGGCGAAGGCATGGAAGAAGCTCTGCAGATGACGGAAAAGTTCGGCCTTGAAAGCGGACTGATCCGGAAAGAAGATCTGCGTCTGCGTCTTCTGGCGGAAGAGCTGTTCGGTATGATGCGCAGCATCGTCGGAAAGATCGAAGCGCTTTACTGGATCGAGGGGGAGGATCAGAAATACGATATCTTCCTTGCAGGCGATGTCGAACTGAATCAGGATAGCCGCCGCAAACTGATCGAGGTTTCTTCGAAACATGAAAACGCCGCTGCCAAAGGCTTCATGGGCAAGCTCCGTGATATGATCGGGGTAATGCTGCTGCCGGAGGGAGACGGCCCTTCAATGACATCAATCGGTCTGATGACGATGGGAAGCCCGAACGAATTCATTGCCAATTCCGACGCCTATTCCTGGTCGCTCAACAAATACCGTGAGGAGCTCCAGGCTTCGGATAACGAAGAAGCCCGTAAAGAAAATGACGAGTTGGAAAGATCGATCGTAGCCAGCCTCGCCGATGAAGTCAGCGTATCCATCGAAGACAGCAAAGTCACGATCATCGTTACGATCGCTTTCTAAAACATACAGACCTACAGGAGGTATCGAATGAAACAGATCCTGCTAAACAATAAACTGTCTCTGACCTATCCGGACGGCTTTGACACGCCCAGCCTGGAAGAGATCGAAAAACTGCAGTTCCTGAACAAGGGACCGGGCGAGATCCTCTCGGACCCGGAACGTCATCTGCTCGCAACTGCTGCCTACCGGACGATCAGCGGTCTGCAGGCAATGCTGCTGAACATCAATGACATCGGTAAGAAAGACGCGAAGCTCATCGCAGACGCGATGGCCAAGTATTCCTGCCGGATGGGTGAAGTCCAAAGCACGACTGTCGCCGGCGAAAAAGCCATTTCCTATTCCTATCACTACACAGCGGAAAATGTGGAAATGTTCGGCGAGAGCATAGAGATGAAAAACGGAAAGGATATCTATTATCTGCACTTTTACGGCCGCACGGAGAATGAAGAAAAGGTCCGCAGGCTGATCGAAGAGGTCATCACCTCAGCCGCATTCAGATAAGGAGACCGTAACGAACGGAAAACACCGAAGAAATGCTCAAGATGGTGCAGCCGATGATGTGGCTGCTGGAAAAATACAACCATCCCTTTTATGTCGTATATAGCAACACCCCCGGCGAGATCGTCTATGAAGACCGCTATCAGGTGTGCTGCAAAGTAGAAGAACCGGAGATCCTGGCTGTTCAGTCGTCCTGGTCCCCGGAAGATTAGGAGGATCTTTCTGATGTTAAAGATCGAAAAACAACTTACCGACAAAGCCCTGTGCCTCTCCCTGGAGGGGAGACTGGATTCCCAGACTTCCCAGCAGCTGGAGACCGAGATGATGGCCGCGCTTCCGGGAGTCGAGGAACTGACCTTCGATATGAAGGGTCTGGAGTATATCTCTTCCGCCGGCCTGCGTGTGCTGCTGGTCGCGATGAAAGCGATGGCGAAACAGGGAAAGATGAAACTTGTGAATGTCGGTGAAACCGTCCGCGATATTCTCGATGTCACCGGTTTTTCCGATATCCTGACGATCGAATAGTCTTATGGCAAGAGGAAAAAGAAAATACAGTCTGCTTCTGCAGATCGCGCTCCTGTTTACGATCATCGCCCTGATGGCGGGGGTCGCGACTTTCGCGTTCCAGAGCCGCCGTTCGGATGAGCTGGTAAGGGAGCAGGTCGAAGCCCATGCGGAAAGCGTTGCCCGGGAAGTCACGACAGCGGTCACCGAGTATCCGGCCCACGAATGGCTCCTGCGCTACTGGTGCTCGCATTTTGCGGAGCTTTCCATCGAGTACGACGCTCTGTTTGAAGAGACTGCCCAGACAGCTCAGAAGGCAAAGATCTTCACGGAAAGGCATCCGGATCTGGCGATGCGTTATCTGACCGAGGAGCAGCTTGAGAAGCTGCCGCCGGAGGATCAGAAGCTCTACGCCGAGATCACTTATTCCTGGATGATCACCCGTATGGATCAGATCAAGGAATCCTATGATGTGGACTACCTCTTCTGTGTGCTTACAGAAGAACCTTATCAGAGACAGTTCTTCCTTTTCAGCGCCGGTGAGCCGGGATGCATCCGGGGGACCAAGTATGAAGAGGTCTATACGCTGGGAACGACAGTCAGTGTTGCCCCGGAACAGGCAGAAGCGATGCGCAGCGCCGAAGCGAATTCGAGCTACCTTGCCAATGCCGGGAACTATATGGACTATTACACGCATCTCATGTCTTTTGACGGACATGCGATCCTGACCGGACTGACCTTCAACCTCAGCGGTCTGAATAAACACATCGAATCCACCACCTGGAAGGGCGTCGGTTTCGGTGTCGGTCTTCTGGCGGCGATGGCAGCCATCTTCCTGCTCGTCATCTGGAAACAGGTGCTGCAGCCGCTGCGCGAAGTCCAGGAGGGCATCCGCCAGTACAAGATCAAGAAAGACAGCAAGGAGATCGCCGATAAACTCGATAAGATCCGCTCGGACAACGAACTGGGCGTTCTCTCGGAAGACGTCGTCGATCTGACTGTGGAGATGGATGACTACATGAACGAGATCCGCAAGATCTCTGCCGAAAAGGAAAGGATCGGGGTCGAGCTCGATCTGGCCAATAAGATCCAGTCGGCCATGCTGCCGTCCGCGGAAGCGGCCTTCCCGGGCAGGACCGAATTCGATCTCTATGCCATGGTGGATCCGGCCAAGACCGTAGCCGGTGACTTCTACGATTTCTTCCTGATCGATGAGGATCATCTGTGCCTCGTTATCGCCGATGTCTCCGGTAAGGGCATCCCTGCATCATTGTTCATGATGGTCTCCAAGATCATCCTGCAGAGCTGCGCGATGCTGGGAAGATCGGCCGAGGAGATCCTGCAGAAGACGAATGAAGCGATCTGCAGCAAGAACGCGGAAATGATGTTCGTCAGTGTCTGGCTGGGCATCGTTGAACTCTCGACCGGAAGACTGACCGCCGCCAACGCGGGACATGAATATCCCTGCTTCCGCCACGCCAGCGGAGACTACGAGATGATGAAGGACCGTCACGGACTCGTTCTCGGAGCGATGGCGGAAAGTGTCTACCACAGCTATGAAGTGCAACTGCAGCCGGGCGATTCGCTCTTCGTCTACACCGACGGTGTGCCGGAAGCGACCGACAGCAATAATCAGCTGTTCGGCAACGACCGCCTGATGGAAGCTTTGAACAGGGATCCGTCAGCGGATACCCGCGCGATCATCAGCAATGTCGCGGATGCAGTCAGTGTCTTCGTCGGTGATGCCGATCAGTTTGACGACATCACGATGCTGGCATTCAGATATAACGGAGCAACAAATATGAAAGAAATAACGGTTGAAGCTAAGATCGACAATGTCGGACCGGTAACGGATTTTATCGACGAGCAGCTGGAAAAGCTGGATTGTCCGTTCAAGGCGCGCACGCAGATCGATGTCGCGATCGATGAGATCTTCAGCAATATCGCCAAATACGCCTATCCGCAGGGAAATGGCAAAGCGACCGTGCGCTTTGAACCGCAGAGCGATCCCCGGGGAGCCTGTATCTGGTTTATCGACGAAGGTATCCCCTATGATCCGCTGAGCGCGGAAACGCCGGATGTCAGCCTGCCTGCCGAAGAGCGTGATGTAGGCGGTCTCGGTATCTTCCTCGTCCGCAAGACGATGGACGATGTCCGCTATGAATACAAGGATGGCAAGAACATTCTCTGCCTGCATAAGAAATTCTGACGAACAGATCTTGGAAAGGAAGAAAACAATGGAACTGATCAAAAGTGATTTTAAAGAGAATATCCTGACGGTCGGTCTGCAGGGTCATATCGATTCAAACAACGCAGCCGCGGTGGAAGCGGAGATCAACCAGGCAATGGAAGGGAAGGATGTCAGCAATGTCATCATCGACATGCAGGACTTGCAGTACATTTCCAGTGCCGGTCTGCGTATCCTGCTGCGTCTGAAGAAGAATTTCGCCGATCTGAAGATCGTCAACGTCAATTCCGAGGTCTATGAGATCCTCGACATCACCGGTTTCTCCGAGATGATGAACGTTCAGAAAGCCTACCGTGAAGTCTCGGTCGAAGGCTGCGAAGTCATCGGCCAGGGCGCCAACGGCAAGGTCTACCGCATCGATGCCGATACGATCGTCAAAGTCTACTTCAAATCGGACGCGCTGCCGGAGATCGAGCGTGAAAGAGAGCTCGCCCGCACCGCTCTGATCCTGGGGATCCCGACAGCGATTCCTTACGATGTCGTCAAGGTCGGCGAAGGCTACGGTTCAGTCTTTGAACTGCTGAACGCGAAGTCCTTTGCCAAACTGATCCAGACCGATCCTGACAGCACCGATCAGGTCGTTGCGATGTCAGTCGATCTGCTCAAGAAGATCCACGGCACGCTCGTAAAACCGGACAAGATGCCGCCGATGAAGGCCGTTGCCCAGAACTGGGCTGCCTTCTTAAAGGACTATCTGCCGGAAAAGAACTTCAACAAGCTCGTTTCCCTGGTCGACGGGGTCCCGGAAGATCTGCACATGCTGCATGGCGACTACCATCTGAAAAACATCATGCTGCAGGACGGGGAAGTCCTGCTGATCGATATGGATACGCTCTGCACCGGTCATCCGGTCTTTGAGTTCGCTTCGATCTTCAATGCCTATCAGGGCTACAGCGAACTGGATCATGACAACATGCTGCAGTTCCTGGGCATCCCCTATGAGACCGGCACCCGCATCTGGGAAAAGACGCTCGAACTCTACTTCGACGGCAAAAGCAAGGAAGAGATCGCGGAGATCGCCGATAAGGCAAAGCTCATCGGCTACACCCGCAATATGCGCCGTCTGATCCGCCGTGACGCCCTCAATAACGAGAAGGGCAAAGCCGAGGTCGAGAACTGTAAGAAGCATATCCTCGAGCTCACCGAAAAACTGGACAGCCTGGTCTTCTGATTTAGAAAAACTGCCCCAGGCAGTCCAATAATGAACAACTGTTTACTATGATTTGAACCTCCGTTATAATAATGAACGGAGGTTTATTTATGGCGCAGTTTTTAAAAGAAGAATCCCGTGAGCGGATCGTCGAGTCCGCCCGCAGCGAATTCCTGCAGCATGGCTACCGGAGCTCCTCCATGCGGCGCATCGCGTTCCGCAGCAATATGACTGTCGGTAATCTTTACCGTTACTTCAAAAATAAGGAAGAACTGATCCTGGCCGCGGTCTTTCCCGCCTACAAGGAATTAAGCGAGCTGGTCAGTACGTTGACGGATGGCAGGATCAGCCTGGAAAGCCGGGAATTCCCGCAGGGAGGCCTGAGCATCGAGGAGATCAAGACGATGATCTCCGGTCTCTGCAGCGGTTTCATCGGTATCTATCAGCGGCATCAGAAGGAGATGCGTATCCTGATGATGCGTTCCGACGTCAATGACCGGATCACGGACTGGTTCAGCGAACTGATCTGCAGTGTCATCCTCCGCAATTACAACCTGAGCGAGGAGAACGAACATGTCCGGCTCCTGGCGCAGGGCTATGCCGCCGCGATCTTCAGCGGCGTAAAAGAGATCATGAACCGGGCACCTGCCGAAAGCCCGGAACTGCCGAAACTGGCGGAGGTCTTCCTGAATTCCTTCGTCAGTCTGCTTGACAACGACCTGCAGCATTATCTGGGAGGGACCGTATGAGTTTTATCGAATTCCGCAATGTTTCCAAGATCTATCAGATGGGCGAGGTGGAGATCAAAGCACTGGATGACATCTCCTTTTCGATCGATAAGGGCGAATTTGTCGTCGTTTTAGGCAACAGCGGCGCCGGCAAGACCACGATCCTGAACATCCTGGGCGGTATGGATACCGCGACCAAAGGCAGCGTCGTCGTCGACGGCAACGATATCTCCAATGCCAATGACCGTGAATTATGCGACTACCGCCGCTATGACATCGGCTTCGTTTTCCAGTTCTATAACCTGGTGCAGAACCTGACTGCCAGGGAGAACGTGGAACTGGCGCTGCAGATCTCCAAGGATCCGCTCGACGCCCATTTTGTTTTAAAACTTGTCGGTCTTGAAGACCGTATGAATAATTTCCCCTCCCAGCTTTCGGGAGGCGAGCAGCAGCGTGTGGCGATCGCCCGCGCTGTCGCCAAGAATCCCAAGCTTCTGCTGTGCGATGAGCCGACCGGCGCTCTCGACTATAAGACCGGCAAGCAGGTCCTCAAGGTCCTGCAGGATATGTGCACCCAGCAGAAGATGACTGTCGTCATGATCACCCATAACGGCGCCTTAGCCGATATGGGACAGAAGATCATCCGGGTCAAGAGCGGACAGATCGAATCTGTCACGATCAACGAGAACCCGAAGAATATCGAGGATATTGAATACTGATGTTTCATAAGGATACCCTGCGTCTCATCAAGAATACCTTCAACCGGTTCCTGTCATTGCTGCTGATCGTTCTGATCGGCGTGGCTTTCATGATGGGTCTTTTGAGTACGCGCCGGATCATGGAATACAACGTGGACCGTTATGCCGATGAGATGGATCTGCAGGATATCCAGCTTTACTCTTCTTATGGCTTTGACGACAAGGATGTCCGGGCTCTTGAGAAGCTCGAATATGTCCAAAGCGTCTTCCCCAGCCGTCTGGTCGACTGCTACAGCGAAAATGACAAATACGGTGTCGCCGTGACTCGGGCTGAGGAAGTTGAAAGGAATGTCGACCGTTTTGAACTGAGCGAAGGACGCATGCCGGAGAACGCGCGTGAGATCCTGATCCTCGACAACGGCTCGATGAGCACTTCCTACGATATCGGGGAGAAGCTGCATCTTTATCTTGAAGAGGAAGATATCAGCGAGAAGCTGAAGAATACCGATTTCACGATCGTCGGCAAGGTCCGCACCCCGGCCTATATGTCCAAGACTCTGGGCACCGGCACCATGAAGAACCTCGATCTTTCGATCGTCATCTATCTTCCCAATGAGAATTTCATCTCCGAATACTATACGACCGTCTATCTGACCTTTGCCGGCGCGAAGGACTATGAATCCTTTGAGCAGGACTACAAGGATTATATTGCCGAGCAGAAAGCGGAGCTTGAAGTCTTTACCAAGGACCAGCAGGAAGTGCTCAAAGCCTCGATCCTGAAGGAGTACGAGGACAAGATCACTGACGGCGAGAAGGAACTCGCCGAAAAGAAGGCGGAAGCGGAAGAGGAATTCAAGAAAGCCGAGGAAGAACTCGAGAACGCGAATATCCAGATCATTGCCGGAGAGACCCAGCTGACTTCGATGCAGCAGGCTGTCCAGCAGCTGCAGGAACAGCAGAAGGATCTGAACAAACGCTATGAGGAGAACGGTCTGCCGGTCTATCAGCGCATCGCCGCGATCGAGAACGCCGACAGTTCCCACCGCTCCTTCGATACCATCTATACCGAACTCCTGGCGGATTACGGTTCCTACCGCACACTTGCCACTTTAAGCAGTCCCGATTCCCAGGCAGCCTATGACCAGCGGATCAGCGAACTGCAGAATGAGATCAATGATCTGAACGGACAGATCGCAACTCTTGAAAACGAGAGGAGCGAACTGCAGGCAAAACTCGAAGATCCCGAACTCAGCGAGGAGGAACGCGCCGCCGCGGAAACGCGACTTGCCGCGATCGGCCCTGAGATCGATTCCCTGCGCACCCGCGCGGATGTCGACCAGCAGGTCCTGGATTCTTTAAAAGAAGCGCGCACGCTCAGTGAAAGCGAAGCCAAAGCCGCGAAGGAGGCGCTGGACAGGAAATACGGCGGTTCGATCGAGAAGAGCTATAACGAATACTCCCAGCTGCAGCGTGACAAGCTGATCTACGATGCCTTAAAGCAGGAGATCGATATCGCCGACGAGGCGATCAGCCGGGTGAATAAAGAGATCGCTTCCACCCAGTGGACACTGCAGGACGCCCGCCGCAAATACGAAAGCGGCAAGAAGCAGTATGAAGAAGGATTGCTCGAATACGAAAAAGAAGTTGAAAAAGCCGAGGCGGATATCCGCAAAGCGAAGCAGGATCTTGAAGAACTGCCGGCGGCGGAATGGATGATCCTCGACCGTGACAGTCATTACTCGACATTCATGTTTTCCGAGAACGCCAAACAGATGGGTGCGATCGGCATCGCCCTGCCTTTCCTGTTCTATCTTGTCGCCGCCCTTGTCTGTATGACGACGATGACCCGCCTGGTTGATGAGCAGCGTGGTCAGATCGGCATCTTCCGGGCGCTTGGTTTCTCCAAAGGCAAGATCATCATGAAATATGTGCTTTACGCCCTGCTGGCGACTGTCAGCGGCGGTGTTTTGGGCATCGGCCTCGGCATGGCGCTTTTCCCGACCGTCATCTATGAGACCTGGCGGCTGATGTACATGTTGCCGCCGAGACAAATGCTGTTCCCGCCCGAGAACATCCTGATCTGCTTTGTCCTGTTCACCGGTCTGATGTCTTTCGTGACCTATCTCGTCGTCAATAATTCCTTAAAAGAGATGCCGAGCCAGCTCCTGCGTCCCAAGGCGCCGAAGAGCTCGAAGAAGGTCTTCCTTGAATATCTGCCGTTTATCTGGCGCCGGCTCTCCTTTACTTCCAAGATCACGGCCCGCAACCTGATCCGTTATAAAGCCCGCTTCATCATGACGGTCGTCGGCATCGCCGGCTGTACGGCATTGCTCGTTGTCGGCTGGGGGATCAAGGACTCGATCGCCGATGTCGTCGACCTGCAGTTCGGCAGCATCTTCAACCATGACTATGTCGTCAACCTTGAAGACGACCGCAACGTGAACGCGATCGTGAATGAGCTGAAGAAGGATCTTGATAATGAATATGTCGTTCCTTACGCTTCCTATTCCTCCAAGGTCTATCTCGAGAAGGAGGAGAAAACGATCAACGTTAATGTGCTCGATGCCCGCGAGGCGCAGGATATCCTGAACCTGCGTCTGGCAGCGGATCATAAGACGCCGATCCGGCTGAAGAACAGCGGTGTGATCATCTCGGAGAAATTTGCCCGGAACAACGACCTTAAAGCCGGGGATACGATCACGATCGAGAGCGCCAACGGCATCAAGAAGGATGTGCGCATCACCGAAGTCTGCGAGATGTACTTCCAGCATTATCTCTATATCTCCGAAGAATACTACAGCACCTTATTCGCGGAGCCCTTGCACTACACCAATATCGCGGTGAAGAACAGCAGCGGCGGAAACTTCGAGTCGCTCAAGAAGTTCGAAGGCTTTGAAAGTGTCGTTGACTTTTCCAATGTCATCGAGCAGTTCACCACCATGATCCAGGCGCTTGACATCATCATCCTGGTCATCATCCTGACTGCCGGCTCGCTGGCGTTCGTCGTCCTGATCAACCTGACCCAGGTCAATATCTCGGAACGTATCCGCGAGATCGCGACCCTGAAGGTCCTGGGTTTCCGCGACTATGAAGTCAACTCCTATATCTTCAAGGAGATCTTCCTGCTGACGCTGATCGGGGCGCTCGTCGGCATGCCCTTAGGCATCGTCGAGCACCACTTCATCATGAATGTCATCAATATGGAGATGATCATGTTCGGCAGCAACATCAAGTTCCTGAGTTTCCTCTACGCCTTCCTGGTGACGATCGTCTTCACGGTCATCGTTCTCTTCTTCACCCGCAAGCCGTTGAAGAAGATCGATATGATCGAATCACTGAAATCCGTTGAATAAAGGAATTGCGCTATAATCAGTAGCGGAGGATATGTTTATGAGTGTTATGGAAAGATTAACGCGTTACGCGAAGATCGATACACAGTCGGATGAATTCAGCGTCAGCGTGCCGAGCACAAAGAAGCAGTTCGTGCTGGCCGAGATGCTGAAAGAGGAGCTCGTCTCCCTTGGTCTCTCCAATGTGGAGCTGACCGACAGCTGTATCGTCTACGGTACGCTTGAAGCAAATACGGAAGGACAGCCCTGCATCGGCTTCCTTGCCCATATGGATACTTCCCCGGCCGCTTCCGGAGAAAATGTCAAACCGCGCCTCATCGAAAACTACGACGGCGGCGCGATCGTTTTAAACGAGGAACTGGGGATCACCATGAGCCCGGATCAGTTCCCGCAGCTTTTAAAGGACAAGGGCTGTGATCTTTTGGTCACGGACGGCACGACCCTTTTAGGCGGCGACGATAAAGCCGGGATCACCGCGATCATGACACTGCTGGAGTACTGCCAGCAACATCCCGAATTCAAACACGGCCCGATCGCTGTTGCCTTTACACCGGATGAGGAAGTCGGCAGAGGCGTCGAGAACTTCTCGATCGAACGCTTCGGCGCGGACTTCGCATATACAGTTGACGGCTTCAACGCGGATGAGCTCTGCTATGACTGCTTCTTCGCCAACAGCGCGGAAGTCAGAGTCCACGGTCTTTCGATCCACCCGGGCGATGCCAAGGGCAAGATGAAGAACTCGCTTTTGATTGCGATGGAATTCCAGAGCCTGCTGCCGGCCTTTGATAACCCGATGTATACCGAAGGCAGAGAAGGCTTCAACCATCTCTGCGATATGCAGGGCGACTGTGAGGATACCGTGATGCATTACATCATCCGCAACCATGATCTCGCGAAGCTGAACAAGCAGGTCGGTGATTTCAAGGCAGCTGCCGCATTCCTGAACTATAAATACGGCAAGGATACGATCACGATGGATATCCGTGAGACCTACCGCAACATGCGTGAAAAGATCGAACAGTGTCCGGAAGTTCTCGAGAGAGCCTCCGCTGCGATCCGCTCCCTCGGCTATGAACCGAATTCCTACGCGGTAAGAGGCGGCACCGACGGCGCCGGCCTGACGGCGATGGGTCTGCCGACACCGAACCTCGGCACCGGTGACCGCAACTGCCACGGCAAGTTCGAATACGTCAACCTGAACGAACTTGAGAAGGTCGTCGAAGTCCTCAAAGAGATCGTCCGCGTTTCCGAATAAGATCCTGTTGAGTATCGGCCGGGAAATTCCCGGCCTTTTTTCTGCCTTTTGTGATACGGAAATGCGTTTTCTGTCACAAACAGGGCGGGCATCTTCTTCCCGGAAGGGATCCGGGTGGTATGATGACAACATGAGCGAATGGACGAAAAGACGGATCGACGAAGCGTTTACCGCTCTTGTCAGTGAATACGGGTACGAAAAGGTGACGGTGGAGATGATCCTCACAAGGGCGTCTCTCAGCAAGACCACGTTCTACCGTTATTTCCGCAATAAGGCCGATGTCATGGACGGGCATTACCGCCGTCTTTATGACAGCGCCTTTGAGGATAAGAACACACAGAAACTGGAAGATCTTTTTACCGCCCTGTTCCGCATCACCCGCGAACATCCCGAGGAGCTCTCGATGTTCGATACCATTGGCTATGATTCCTACCGTGATTTCATCTATCACTACACTTATCAGAGAGGGAAGCAGATCATCGAGAAGGCCTGGGGCAGACCGCTGAGTGAGAAAGAGGATTTCAATATCGCCTATTTCTGCGGAGGCGGCGCCAGGATCCTGGAGGAATGGGTCTGCGGACGCTACCGCGATATGACGCCGGAAGAAGCCGGTCAGGCGGTCGCCAAGATCATCGACCCGCGCTACAGAGTACCGCTGCGCAAAGAAAAGAGATAATGGACTTTCGGGGAGAAAGGGGAGAAAGGAACGAATCGGAAGATCCGTTCCTTTTTATGACGGTTCTCTTTCTTCGTTCCGGAAAAGAAAATACCTCCGTGTTAAGTTGAAGTCATAACGGAGGTAATCAAAATGAAACCACTGAAAAACGAATACAAAGTCATCATCTGGGGACTGGGCAGTGTCGGCAGAAGCGCCCTGCAGATCATCAATGCCAGAAGCTCCCTCAAGCTGGTCGCTGTTTACGATATCGATCCCAAAAAGATCGGCCGCGATGCCGGTGAGGTCTGCGGTTTTGAAAATGCCGGTGTTCCCGTCAGCAATGACCGCGAAGCCGTCCTGAATACCGAAGCGGATATCTGCCTTTACTACGCTTCCTCTGTCTGGGATGAGGGCAAACTGCCGGATCTGGAGACCTGTCAGGCAAATGTCGATGACATCAAGGATCTGCTGCGTCACGGCAAGAATGTCACCACAACGGTGAATATCTACTTCGCCGCAAAGAATCAGCCCCGCTATTTCAAAGAGATCGATGAAGCGGCAAAAGAGGGCGGCGTGACCTATACACAGCAGGGCATCTTCCCGGGCTTCTTCACCCCGTATCTGCCGACCGTCTTCGGTCTGCTGACAAGAAAGATCGAAAAGGTCATCGTCTACGGCGGACAGGACGATTCCGCCAATACCGCTCCGTGGGTGAACTTCTTATGTTACGGCAAGACTGTCGGGGATATCCCGGCCGCCCAGTTCGCCTTTCTCAAGAGCCTCTTCTTCACCTATTACGGACCGACCGTCATCGAGATCACCGAGCGTCTGGGTCTTGAATACGACGAATACCGGTGCGATGTGACCCAGATCATGGCAGACAAGGAGATCACGACCCCGAATGCTCACATCCTGCCGGGAACGATCGGCACCCACTTCTTTGTCATGGCGACCTATCTTAACGGCAAGGAAGTCGTCGGCTTCCATTTCAACCACAAGGGCTCCAACGAGATCCTGGACGACTACAAAGTCGATAAGGCGATCGAGATCTTCGGTGAACCGCACGTCCGTGTAGACATCGACGGTATCATCGATCACTTCGATCCCTTCCTGACTTCAGCAGCTCCGAATGTCAACATGATCCCGACGATCGTTGAGGCGGAACCGGGCTATCATGACGCTCTCGATCTGCCGCTGATCCGTCTTCCGAAATAAGCAGATAAAAAAACCACGAAAAAAGATCCCGCCAAGGGATCTTTTCGCTTTTTATCGGATATGATTCTTCTCCGCTTCCTCAAGGATCTCGTCATCGTCCATATTCTCGAGCTTCGCGAGATCGACGACAGCCATCGGCATACCGGAGACCATCGCGGTCCCGTAGTAGTCTCTGAGTTTTTCTCTCAGTTCTTCGATCTTCTCTTCCTCTGGCATTTGTTTGACCTCAGAGCACTCCCGGACTCTTGATCTTGCTGGATTCATCGGCTTCGGAAAGGAGCCTGATCTCGTAGAACAAGTCCTCGCCCCAGCGGCGTTTCGCTTTTTCCGCGCCGTTCTTGGAGCCGCTGCGCCGCCAGTCAAGCGGTTTCATGTGCTGGCTGATCAGCCAGGAGATACGCAGCTTGTCGAGGCCCTCCATATCGAAGAACAGTGATTCATAAGCGCCGACCCCGGCATGGCCGAAATAGTGGGCGATCCTTACGCCGTCTTCCCCGGGTTCCCCATAGGTGCGGGCAAAAGGTTTTCCGATATCGTGCAGATAGCCGGCAGTGATCAGTTCCGGGTCACCGGTAGAGAGCAGTTTATCGCCGGTCATCTTCAGGTGTTCACCCAGCGACTCGAGATGGTGGGGGTTGTCCTGACCGTAGTTCAGGAAATTCCGGTAGTAGCCTTCGCTCTTTCCTTTGGAAGTTTCGTTGTGGTCGGGATAGACGAGATGGATCTCGTCCCAGCCTTCGCAGTAATAGGGAGTCTCAAAGGAACGGTAGAGACTGTCCTGCAGAGTCAGGGCGATCGTTGAGCCGCGTTTTTCGAGTTCCTGCATGCAGGCGGAATACTCGCGGAGAGTCAGATAACAGATCCGTTTGTGACGGAATCCGCTGATATCCCTTAAAAGGAAACGCCGTCTTTTCTCGGTCAGGTTCGAGGCCATCAGAACGACAGAAGTCTCTTTTTCGAGAAGCTCATCCGCGTCCTTCTTCATCTGTTCGAAGTCGGTGACAATGATCTTCTCGCCGTTTTGATTGGTCTCGGTATGCTTATAACTGTCGCTCGTCAGAAAAGCCGCTTCATATTGTTTTTCCAATTGATGCGCAAGACTCGTCTTCCCGGAACCGGGAAGGCCTGCGATGATGATGTAGTTTGCCATAGCTCACCTCATCACCATTATAATGGATTTCCTCCGTTTCGTCTTTCAAAAAACAGCCGGCTATCGCGCACAGAATGCGGGAGAAAAAATTTACTTTCCGGTATAGGTTGACCTTTTTTCAGGCGTTTTTTTCGCGTTATAATAAAAAAGTATTTTTGGGAGGTATCTTTATGTGCGGAATCGTTGCATATAACGGACAGAAACAGGCTGCCCCGATCCTGCTGGAAGGACTGGAAAAACTTGAATACCGCGGATATGACTCTGCCGGCCTTGCCGTACGTGACGGTGAAGGCGACATCGAAGTCGTCCGCGCCAAAGGACGTCTGAAAGTCCTGGCCGAAAAGACAAATGACGGCAAGAGCCTGAAAGGCGACTGCGGTATCGGCCATACCCGCTGGGCGACCCATGGCGAACCATCGGAAAACAACGCGCATCCGCACGAATCCCTGCACGCGGAAGTCGTTGCCGTCCATAACGGCATCATCGAAAACTACCAGGAGATCCGGGCGAAGCTCGAAAGACATGATTATACGTTCTATTCCCAGACGGATACGGAGATCGCGGTCAACCTGATCGAATACTACCGTCATAAATACGACGAGACACCGATCGGTGCTCTGCGCCGGGCAATGATGCGTATCCGCGGATCCTATGCGCTGGCTGTTCTTTTCAAGGACCGTCCGGGTGAGATCTATCTTGCCCGCAAGGATTCTCCGATGATCATCGGCGTGACCGAAGGCGAATCTTTCGCCGCCAGTGACGCACCGGCGATCCTGAAACATACGCGTCACGTATACTATATCGACAATATGGAACTCGCCTGCCTCTCCAAGGGTGGCGTGACCTTCTACAATATCGACGGCGAACAGATCGAAAAAGAGATCACCGAGATCACCTGGGATGCGGAAGCGGCGGAAAAGGGCGGCTACGAGCATTTCATGATGAAGGAGATCTTCGAACAGCCCAAAGCCGTTGAGGATACCCTGCATTCCGTCTGTGACGGTCAGGAGATCGATCTCAAGGATATCCATCTTGACGAGGAAGAGATCCGTTCGATCGCCCACATCACGATCGTTGCCTGCGGCAGCGCCTACCATGTCGGCGTTGCGGCGCAGTACGTCATCGAAGACCTTTCCCGTATCCCGGTCCGGGTCGAACTGGCTTCCGAATTCCGTTACCGCAATCCGATCCTCAGCGAGAATGAGCTCGTGATCGTCATCTCCCAGTCCGGTGAGACTGCCGATTCCTTAGCGGCTCTGCGCGAAGCCAAGCGTCAGGGCGTGAAGACCCTGGGCATCGTCAATGTCGTCGGTTCCTCGATCGCCAGAGAAGCGGACAATGTCTTCTATACCCTTGCCGGTCCGGAGATCGCGGTCGCGACCACCAAAGCCTACAGTGCCCAGCTGATGGCGGTGTATTGTCTCGCGGTCCGCTTTGCCTATGTCCGCGGCAAGATCACCAGAGAAGAGTACGGGAAATATATCGACGAGCTCTCCGCGCTTCCGGAGAAGATCTCCAAGAGCCTGGAAGATAAGGAGAGACTGCAGTGGTTCGCCGCCAAGTTCGCCAACAACCGCGATATCTTCTATATCGGCAGAGGCATGGACTACGCGACCTGTCTTGAAGGTTCCTTAAAGATGAAGGAGATCTCCTTTCTCCATTCCGAAGCCTATGCAGCCGGCGAACTGAAACATGGCACGATCTCCCTGGTCGAAAAGGGAACGCTCGTGATCGGTGTTTCCACCCAGAATGAATTATATGAAAAGACCCTCAGCAACATGATCGAGGTCAAGAGCCGCGGCGGCTACCT
Organism: Erysipelotrichaceae bacterium; assembly: GCA_017431225.1. GTDB lineage: Bacteria > Bacillota_I > Bacilli_A > Erysipelotrichales > Erysipelotrichaceae > RGIG5669. Next base: position 50,193 of record JAFRLM010000018.1, on the reverse strand, counting down.
GGTCGGGATCACAAGCTATGGTCATTATTCGATCGAAGACACAGTGGACTTCACGATCTATATCCCGCGCACAGACTCCCATTTCACCACGCTGCTGACCGTACCTTCCCTGCAGCTTCTGGGTTACTACATGTCTGTCAACAAGGGTCTGAATCCGGATAAACCGCGCAACCTCGCGAAATCGGTGACTGTCGAATGATCCGCTCATTAGAAGAACCGTTCGTCTTACGCAACCGCGTAAAGATGCCCTGTGTCGGCTACGGTACCTATCTCGAGGAAGGAGGAGAAGCTTACCGCAGTGTCTATCACGCATTAAAAGCAGGCTATCGTCTGATCGATACGGCCAGCCTGTACAAGAACGAAAAAGAAGTCGGCAAGGCCGTCGCGAAGTTCCTGGAAGAGGAGGAAGAGCTGAAGCGCTCCGATCTCTTCATCACCAGCAAGCTCTGGAACGCGGACAGGGGCTACGATAAAACGATGGCTGCCTTCGATAAAACTCTTGAAAACCTTGGTCTCGAATATCTCGATCTCTATCTGATCCACTGGCCGGCAAATACCCGCCAGTTCGCTCCGGAAGAGGCGAAGAAACTCAATCAGGAGACCTGGAGAGCGCTTGAAGACCTTTATCTCAGCGGACGTGTCCGCGCGATCGGTGTCAGCAATTTCCTGAAGCACCATATCGAAGACCTCTACGAGACAGCCCGCATCGAACCGATGGTCGACCAGCTTGAATTCCATCCCGGCTGGCTGCAGTATGAAACAGTTTCCTTCTGTAAGGAAAAAGGGATCCTTGTTGAAGCCTGGAGTCCGTTAGGCCGGACAACGATCTTTTCGGACAAGACGATCAACAAGATCGCCAATGCCCACAACGTCAGTGTTGCCCAGGTCTGCCTGCGCTTCTGTCTGCAGCATGATGTGCTGCCGATCCCGAAATCCGTACATGAATCCCGCATGAAAGCCAATCTCGATCTCTTCGGCTTCATCCTGACCGCGGAAGAGATGGCAGCCCTTGACGGCCTCAGCAACATGGGCGGAAATCACGACCCGGATACAGTGGAGTTTTAGTTCGTGAACGAAGTCGTGAATCTTGCGGAGAAATACGCGAAGTTCTCCGACTGCTGGAGCCCGAAGATCATCGGCGACCTCAATGACTGCTATGTCAAGGCTGCCAAGTTCAACGGCGAATTCACCTGGCACAAACATGAGACTGAGGACGAGCTGATCATGGTCGTCCGCGGTGCCATCACGATCCAGTTCCGTGACCGCGATGTCGAAGTGAAGGAAGGAGAGTTCTTCATCGTTCCCAAAGGCGTGGAACACTGCCCCAAAGCCGAAGAGACCGCGGATGTGCTGCTTCTTGAGCCGAAGAGCACACTGAATACGGGCGACGTCATCAACGAGCACACCGTTGAAGAGCTTGAGTGGATCTGAAACATTAAGAAAGAAAATAGCCGGAGGCTTATCTGAAACGATAAGTTTCCGGCTGTTTTTATCTCCCGGAACGATCGTTTTCACGGCCAAAACGATCTTAAAAAAAAATTAAAAAAATTAGCACTCTATACTTGACAGTGCTAAAACAAAGAGTTATAACATAGTTGAACAAAGGAACAGAGAAGATCCTACAGGAAATATAGAATCCAAACCCTCCGGTCCCTTGCTCGGAAACATAGTTCCATAGGAACAATGAAAAAGAGTAAAGGAGGATAAAAACTATGTTACCTACATTATTCAATGAGAATTTATTTGATGACTGGATGAATGATTTCGATCTGTTCAGAGGTTTCGGCAACGAGGCCGAACACAAGCTTTACGGTAAGCATTCGAACCGCATGATGCTGACAGATGTCCGCGAACACGAAGGCCATTACGAGGTCAATATCGATCTGCCGGGCTTCAAGAAGGACGAACTGAATATTGAACTGAAGAACGGCTATCTGACTATTACCGCTGCCAAGGGTCTTGATGAAGATGAGAAAGACAAGAGCGGCAAACTGATCCGCCAGGAACGTTACGCCGGTACGATGCAGAGAAGCTTCTATGTCGGTGAAGAAATCACCGAGGAGCAGATCAAAGCGAAGTACGAAAACGGCGTCCTTACCTTGACGATTCCGAAGAAGGAAGAAAAGAAGGTTCCGGAAAAGAAGCTCATTTCGATCGAATAACACGAAACGAAGAGATCCCGAAAGGGATCTTTTCTTATGGGTGCATCCTTGTCCGTGTCCGGAATAAACGATAAAATGGGTATTGTTTTGAACACGACAGGAGGGAACGTATGAATAAAGAGACCCCGGATAAGATCCTGGTGCGCGGCGCCCGCGTGCACAATCTGAAAAATATCGATGTGGACATCCCGCTGAACAAGATCGTCGGCATTGCCGGTGTATCCGGTTCCGGAAAGTCCTCGCTGGCGCTGGGTGTTCTTTATGCGGAAGGCTCCCGCCGGTACCTTGAATCCTTATCAACGTATACCAGAAGACGCATGACCCAGGCTTCCCGCGCCGATGTCGATGATGTCCTTTATGTTCCGGCTTCGCTGGCTCTGCATCAGCGTCCCTCGGTCCCGGGCATCCGTTCCACTTTCGGTACCGGGACGGAACTGCTCAACAGTCTGCGTTTAATGTTCTCACGTCTTTCCAGCCACCGCTGTCCCAACGGCCATTACCAGAAGCCGAGCTTTGCGGTCGCGACGATGCAGGAGATCGTCTGCCCCGAATGCGGGGAACACTTTTACGGTCCCGGAGCGGAAGAGCTTGCTTTCAACTCCCAGGGCGCCTGCAAATGCTGCGGCGGCACCGGCATGGTGCGCACCGTTGACCGCAGCACCCTGATCCCGAACCAGGATCTTACGATCGACGAGGGAGCCGTAGCCCCCTGGAATTCCTTGATGTGGGCACTGATGACCGACGTCTGCCGGGCAATGGGCGTGCGTACAGACGTTCCTTTTAAGGATCTGACCGATGAGGAAAAAGAGATCGTCTATGACGGACCGATGGTCAAGAAGCATATCTTCTACCGTCCCAAAGACAAGTCCAACCCGATCGCGACCGAGATGGATTTTACCTATTACAGCGCGACCGCCACGGTCCTGAACGCCCTCAGCAAAGTCAAGGACGAAAAGGGCATGAAACGGGTCGAGAAGTTCTTAAAGGAAGATGTCTGTCCGGAATGTCACGGGACCCGTCTGTCCGAAGCTACCAGAGCCCCCAGGATCATGGGGATCTCGCTGGACCAGGCCTGTCAGATGAGCCTGAAGGAATCGATCGAATGGGTAAAGAAAGTCCCGGATTCGCTCCCCGAAGAAATGAGGGAGATGGCGAAGAATATCTGCGAATCGTATCTTGAAGTCGCCAAACGGCTGATGGATCTCGGTCTCAGCTACCTGACCCTGGACCGTGCCTCCTCCACGCTTTCGACCGGTGAGCGTCAGCGCATGCAGCTGGCGAGAGCGGTCCGCAACCGCACGACCGGTGTCTTATATGTACTGGATGAACCCTCGATCGGACTGCATCCGGCAAATATCCTCGGTCTTAACGCCGTCATGCATGACCTCGTTGGGGACGGAAACTCCGTGCTCCTGGTCGACCATGATACCCAGATCCTGAAGGAATCCGACTGGCTGATCGAACTTGGTCCGCAGGCCGGTGCCGAGGGCGGTCAGGTCGTCGCCGAAGGAACAGTCGAAGAGATCGAAAAGGATCCGCGCTCCCTGATCGGAAAATATCTCGGGCGTGAACCGGTCCATGTGGCGAAGAAGGAAGATCTTTTCGCGAAAGGGGAGATCCTTCTCGAAACAGAACAGATCCATACCGTTCACCCTTTGAATGTACGCATTCCGAAGAATAAGCTGACCGTCGTGACTGGTGTTTCCGGCTCGGGAAAAACGACGATGGTCCTCGAAAGTCTTGTGCCGGGTCTGGACGCCCTGTGCAACAGCAAAGCGATGCCGGCGCATATCCACCGCATCGAGGCGGAAGGCATTCACCACGTCAAACTGATCGACGCGACTCCGATCGGCATCAACGTCCGCTCGACCGTCGCCACCTACGCCAATGTGCACGATGAGCTGCGCAAGATCTACGGACGCACGAAGGAGGCGAAAGCACTGGGATATAAAGCCGGCGACTTCTCCTATAATACCGGTTCCCTGCGCTGCCCGGTCTGCGACGGGACCGGTGAGATCTCACTAGACGTGCAGTTCCTTCCGGATGTAGATATCCCCTGTCCGGAATGCCGCGGCTCCCGTTATTCCAAAACGGCGAAAAGGATCCGCTTTACCAACAAAGCCGGGGAGACCCGTTCCCTTCCGGAAGTCATGGATATGGATGTCAGCACCGCTGTGCGTTTCTGCAGGGACCTCGGCGCTGTCCGCCCGAAACTGGAGATCCTGCGTGATCTCGGACTGGGTTACCTGACACTGGGTGAGGAGACGCCGAGCTTATCCGGCGGCGAAGCCCAGCGTCTGAAACTTGCCAGCGAAATGGGGCGTCAGCAGAATGATTCGGTCTTCGTCTTCGATGAGCCGACGATCGGTCTGCATCCGCAGGATATCGAAACGCTCCTGCAGGTCTTCCGTACGCTGATCGACAACGGCGCTACCGTGCTCGTGATCGAACATGATCTTGATGTGATCCGCAGCGCCGATTATCTGATCGACATGGGTCCGGGCGGCGGAGAAGACGGCGGCAGGATCGTCGCCTGCGGCACACCGGAAGAAGTCCGCAGTAATCCTAACAGTATCACCGGAAAGTACATCTGATCCGTCTGTTTCCTTCTGTATAAGTATGGTATGATAAAAGAAAGAAGAACCACCACATCATCCATCCTCTGTCTCCGGTTTCCGGAGAGCTGTTATTCTTGCAGGAGGAAATATCATGGGACTGTTAGACAAACTGCTCAAAGAAGGCGCTGAAGCCCTGAAAGAGATCGCCACCGAGGAGAATAAGGAAAAGGCAGCCGCTCTTTTCAATTCTCTGAAAGACACGATCAACGAACACGCGGACGAACTGAAGAAAGCCGTCGATGAATTCCAGACGGAAGCTCAGAAGAAAGAAGCGGAAGAAACGAAAAAGGACGAGTATCTGAAAGAAACAGAAGACGGGCTGACCAGCCGTCAGCGTATACTGAATGTGCTGGCAAACGAATTCCCGCAATACAAGGTGCGGGAAAACGTCTCCCCGAAGGAACTGGGAGGCGAAGGCCGGTTCATGGATTATTCGATCGTCATCTACGACGGTGGATCCCCGAAACTCATTCTGATGCTGATCGGGAAGACAACGACCGCGCATCGCGAGTACCGCTGGAGCCGGGAAGAAGCCGAAAAACGCGGCATTCCGTTTTTGAATTTCGTCGAACACTATCCGAATACTACCGAATACATTTCCGACAGATTGCATAAATACCTGTGATCTGAGGAATAAACAGAAAGAGAAAAGCATTCATTGCGCCTGCGGCGGCCGCAGCCTGATCCCCGGAAACACTTTGCAGGCAGTTGGATCAGGTACCGTCCGGTATCGTAAGCACAGCTTACTTCAAAGCGTTTTCTCTTTCTTTTTTTGTTTATGAAAAGCCTTCTCGATGAACTGCGCGAACCCGCCCGCTGGCAGGAGTTCCGCGACTGGAAAAACGAACACGGGCAGCTCAATAAAAAGGAAATGAAGGAGCTGGATCTTTTTCTTGCGGAAAAAGCCTATTTGCCAATGGCGGAAACACTTTCCTTCTCCCTGCCGGAAAAATGCATCCTTTCAAAAGCCGGTTCCAATAAGAAACGGACTGTCTACTGTTTTAACAGAGAGGAGACCTGGATCCTGAAGATGCTTGCCTGGCTGCTTTACCGCTATGATGGGGAGCTGTCGGACAATTGTTATTCCTTCCGCCGCCGCATCACCGCAAAGACAGCGTTTGACAGGATCCGGAAGATCCCGGAGGTCGATGACAGGATCGTTGTGAAGCTTGATGTCCGCAATTACTTTAATTCGATCGATGTCCCCCAGCTGCTGGAGATCCTGAAAGAAGTCCTGCGGGACGATCCTGCGCTTTATGCTTTTCTGGAAAAACTGCTGACAGAAGAGCGCTGCCGCTATAACGGTGAGGTGATCCGCGAGAAACACGGCGCAATGGCCGGAGTCCCGCTGGCAAGCTTCTTTGCGAATTTCTATCTGCGCAGCCTGGATCTTCTGTTCGCGGAAGTGGAGATCCCGTATTTCCGCTATTCCGACGATATCCTGATCTTCTACGAGAACGAAGCACAGAAAGAAAAGTATGATGCCCTGCTGAAGGCGGAGCTTGCAGAGAAAAAACTGGAACTGAATCCGGAGAAGCTGCATATCTCACAGCCCGGAGAACCGTGGGAGTTCCTCGGTTTTTCCTGGCACCGGGGAGAGATCGATCTGTCCGCTGTTACTGTAAAAAAGATGAAAGCGAAGATCCGCCGCAAGGCGCGGAAGATCCGCCGTAATATGAAACGGAAGGGGATCCTGTTTGAAAAAGCGGCTTCCGCAATGATCCGCAGCTTTGACTACAAGTTCTTCGATCTCAGCGGAACGAATGATTTTACCTGGTCCCGCTTCTATTTCCCGCTTTTGACCCGCACGGACGGTTTGAAAGAGATCGACCGCTGCATGCAGGAATACCTGCGCTATCTCTCTTCCGGAAGACACCGCAAAGGCAACTTCCGCATCACCTATGAACAGCTGAAAAGACTCGGCTATACCCCTCTGACAGCGGAATACTACCGCTGGAAGAAGGAAAACAAGGAATTACGGGATCAATAATTTCCAGATCCGCACTCTGAAGAAAAAGACACCGGCCCGGTGTCTTTTGCGTATTGTGGCTGTTTCCCGCTTCTTTGCGCAGGCGCGCGATGATCTACGTTTTCCCGGAAGCGACTGAAAAGCCGGATCCGTTTTTGGATCCAGCTGCTGTTTCTGTTTGTTCTGAAACGACAGATCAGTCGACAGAATTCACGCGGGCGAACACTTCGTCTTTGATCGCTTTATTCACGGCGATCGCGTCTTCGCGGTCCTTGCCCATAGCGTAGAAGTAGAATTTGATCTTCGGTTCTGTTCCGCTCGGGCGGATCGCGAACCAGGCATCGTTATCGAGGAAGTAACGCAGGACATTCGACGCCGGGATATCTTCATAGCCGGACTTATAGTCGATTAGCTTGATGACTTTATGGCCGTTGACTTCGGTGATTGGATGCGCGCGCAGATCATCCATCATGCGGGCGATGCGCTTGCTGCCCTCGATGCCTTTGAGAACGATGTTCGGTTCATCTTCGGAGACCCAACCGTATTTTTCATAGATCTCATTGAGGACCTGGAAGAGGGTCTTGCCCTGTTTCTTATAGTAAGCGGCTGCTTCCGCTACCAGCATACCGGCGCTGATACCGTCCTTGTCACGGATCTCCGGGCAGGCGGCGTAGCCGATCGATTCCTCATAACCGAACATGTACTTCAGTCCCATTTTCTCCAGATCCGGAATGCGTCCGCAGATATTCTTGAATCCGGTCAGCGCCTCGAACATCTTCACACCGTAGGCATTGGCCATGATCGCGGAGAGGTTGGAAGTGACGATCGATTTGACCATCGCTCCGTTTTCCGGAAGTGTGCCTGCATCTTTATGGCCTTCGAGAAGATAATTGACCAGAAGATAACCGGTCTGGTTGCCGTTGAGCGGAACGTAGTCTCCGTTCTCGTCACGCAGTTCGATCGCGAAACGGTCACCGTCCGGGTCTGTCGCCATCAGGACTTCCGCGCCGACCTTGCGTCCGAGTTCCTCAGCGAGCTTGAAGGCTTTCGGGTCTTCCGGGTTCGGATAGCCGACAGTGGTGAATTCCGGGTCCGGCAGACGCTGTTCCTCAACGATATGCCAGTTGGTGAAACCGCGCTCCTTCATCATGACGGCGAAGGGGATCGCGCCGGCGCCGTTCAGCGGGGTATAGATGATCGGCAGATCGAGCGCCAGTTCATCACCTTCGTGAACTTTGCAGCTTTCAACGAGGTCAAGATATTCACGGTCCTTTGATTCGTCCAGGACTTCGATCATTCCGGCGAGCACCGCATCGTCGTAATCCATGATCTGGATGCCGTCGAAATAGTCGAGCTTGCCGATCTCCTTCAGCATGCCCTCGGCAACATCGGCACTGACCTGGCAGCCGTCCTGCCAGTAGGCCTTGTAGCCGTTATATTCCTTGGGGTTATGACTGGCGGTGATGTTGATACCGGAGATCGTACCCAGGTTGCGGACCATGAAGGCAAGCTCCGGAGTCGTGCGCAGATCATCGAAGATATAGGCCTTGATGCCGTTGGCCGCCAGGATGCGGGCAGTCAGCAGACAGAACTCACGGGATTTGTAACGGCAGTCATGAGCGATGACGACGCCTTTTTTACGGGCCTCGACGCCATAGGTCTTGATGTAGTTGGCGATGCCCTGGGTCGCTCTGCCGACGGTCAGATAGTTCATGCGGTTGGTGCCTGCAGCCAGGATACCGCGCAGTCCGGCGGTTCCGAAAGTCAGGTCGAGATAGAAGCGTTCCTCGATCTCTTTCTCGTCATCCGCGATCGCGAGAAGTTCCTCTTTCAAAGGATCTCCGTCCGGGAGACGGCTGAGCCAGTAATTATATTTTTCTTTAGCGTTCATTGTAGATTGCTCCTTTGTCATTATTAATTCTAGCACAGCTTTTATCTCTGCGTTGTCCTGTCCGGTTTCGGTTATAATGAAAAAAGAAAGCTGAGGAAAATTATCATGAGAATCGCTATGGGAAATGATCACTCCGCGGTCGATCTGAAAAAGGAGATCAAGGAGTATATTGAACAGAAATACCAGTACGAGGTCCTGGATTTCGGTACCAATTCCTACGAAAGCTTCGATTATCCGATCGCCGGAGAACAGGCTGCCAATGCCGTCAGAGACGGACAGGCCGACCTCGGTATCGTGATCTGCGGTACCGGTGTGGGGATCTCGCTTGCCTGCAATAAGGTCAGCGGCATCCGCTGCGTCTGCTGCAGCGAACCGTATTCCGCAAAGATGGGACGCAACCACAACAACGCCAACATGCTGGCGTTCGGCGCCCGTGTCGTCGGCGCGGAGCTTGCCAAGATGATCGTCGATGCCTTTCTGACTAATGAGTTCGAAGGCGGACGCCACGCCCGCCGGGTGGGACTGATCATGGATATCGAGGAGCGCAATCGTGGCAGGTAAATTTGAATACCGTTATCCTTCCGTCAACGGAAAGAACGAGATCTATTCTCTGCGCTGGGAAGCGGAAAAACCGGTCGCGGTCCTGCAGATCATCCACGGCATGCAGGAGTTCGTCGACCGCTATGATGATTTCGCGAATTATCTGAGTTCGAAAGGCTATGTCGTTGTCGGCGAAGATCATCTCGGACACGGCTTCTCTGTCAATGATGAAAGTGAATACGGCTACTTCGGCAAGACCGGGAGCGAAGACGTATTAAAGGATATCCGTCAGCTGCACGAAAAAACAAAAGCGGAATATCCGGATGTCCCGTATTTCTTCCTGGGCCATTCCATGGGCTCTTTCCTGGTTCGCCAGTACATCGAGCGCTGGGGCGGGGATGTCGACGGCGTTATCATCATGGGTACCGGCTGGACGGATCAGCCTGTGCTGACGGCCGGTAAATTCGTCTGCAATCTGATCGGCGCTTTCAAAGGCGAGAAACACCGCAGCGGCACGGTTGAGAAGATCGCTTTCGGAAGCTATAACGACCGCTTCCCGAAACGCACCCGGGTCGACTGGCTGACAAAAGACGATAAGATCGTCGATACCTATCTGAAGGAACCGCGATGCACGTTCCGTTTCACACTGAACGGCTATAAGTTCCTGTTCAACGCGATCGAGGATGAACAGAAGAATATCGCAAAGATCCCGAAGGATCTGCCGGTCTTCTTCGTTTCCGGAGAACAGGATCCGGTCGGCGCTTACGGAAAAGGCGTCATCACTTCCTGCACGAAGTTCAAGGAAGCCGGTATGACCGACGTCAATATCAAGCTCTATCCGGATGACCGTCATGAGATCCTGAACGAGCTCGACCGCGAGCAGGTCTATGAGGATCTTTATAACTGGCTGGAAAACAAGCGGAAGATCACTCTCGGAAAATAAACAAGAGAAACAGAAAAGGGAGGCTATGAAAGCCTCCCTTTAATATGCTTTGTTGAGTTTCTAGAAAAGTCCCAGACTGCTCAGACCGTAGATCCAGAGGAAGATCGTGAAGAGGGAGCAGACAGAGGTGAAGACGACGAGCTGGCTGGCAAGATCGGCATCGGAATCCATCTGGCTGGCCAGGTTGAAGGATGTCGTTGCGCAAGGCGCGATCAAGATGCACATGAGAGCGACGAATGCGCTGCCCCGGAAACCGAGCTTCACGGTCAGCGGGATCAGCAGTGCCGGAACCAGCACCAGACGGCTTACGACGCCGACAAGGATCGGCTTCAGGTTGTCTTTGATCGAACTGAAATTGAACAGTCCGCCCATGGCGATCAGCGCGACCGGTGTTCCACAGCGTCCCAGATCACGGAAGATCCCGGAGAGGAAATCCGGCCAATGGATATGGAGCAGCTGTGTTGCGAAACCAAGCAGGGCGGCGATGACGTAGGGATTCTTCATGACCGAAAGAACGGTGTTCTTCAGTGAGGAAGTGTATTCGCCTTCGCGGAAATGCTCAAGCAGGATGACGGAGATGACGTTCTGGAAGGGAACGATGATCGCGATCAGAAGCACGATGCTGCCGATGTTGCCCTCACCGCAGATCGCTGTGCCGATCAGCGTTCCGAAAATGACGAAGTTCGTGTGGAAGACGCCGTGCGCCAGTGCGCCGCGGCGCTTTTTCTCGGAACGGAAGGGCAGGGAAACGAGCAGAGAGAGAAGCAGGATCAGGAACTGACTGGCGATCGCGTAAAACAGAAGCTTCGCGTCGAAGACCTCAGCGATATCGACCTTGCAGATATTGTAGTAGATGTTGCAGGCGAGAAAGACTTTGAAACACAGCTTGTTCATCTTCTCCAGCGTGTTTTTATCGAGAAAGCCTATACGTCGCAGGAAGACGCCCAGCCCCAGCATGCAGAACATCGGGAATACGGCGCTTAACGCAGTTACGAAACTGTTCATTGTTGTACCTCGAATTTCAAACAATGTAACGATACAACAGAAGCTCCCGGGAGGAAAATACTATTTTGATTCTGATCTCATAAAAGAATTGTTATGAGCGCAAAAAAAGGGGATGTCCATCCCCTTTATCTTTTGAAGGATCCTAGAATGATGTCTTGTTTCCCACGGTCTTTCCGTAAGGACTGCCTGCCAGTTTTTTGCTGTAGGTGCTTTCCAGATTCTTGAAGAACTCCAGCATGTACTTGCGGAAGATCCTTGCGGAATCGCTCAGATAAGCCTTATTCCGTTCGGCGAGATACATATAGCGTTTGCCTTCCGGCTTGCTTAACGGACGCAGGACGGTGGTATCGGTCGAGATGCGGTCCCAGGAGATCTCCGGTACGAGCGAGATCACGCCGCCTAGACGAAGCGTCTTGCGGACGGTCTCGGCGGAATCGCATTCGATGAATATATTCGGTTCAAACCCGGCGTTATGACAGTACTCATCCAGCAGGTCACGCATCGCGTTGCCTTTCGGCAGCGACAGGAAGCGCTGACCTTCCAGTTCGTGAATATCGATGCTTTTGTGGCTGGCCAGCGGATGGTCGATCGGTAAGGCGACCAGGATGCGTTCTGTATACAGAAGGTGCTCTCCCGGATCTTCCTTTTTCCGGTTACGGGCAAAGATCGTGAAATCAAGCTTATCGTACTGTTCCTTGGTAACATAGCCCTGCAGAGTCGAGACCTTGATATCCGGATGGATCTTAACGAATCCGCTGAGGAGATCACCTAAATGCTGGGTGCCGGCGCGCATGGAGAGACGGACGACTTTTACGCCTTCCTTTTTATAATCCGCGATCTCGGAGTAGATGGCTTCTTCCTCTTTGAAGATCGCGTCCGCATGGCGCAGAACGATACGGCCGAAATCATTCAGAACGATGTTCTTTCCGACGCGGTCAAAAAGCTTCACCCCAAGTTCATCTTCGAGCGAGGAGATCGACCGGCTCAGAGAAGGCTGAGCAACATACAGCTCTTCGGCAGCTTTGGTCAGATGCTGTAGTTCCGCAACTTTTTTGAAATAAAACAAGCTGTGATAGTTCATAATCTTGACCCCGTTAGTATTTTATCATTTGTGTTATCAGATTTGTGATAATAATTACATTTTTCTAATGAAAACTTCCCTGAAATCCGCTAAATAAGCGATTAACGTTATCAGACTTGTTTATTATAACAAACAAGTTATTTGTTTATCCATAATCTTGTATTTTACGTTATATGTGCCGAATGGTATTTTTTGCGTGTAAGAACAGAACCACGACAATGCGATTTCCTGAAAATCTGATATGCCCGCGACCGATGTCTCCGTGGCGCTATATATAGATATAGGAAATAGGCAGGACACAGAAATCGCAGTTATCTGTGAACAGTCCCGGCGAAACGGGGTCGTGCTCTGTACTGACATAACTCAGCAGTTATAGAAAAATACCAATTCATGTATTAGACGTTATAAGTCAACATCTATACCATGAGGGTACAAAGGAAAGGAAAAAAACTATGAACTGGGAAACCCAAAAACAATCCAAACAGGAAAGACTGGCTCAGTGCACCTTCGCTGACGGAAAAGTCGTTGCGACTGAAGACATCGTCCGTCTGCTCGAAGCTACCATCCGTCCTTACGACCGTGTAGTTCTCGAAGGTTGTAACCAGAAGCAGGCTGCATTCCTTGCTGCTTCTCTGACAAAAGTCTCTCCGGACAAAGTCAATCATTTGAACATGATCATTCCTTCGATCTCCCGTGACGAACACCTTCAGCTCTTTGAAGAAGGTATCGCCGAAGAGGTCAACTTCGCTTTCGCCGGCGTACAGAGCGTTCAGCTTTCCCAGATGCTGGCTGCTCACAAGCTGAAGATCGGTGCTATCCACACTTATCTTGAGCTCTACTCCCGTATGTATGTCGACCTGACACCGAACGTTTGCTTAATCGCTGCAGATAAGGCAGACAGAAACGGTAACCTGTACACAGGTTTCAACACAGAAGACACACCGATGATCACGGAAGCTGCTGCATTCAAGAACGGTATCGTTATCGCTCAGGTCAACGACATCGTTGATACAGAAGACCTCCCGCGTGTCGACATCCCGTCTGACTGGGTTGACTTCATCGTCAAGGCTGACAAACCGTATCCGATGGTTCCGCTCTTCACAAGAGATCCGCGCAAGATCCAGGATGCTCATGTCCTCCAGGGTATGATGACGATCAAAGGTATCTACGCTAAGCACGAAGTCAAGAGCTTAAACCATGGTATCGGCTTCAACGGTTGTGCTATCGAACTTCTGCTCCCGACATACGGTAACGAACTCGGACTGAAGGGCAAGATCTGCACGAACTGGGTCCTGAACCCGCATCCGACTCTTATCCCGGCTATCGAAGACGGTTGGGTCAAATCGATCTGCGCGTTCGGTGGCGAAGTCGGTATGGAAAAATACACAAGAGCTCGTTCCGATATCTTCTTCACAGGTAAGGATGGCTCTCTGCGTTCCAACCGTGCATATGCACAGTGCGCAGGCCTCTACGGTATGGACCTCTTCTTAGGCGGCACACTGCAGATGGACTACGATGCTAACTCTTCCACAGTTACCAACGGTCGTTTATCCGGTTTCGGCGGTGCTCCGAACATGGGTAACTCCACAGGCGGTCGTCGTCATACAACAAAGGCTTGGAAGGATATGGCACCGGGTAACGGATCTCTCGTTTCCGGCCGTAAGCTGGTCGTCCAGATGGTCAAGTCCTCCTCCAAGTTCGGTCCGGCATTCGTTCCGGAACTCGACGCTGTCAAGATCGGTAAGGACGCCGGTATGGATGCTGTTCCGGTCATGATGTACGGCGAAGACGTAACTCATGTCGTTACAGAACAGGGTATCGCTTACCTCTACACAGCTCAGAACAGGGCTGAAAGAGCTAAACTCATGGGTGCTGTTGCCCAGGGTACTCCGCTCGGAGAAACAGTTTCCGCTTCCGAACTCGAAACACTGCGCCGTCAGGGCAAAGTCGCTTTACCGGAAGATCTGGACATCGATCCGAAGCGCGCTACAAAGGACCTGCTTGCTGCGAAATCCCTCGAAGAGATCGCAGAGATCTCCGGCGGCCTCTATGAGATCCCGGAAAAACTGAAATACAAGCCGGAAGAAAACAAATAAGAAAGGAATAAGAATAATGCCAACAAAAAAACAAGAGGAACTTCTTAAGAAAAAAGAGCAGTTAGCTCTTGGCGGCGGCGAGAAGGCTATTGAAAAGCAGCACGCTCTCGGCAAATACACCGCAAGAGAAAGACTCGAGAAATTCTTCGATGAGAACACATTCGTCGAAACAGGTATGTTCGTTAAGCATCGTTGCTCCAACTTCGGCATGGAAAAGAAAGACCTTGCCGGTGACGGTGTTGTAACCGGACATGGTTATGTAAACGGTCGTCTCGTTTACGCTGCCGCTCAGGATTTCACTGTTGTCGGTGGTTCCTTAGGCGAACAGCACGCTGCTAAGATCGCAGCTTGCCAGCAGGCTGCTCTGAAGGTCGGCGCTCCGATGATCTGCATCAACGACTCCGGCGGAGCTCGTATCCAGGAAGGTGTTGACGCATTAGCCGGTTACGGTTGGCTCTTCAAGAACAACACACTTGCTTCCGGTGTCATCCCGCAGATCTCCGTTATCATGGGACCGTGCGCAGGTGGTGCCGTTTACTCCCCGGCTATCACTGACTTCATCTTCATGGTTGAGAACACTTCCCAGATGTTCATCACAGGACCGGCTGTCATCAAGAGTGTCACCGGTGAAGAAGTCACTGCTAACGAACTCGGTGGTGCAATGGCTCACAACTCCATTTCCGGTTGTGCACACTTCGCTTGCGAAAACGAAGACGCATGCCTGAACAAGATCCGTGAACTGCTGTCCTACCTGCCGCAGAACAACAACGAAACAGCTCCTGAATATGCTTCCTCCGATGATCCGAACCGTGAAGATGAAAACCTCGACACGATCGTTCCGGAAAATCCGCGTAAGGCATACGATATGAAGGAAGTTATCCGCTCCTTAGCAGATAACGGTGTCTTCTTCGAAACTCAGGAACACTATGCTAAAAACATCATCACCGGCTTCATCCGTCTGAACGGCGCTTCTGTCGGTGTCATCGCTAACCAGCCGAAAGTCATCGGTGGTTCCCTCGATATCAACGGTGCAGATAAGGCTGCTCGCTTCATCCGCACATGTGACTCCTTCAACGTTCCGATGCTGACAATCGAAGATGTTCCGGGCTTCATGCCGGGTACAGCTCAGGAACATGGTGGTATCATCCGTCACGGCGCTAAGATGCTGTACGCTTACTCAGAAGCAAGTGTACCGATGGTCACTCTGATCACTCGTAAGGCATACGGCGGCGCTTACATCGGTATGTGCTCCAAACACCTGGGCGCTGACGTTGTCTTCGCTTGGCCGGATACAGAGATCGCTGTTATGGGTGCTGAAGGCGCTGCTAACATCATCTTCTCCAAGGACATCAAGAATGCTGCTGACCCGGTAGCTGAAAGAGCTAAGAAGATCGCTGAATACCAGGATCTGATGATGAACCCGTACGTTGCAGCTTCCAGAGGCTATGTTGACGATGTCATCATGCCGCATGAAACACGTAAACACCTGATCGAAGCATTTGCTTCCCTCAAGGGAAAGAGAGTATCTCATCCGTTAAAGAAACACGGTAACATGCCGTTATAAGGAGGAATCATGTACGGAGATGTAGTAACGATTCCTCAGGCAATTATTGTCTGTGTATTCTCAATCGCGGTCGTCTTCCTCGTTCTGTTCCTGCTTTCTGTTCTCATCAATGTTGTTGCAGCTATCATTAACGCTGCACAGAAAAAATCGGCTCCGGCACCAGCAACAAAAGCTGCGCCGGCACCGGTCGAGACCGTAACAGAAACAGCTGAACCCGAAGACGATGGCGCTCTGACAGCTGTTATCGCAGCTGCGATCGCCGCCGCAACCGGAAAGAGCGCAAGCTCCTTTGTCATCAAAAGCATCCGTCCTTTAAACCAGGATTCCGAATGGGGCCGCATTAGCCGCAGCTCTTCCTTAAGATAAAAGAAAGGTACAATAGTTAAAATGTCTGTAAAAAAATTCAATATCACCGTTGATGGTGTTGCTCATGTCGTAGAAGTTGAAGAAGTTGGTTCTGTTGCTTCCGCTCCGGTCGCTGCACCGGTAGCTCCGGTCGCACCGGCTCCGGTCGCACCGGCTCCGAAGGCTGCTCCGAAGGCTGCTCCGAAGGCAGCTGCTGCTGCAGGCGATGTTACAGCTCCGCTGCAGGGTACAGTTCTTTCCGTTAACGTCAAGGCTGGCGATTCCGTCAAGGCTGGTCAGACACTGGTCGTCATCGAAGCAATGAAGATGGAAAACGAAATCGTTGCTCCGACAGATGGCACAGTTACTGCTGTTAAGTGCAACAAGGGTGAATCCGTTGCTGCCGGTGATCCGCTGGTAACCCTCGGCTAGGAGGTTATTAGCCAATGCTCGACATACTCTTAGGTTTCTGGGAGAGTACGGGCTTTTCGCAGATCTTCAAACTTGACACGGTGCTCTTCGGAATTCCGCTTCCGGGACATCTGATCATGATCTGCCTGGCCTGCCTCTTCCTCTATCTCGCAATCCATAAAGGATTCGAACCGTATCTTCTCATCCCGATCGCATTCGGTATGCTGCTCGTTAACCTGCCGTTGGCAGGTCTGATGGACCATGCTACTGAATCCGCGAAGGGTGGTCTTCTGTACTATCTCTATCAGGGTGTTGATCTCGGTATCTATCCGCCGCTGATCTTCCTCTGCATCGGTGCCGGCACAGACTTCGGTCCGCTGCTTGCTAACCCGAAGAGCTTACTGCTCGGTGCTGCTGCTCAGCTTGGTATCTTCACCACATTCTTTGGTGCTATCGCCCTGGGCTTCACCGGTCCGGAAGCTGCATCCATCGGTATCATCGGTGGTGCTGACGGCCCGACAGCTCTGCTGCTGACTTCCCAGCTTGCTCCGAACCTCCTTGGTGCGATCGCAATCGCTGCTTACTCCTACATGGCTCTGGTTCCGGTCATCCAGCCTCCGATCATGAAGCTGCTGACAACGGAAGAAGAAAGAAAGATCAAGATGGAACAGCTCCGTCCGGTCTCCAAGACAGAAAAGATCATCTTCCCAATCGTTGTTACGATCTTCGTATGTCTGCTTCTCCCGGATGCTGCACCGCTGATTGGTATGCTCATGCTCGGTAACCTGACTAAGGAATCCGGACTTGTTCCGCATCTGGTAAATGCTCTGCAGAACTCCTTAATGTACATGATCTCCATCTTCTTAGGCGTTACTGTCGGTGCGAAAGCAACTGCAGAAATGTTCTTAAGAGCTGAGACCATCAAGATCATCGTCCTCGGTATCCTGGCATTCTCCCTCGGTACAGCCGGTGGTGTCCTGTTAGGTAAACTGATGTCCAAGCTGGACGGCGGTAAGACAAACCCGCTGATCGGTGCTGCCGGTGTATCCGCAGTCCCGATGGCTGCCCGTGTTGTCCAGAAGGAAGGCCAGAAATACAATCCTTCCAACTTCCTGCTTATGCACGCTATGGGCCCGAACGTTGCCGGCGTTATCGGTTCCGCTGTTGCGGCCGGTATGCTGCTCCTGTTCTTCGGACACTAAGCTGCATATAAAAGATTTCTTAGCAATATAAAACTCCCCTTTCCACCTTATTATTTTGCTAAGACGGAAGGCGGCTTCTGCCGCCTTCCTTTATCTCTAAAACACTCTACAGTCGAAAGGAAAACAGTGTTATGCAATTAACCGAAAAAACGCAGATGTCTTCACGCGAAAAAACACGCGCAATGGTCATGACTGCTCTTGGAGCAGCGATCATCTCCGCGCTCTCTCCGATCTCGATCCCGCTCGGAAACTTCGTTCCGATCTCTCTGGCAACTCTCGGCGTTATGCTGTGCGGTGCTGTCCTCGGAAAGAAAATGGGAACGATGAGCACTCTGATCTATCTGATCCTCGGCTGCATCGGAATGCCGGTCTTTGCCGGATATTCTTCCGGAGCTCATGTGCTTCTCGGTCCGACAGGCGGTTATCTTGTCGGTTATCTGCCACTCGCTTATCTTACCGGTCTTTTCACCGAAAAGGAAAACAAGACCATGCTGGTCGCAGGAATGCTGATCGGCACAGCCGTTCTGTACGCGCTGGGTACTGTCTGGTTCATGTATGTCACGAAAATGGATCTGATGGCTTCTCTGGGTCTTTGTGTCATTCCGTTCCTCTTCGGTGACGCTCTTAAGATGATCGTGGTCTATATTCTGCGTGATGCGCTTAAGCGTTTTGTTCCGAACCGTTATTAGTCCGGAATCCTTTCTGTTTCAATTAAAAGCAACTGTCTGAATGACAGCTGCTTTTTTTCATTTCCATTCTTTCAGTGAGATCTCTCCGGAAGAGAGGATGTCCGTTCCTTCCGGTGTCTGCACGATGAGATTACCCTTGTCGTTGATATCGCGGACGGTACCGCATTTTTCCTTTCCGTTGAGTTCGTAGACGACTTCTCTGCCGATCAGGAAGGATCTTCTTTTATATTCTTTCAGCAGTTCTTCTTCCGGCGCATGCAACCATTTCAGGATGGAGTCAGAGAGCAGGGCGCCGAGTTTTTCACGGTCAACTCCTTCAAGACGAACAGCCTTATCCTGCAGTTCTTCCGGGAAAGGATCCTCGGATACATTGATACCGATACCGATGATGACCTTTTTCAGGGAGAAGTCTTCCGGGGAACGGATGGCTTCGCAGAGGATGCCGGAAGCTTTCTTTCCGTTCTGGTAAAGGTCATTGACCCATTTGATCTCGGTATGCTGTCCGCAGCCTTCAAGCGCTTCGGCTGCCGCAACAGCGCAGACGAGCGTATAAAGGATCTCCTTTCCGGTAACGGCATTCACGCACATCGAGAAATAGAATCCGTGATCCGGGGAGTAGAAGTCACGTCCGCGGCGTCCGCGGCCGGCAGTCTGTTTCTCAGCCAGGAACACGAAGTCACCATCGTATTCTTCAGCATAGACGCGGCAGTCCGCGTTGGTAGAAGCGGTTTCTTCCTCAAGGAAGAAGGGGAGGCGGTTTTTGCGCCATTGATCGATCTGGTTGATATTTAACATGGTTTTATTTTAACAGATTTGCCCATTTGCGTGACATACTCCCACCACCTTCGCGGATGCTTAGAGGTGGGGGCTTCTCGGTCAAGGACACCAACGTGTCCAGATAACCCGAGCTTATCGGATCCCCTGTGCCCCAGGGTACCTTATTTATTTGAGCAGTTTACAGAAGCGCAATCCTGAGCGCTTCTGTTTTCAGATTGATCGCAGCGTTATGGTCCCGGTCATGATGTGCTTTACATACCGGGCAGTCCCATTCACGGATCTTCAGATCTTTTGTTTCCGGATTCAGATATCCGCAGACATGACATTTCTGTGAGGAAGGAAACAGCTTGTCCGCTTTGATCACATGTTTTCCCGAGGCCTCCGCTTTATATATAAGCATATTCACGAACATTCCCCAGCCGTTATCACTGACGCTTTTACCGAAATGAAGCGACTGACTCATGGACTTCATATCGAGATCCTCGATCCCGATATAGTCATAATGGTCTATCAGATCTTTTGCCTGTTTATGGAGCCAGTCCGATCTCTGATGACGTACTTTTTCATGAAGAAGAGAGACCTTCTTCTTTTGTCTGTAATAGCGGTTCGACTGTTTCTCTTTCCCTTTTACAAACATCTTCGAGAGTTTCCTCTGCGCTTTCTTAAGACGTTTCTCGCTGCTGCGCAGGAAGTGAGGCATCGCTGCACGATGTCCTTTGGAATCCACATACAGTCCGTCCATGGCAAAATCAAGACCGATCGTCTTTTCGGTATCTTTCTGTTCGCTTACTTGGCTTTCGTAAGCGTAGAGAAGTGATACATAGTATTTGCCGCTTGGCTCCTCTTTGACCGTGACAGACTTCAGCTTAAAGTCCTGTGGTGCTGAGCGGTGTTTCCTGATCTTTATTTCTCCCAGTTTCGGCAGGCGGATCGTCTTGTCCGATAAGACGATGTTTCCGTTTACGAGATTCGTGGTATAGCTCTTTTTACTGTGATGTTTGGATTTATAGCCGGGATGACCCATTCCGCCTTTGAAGAAAGAGCGAAAGGCTTTTTTCAGCTGCAGCTGTACATTTGCCAGAGCCAGAGAGTCCACTTCCTTCAGCCATTCGTATTCTTTCTTATAGTGAGCAGGCAGTGGATCCAGCATCTTCTTTTCTTTTTCGTAATACGCTTTCGTGTCCGCAAGCATCCGGTTCCAGATAAAACGGGCACAGCCAAATGTCTTCTGAAGAAGGATCTTTTGCGCCTTATTAGGATATATGCGGTAACGGTAAGCGATATTGCGTTTCACTTTTCCCCCTGTGTTTCGATATATTTCCTGATCACTTCAGGCGGTGCGCCGCCTGTTGTCAACAGACAGAAGTTCTGGCTCCAGAAGTATTCCTTATAGAGTCTCTTTCTCACTTCGGGAAATTCCTTCTTGATCCGTCGCGAAGAAGCGCTTTTATAGGCATTGATGAATTTCGATAATTCACTGTTGGGATGTGCCTTGAAGAGGATGTGTATGTGATCACTGTCGTGATCCCACTCTAAAAGAGAGATATTGTAGGAAGGAGCGATCTTCTCAAAGATATCTCTGGCATACTCCGAAAGAAGATCGTCAAAGACTTTCCGGCGGTATTTCACCACAAGTATAAGATGATAATACATCGCGAATACCGAATGGTTATTATTGTCTAAAACAGCGATCTTATGCGAAGTATTTTCCACTTTATACCCTATACAACTGATCATATTTTATCACTTTTGAAGCGCGAATTCATCCCCTCCTTTACACTTCACAAGAAGAAGGGGACTTCTTCGGGGGTTGTGTTAAATGTGACAAAATTACTACAAAACTGAATTTTTTGTGAAAAAGAATAGAAAATATATCTTTTTTGATTTGAATTTTATAAAATGTAATTGCTTTAGGTTGGAGGTAGTTTATGCAACTGAATGCGGCGTCAGATTATGCCCTGAAAGCAATGGTATATCTTGCCACTCAAGAAGGGGTGACCAACACATCAGAAATCTCTCAGGAGATGAAGATCCCAACTGCATTTCTCTACAACATTCTCGGAAAACTGCGTAAAGCCGGACTGATCGAAGCTTCGCGCGGTGTTAAGGGTGGATGGAGACTTCTTAAAGATCCGACCGAGATCTCTGTCTACGATATACTCAGCACTTCGGAAGACACAATGCTGATCGACAGAACCCTGGCCGGAAAGGCTCCCAAAACAAAGGCAGAACGTAAGAAGGAACCTTTCTACGATCTATTCACTGCGATCCAGAAGGAATTCGAAAGGAACCTCAGAGCTCATTCTCTCGCAGATGTCCTAAAGTATTTCGAGAAGGCGATCGGTTAAATGAAAGAGTGTGAATTTCACACTCTTTTTTCATTCGCTTATATAATAGGAGCAGAGGAGATACAACACTATGTTCAATGTTCAGCGGGGACAAAAAGTCCTTTCCAATTTAAAGAAAAACGATCTGCACCAGTCTCTGATCAGCGATCCTTATGCCGTGTATTACCTCTGCGGCAAATGGATCTTTCCGGGAGAACGTTTCCTGGGACTGATCTTAAAAGAGGACGCCCGTCCGGTCCTGGTGCTGAATGAGCTCTTCCGTTTCGAGGAAGAGATCGGTGTTACCAAAGTCTATTTCAAGGACGGCGATGATCTTACAGCTCTGCTGCGTCCGTATCTCAATGAAAACGAAACGCTCGGCGTCGATAAGAATCTGCCTGCCCGTTTCCTTCTTCCGCTGATCGACGCGAAAGCCGCTTCCGCATTCGTCAACGCTTCCTTCGCGGTCGATGATGCGAGAGCGATCAAGGACGAGGAAGAAAAGGAAAAGATGCGCCGTGCCAGCCTGGTCAACGATCAGGCCATGGAACGCTTTACCAAACTTGTGAAAGAGGGGATCTCGGAGATCGAGATCGCTGACCAGATGCTCGGTATCTATAAGGAGCTCGGCGCCAGCGCGTATTCCTTCGAACCGATCGTCGCCTTCGGAAAGAACGCGGCTGATCCACACCATATGCCCGATGACACGAAGCTCCGTGTGGGCGACGCCGTTCTCTTTGATGTCGGCTGTATCGTCGATGACTACTGTTCTGATATGACCAGGACCTTCTTCTTCAAGGAAGGCCCGAAACCGGAAGCTGAAAGGATCTACGAACTCGTGCGCAAGGCTAATGAGAGCGCGGAAGCCTTCTGTGCCCCGGGAAGAAAGATCGCAGAGATCGATAAAACAGCCCGCGATATCATCACTGAAGGCGGTTACGGGAAAGACTTTACCCATCGTCTGGGACATTTTATCGGGATCGAGACCCATGAAGCCGGCGATGTTTCCCAGGCAAATCCCAGGACCGCCGAAGCAGGCAATACCTTCTCGATCGAACCCGGGATCTACTCTCTGGAAGAGGGTGTCGGCGTCCGTATTGAAGATCTGGTCCTGATCACCGAAGACGGTGTGGAGATCCTAAATCATTATCCGCATGACCTGCGGGTCATCGGCTGATCTTGTACTGAAAGGAGAATCTGTTATGAATGAAGTACTGAATGCCATTTCCAAACGTGTATCCTGCCGTTCCTTCACACAGGAGGAAGTCAGCAGGGAAGACATCGAAAAGGTCGTGAAAGCCGGTCTTGCGGGAGCGACGGGAATGAACCGTCAGTCCCCGATCTTCCTGGTCATCACTGACCGCGAAGTGCGTGATGAACTCAGTCGGATCAATGCTGAGATCATGGGCCGCGAAGGCGATCCCTTTTACGGTGCGCCGATGCTGATCGTCGTCCTGGCGGACAAGAGCGTTCCGACACATGTTTATGACGGATCGATCGCAATGGCGAACATGATGCTGGCAGCCTCGGAACTTGGTCTGGGGACCTGCTGGATCCACCGTGCGCGCGAGACTTTTGAAAGAGAAGAGGGAAAAGCTCTTCTGAAAAAACTCGGTGTCGAAGGCGAATACGAAGGCATCGGCAATCTGATCCTCGGTCATCCGAACGGTGAGTTGCCGCAGCCCAAGGAAAAACGTGAAGGACGTGTCTTCTGCTGCTGATGGCAAAAGAAAGAAGAGTCACTGACGGCGGAACGCCCAGGACCTTTTTCAGCGGTTCTCCGGCACCGCTTCTGGGCTACCGCCGGAAACAACTGACAGAATGGGCGCTGTCACTGACCCCGACCGAAAGCCGTCACCATGTATTCGTGCCCGGCTGCAGCGGCGGAAAGACAGTCGCGACATTTCTGGAGCACTGTCCCAAGGCCAAAGTCGCCGGTGCGGATCCCTCAAAGATCGCGATCGAAAAAGCAGAGAGGATGCTGAAGGAAGATATCAGCGAAGGCCGCTGTGAACTGGTCTGCAGTCCGCTGGAAAAGCTTCCGTTCCGCTCCCGCGCTTTTGAACTGGCTGTTTCCGCGGATAATATCGATACTTTCCCGGAAGGCGCCCTGAAAGAGATCTACCGTGTGCTGAAAACACAGGGGATCCTGCTCGTTTACGCCCTCGAGGGAGAAGATAAGGATAAAACAGCGATCCTGCAGGAGATCATGAAAGCCGGATTCTCGGAGATCCGTGATTTCAGCGATTCCTTCCGGGGTTATATCGGGATCATCGCCTGCAAACACTGATCAGTCAAAATGAGCCGTCTTCATGGAGGATGGCTTTTTGTTTCTGCTAAAATAAAAATGATGAAAGAATTCACGGAAAAAACGCACGCGCTGATCGCCGGACTGTATTATCGCGAACTTTGCGCATTGGATCCTGAAAAGGGGAAAGAGGCTTTCCGCAAGGGAACGATCCTGCATGGGGAGAGCCGCGGAAAACGGATGGCCGCTCATGCCCTGAAGGATGGGGAGAGTTCGGATTTCCGCAGCTACTTCCGCTATGGCGAATGGCGTCCCAGCGAATATTCGCAAAGTCTTCAGCGCCCAAAGGCAGAGGTGCTTTCCTATTCGCCGGACTACGTGATCGCGATCCCGAACTGTCTCTGGCATGACCAGTTTCAGGAGATGGGACTTTCGGAGGCAGAAGAGATCTACTGTGCTGAGATCGATAAGGCGATCGTGCATGGCTTCTCTCCGGAACTGAAATTTGTTACCGAGCAGACTCTGCGGGATCGTTCCTGCTGCATCCAGCGTGCCTGTGGTGCCTGCCTTAACAGCAGCGCAATGCCGCGCCGCAAAGAGGAATATGTCCGTGACTTCGGCTTCCACTGCGCAAATTCCTTCTATGCCTATAAAAAAGCCGCGAAACTCTGTTTCCCGGAAAAAGGGGAAGAGATCGCGGAGAAGGTCATGAAACAGATAAATGAACAGCTGGGAGCAGAAGCATCCGCGCTTCTTTCAGATTATGAGAATTATGATTTCGAAAAGATCGAGGAGGATCAGCTATGAGCTCACCGAAAAGAGAATACAGACATCACTATCTTGACGCGCTGCTGGATCTTACAGCGAGAGCAGGAGGCAATTTCGGTCTGGATGAAGTGCTGCCGGTCTCTTTGCCGAAAGACGATCTGATCGATGCCTTCCGCAAAGAGTTCCGTTGCAAAGACTATCCGCTCGAACTTGCTGAGAGCGATCATTCTCTCAGTGAGGCATACAAGGAGTTTTTTGGCTTGAGCGATGAAGACTTCCGGCTCGCCGAGGCGGCCGCGCAGCTTACCGAAAACAAATTCGGAAAAACGGAAAAGATCTGTTATCCCAAAGAGCGGGGAAAACTGCTGGATGTGATCGGCGGTACAAAAGGCCCGTTTTATACTGTTACCGATCTGTTTTTTGTCTTTTTTGAAAAGGAAGTCCTCTGCATCGTATCAGGCAATTTTGAATAGCTTCAGCAAAGCTTAAGAAGACCTTATTCGGTTTTTCTGTGCACTTCTGTTAAAATACCACTGAAATATGCTGACGAAGATCCTGAACCGGCTTATGCCGTATTTTCACCCGATCTACTGGGCCTGCGTGCTGTTTCCATTCATCGCAGGTCTTTTCACATTGCCTTTTGTCATCCGTCATTACCGCAAATACGGTGGTATCGCGGTGCTTCGGGTCATGGTCGTCTATTCTTTCGTCCTGTACTGCATGTGCGCCTTTTTCCTGACGGTCCTGCCGCTCCCGAGCCGGGAGGCGGTGGCTGCCAGCGAAGCGCCGCCGATCGGCTGGATCCCGTTCCGGAATCTCTATCTCTGTATGAAGGAGATCGGCTTTGATTTTTCAAACCTTTCCACCCTGAAAAGCAGATCGCTGTGGTGGCGCCTTCTGAAAAGCAATGATCTCTTCCTTTTAGTGGCGAACACTGTGATGATGGTCCCGCTGGGCTTTTATCTGCGTTATTATTTCCGCTTCGATCTGAAAAAGGCGATCCTCTGCGGCTTTCTGGTCAGCCTGTTCTTTGAGCTGACGCAGCTCAGCGGACTTTACGGTTTTTATCCCAAACCATACCGTTATACCGATGTCGATGACCTGATCACCAATACCCTGGGCACGGCGATCGGTTACTGCATCTCCCCGTATTTTACCTTCATTCTGCCCAGCCGGGAGGAGATCGACCGGATCTCTTATTTCAAAGGGAAACGGGTCACCTTCCTGCGGCGGGTCTTCGCTGCCGGGATCGACGGGCTCTTTCTGCTTATGCTGGCTTTTCTGGATATGTATCTTGTCACCGGCAGAAAAAAAGTCCTGCTCATTTTCCTGATGATCCTGCCGGTCTATTTCGTGCTTTTGCCTATGCTGCTCAATGGAAGCACGCCGGGGCAGGCGCTTTTAAGACTGCGCACCGTTGACACCGACGGCAGTCCCGCCAAGGTCCGCCAGCATTTTGTCCGCAATCTCGTTCTTTACGGGATCGAACCGGTCATCGCTCTTTTCAGCGGCGCCTTTTTGGCCTTCCTGATGTTTACGCTTATTGATTCCGGGAACGACTGGGGCGGTTTCCGTGTCTTCGCGATGGCGCTGTCCGCTTTCTTCCCGACGATCGCTTTCGTCTGGGTCCTGCGAAGCCAGATCCGTTTCGGCTGTCTGCCGCATGATCATTATGCCCATACGGTAGTGGTCGATCGTAAAAAGAACAGGATCGTTCCGGCGGAATAACAGGCAGATTGTCTGCAACAAAGAAAACGTCTACAATTAGAGATACGGATCAGAGCATTGTTGGAGAACGGCCTCTGTTCCCAGAGGAAAGAATGAGAAGATGAATAACAGTTTTTTATTTTTGATAAACAGCGTGCTCTTCGGCGTAGGCCTGGCGATGGACGCTTTTTGTGTTTCAGCTGTAAACGGGCTGAATGAGAATCATATGCCCCTGAAAAGGATGTGTCTGGTAGCCGGTATTTTCGCGGTTTTCCAGATGATGATGCCATTGATCGGCTGGTTCGCCGTGCGCTGGGCGGAAGATACCTTCCGTTCCTTCCAGACCTTCGTGCCCTGGATCGCGCTTTTATTGCTGCTGTATATCGGTGGCAAGATGCTGTACGAGGGGGTCGCCGGCGACCCGCTTTCGGAAGAAAAACCGGCGGCGGATATGAAAAGCCTGATCATGCAGGGGATCGCCACTTCGATCGACGCCCTGTCGGTCGGTTTCACGATCTCCGGTTACACATTTAAAATGGCGTTCCTGGAGTCGCTGATCATCGGCGTCGTCACTTTCTTTATATGCATGTGCGGCATCCGCCTGGGCAAACACTTCGGGACCAGGATCGCCCGCAGAGCTTCCTTGCTGGGTGGTCTGATCCTGATCGGTATCGGGATCGAGATCTTCGTGACCGGTGTTTTTTAGGAGCTGAATATGAACTGTATCGTAAAGAGATTCGAAGAACTGACGCTGGATGAGCTCTATCAGATCCTGCAGCAGCGCAGCGCTGTTTTTGTTGTTGAGCAGAACTGTCCTTATCAGGATGTCGACGGGCTCGATCAGAACAGTGTCCATCTGTGGCTGGAGGAAGACGGAAAGATGCTCGCGTATCTGCGCTGGTTTCCGGATCCTGAGGGTTCCGGGAGACTGCATATCGGACGCATGCTGAGTGCCGAGCACGGAAAAGGCTGGGGCGGTATCGCGCTTCATGAAGCGCTCAGGCGCATTGATGAGGAAACTCCGGCGGAGATCGAGATCGAGGCGCAGGTCTATGCCCGCGGCTTTTATGAACGGGAAGGCTTTGCCGGCTGTTCGGAGGAATTCGATCTGGACGGTATCCCGCATCTGCGGATGATCCGTCCGGTCAAAGGAGAATAAATATGAAACGTTTTGAAGGATTTCAGCATGGGATCGATCTGGGCGGCTGGCTGTCCCAGTGCGATCACACACAGGAAACATATGAACAATATATAAAAGAGGAGGACTTTGCCCGGATCGCTTCCTGGGGACTGGACCATGTCCGCATCCCGCTCGACTATGAACTGTTCGAGGATGAACAGGGGAATTACCGGGAAGAGGGTTTCGCGCTTCTTCTGCGCGCTGTCGGCTGGGCGGAAAACAACGGCCTGAATACGGTCCTTGACCTGCACAAGACCTGCGGCTTCAGTTTTGATGCTGAGGAAAACGAGGAAGGTTTCTTTACGAACAAAGAATACCAGGAACGTTTTTACCGTCTCTGGGAAAAGCTGGCGCACACCTTTGCGGACCACCGCGGACATATCGCCTTTGAGCTGCTGAACGAAGTGACCCGGAAGGAGGATGGCGAGGCCTGGAACCGCATCTCGAAAGAATGTGTCGTCCGCCTGCGCCGTATCGTACCGGATATCCCGATCCTTTTGGGCGGCTACTACAACAACAGCATCGATGCCCTAAAGGACCTCTGGGTCCCGGAAGAGAAGGATAATGTCGTCTATAATTTCCATTGTTACGAACCGCTGGTGTTCACCCATCAGGGTGCTTACTGGATCCCCAGTATGGACACCACCTTCCGTACGAGTTCCCGTCTGACTTACGGGGATATCCGCCGGCTTACGAAAGAACAGCTCGGCGACCATTTTGTGGAAGAAACGGATTTCCCGGATGAGGAACTGCTGAGCAGCGCTTATTTCGATGACCTGTTCAAAGAAGCGGTAAGTGTGGCGGAAGAAAGGAATGTCGCGCTTTACTGCGGTGAATACGGCGTGGTCGACCGCGCCGCCCCGGAAGATATCCTTGCCTGGTATAAGATGATCTCCCCGGTCTTTGAGAAGTACGGGATCGGCCGTGCCGCCTGGAATTACCGGGGGAAGGATTTCGGCTTCGTTGATGAACATATGCAGCCGGTCCTGAAGGAGACAGTTGCGCTTCTTTAAAGGTTCGACGCTATAACAACAACTTCCTGTTTTGAATGAATCTGCTATACTAGGAAAGATTGAAGGAGTTTGTGAATGAAATTCAGCCTTGCGAAATTGTTTAACCGGCAGAGTTCAAGCGCCAGGATCATTCTGGCATTTTTCCTGACTTTGATCCTGATCGGCACCTTCCTGCTGATGCTGCCGTTCTCCAGTGTGACAGGCGAAGTGGATTTCATCGATGCTCTGTTCACTTCCACATCCGCTGTCTGTGTTACCGGACTGATCGTGCAGAACACAGCCAGCTTCTGGACACCTTTCGGCAAGGCAGTCATCATCCTGCTGATCCAGATCGGCGGTCTCGGCATCCTGACCTCAGTCCTGTTCATGGTCGCCTTTTTAGGTCATAAGGACAACAGTATCATGCAGCGCAGCATCCTGAAGGATGCGATCTCGGCTCCGCAGATCGGTGGTATCTATAAATTGTCCGGCTTTATCCTGGGCACGACCTTCGCGGTCGAGGCGATCGGCGCCGTCCTGATGATGCCGGTGTTCCTGCCCCGCTATGGCGAAGTGGGTGTACTATATTCGTTCTTCCATTCGATCTCGGCGTTCTGTAACGCGGGTTTCGATATCCTGCCGGATACACAGCCGTTCTCTTCGATCGTTACTTTCCAGTCGGTACCGCTGATCAATATCGTGCTGATGCTGCTGATCATTATCGGCGGTATCGGTTTCCTTACCTGGGATGATATCGCGGTACACCATTTCCGCTTTCAGAAATACCGTTTACAGACCAAGCTGGTCCTGGTCTTTACCTTTTTCATGATCCTGATCCCGTTCCTGCTCTTCTTCTTTTTCGAATTCGCGGGCATGCCGCTCAAGGAGCGGATCCTCGTTTCGCTGTTTCAGGCCGTTACTCCGCGTACAGCCGGATTCGCGACGATCGATTATAAGGACATGAGCGAGACCGGAAGATTCCTGACGATCATGCTGATGCTGGTGGGCGGTTCCTCCGGATCCACTGCCGGCGGTATCAAGATCACGACTTTTGCTGTCGCGGCGATCGCGACCGTTGCTGTGCTGCGCCGCAGAGAGGACGCTACCGCATTCAACCGCCGTATCGAGAAGTACATCGTTCTTAACGCGTATGCGCTTTTCGCGGTCTATATCACCCTGTTCCTGTTCGGTTCCTTCTTTATCAGCGGATACGAAGGAGTCCCGCTGGTCGACGCAATGTTCGAGACTGCTTCGGCGATCGCGACTGTTGGTCTGACGACCGGTATCACACCGGGGCTTAGCAGTCCTTCCAAGGTCATTCTGATCTGCTTCATGTATCTCGGGCGTGTAGGCGGAATGACGCTTGCCTATGCCGCATCTTCTGTAAATGTCATCCCGTTAAGCAAACAGGCCACCGAAAAGGTTAACGTCGGGTAGGAGGTAATTTAAATGAAAAACATTCTCGTTGTCGGAACAGGGCGTTTCGGTCGTTACGCCATCGAAGCACTGCATAATCTCGGTCATCAGATCCTTGCGATCGACCGTCATGAAGACCGGATCAATAAGATCCTGCCGATGGTCACCAGTGCGGAGATCGGTGACAGTACCGATATGCAGTTCATGCAGACGCTGGGTGTGGAGGACTTTGATCTCTGCATCGTAGCGATCGGTGACGATTTCCTCAGTTCACTGGAGACAGCAGCTGTCTTAAAGGATCTCGGAGCGAAGAAGATCGTAGCCAGAGCGACCGGCGAATCCCAGGAAAAGCTTCTGTACCGCTGCGGCGCGGATGAAGTCGTCTTCCCGGAAAGACAGCTCGGACGCTGGACCGCGATCCGTTTCAGCGCGGACAACATCCAGGATTACATCGAACTTGAAGATGGCTATTCGATCCTGAAAGTCGATACCCCGACCGAATGGAACGGCAAGTCTTTGAGCAGTCTGAACCTCCGCAACCTGTACGGCATGAACATCCTCGGTATCGAGATCAACGGCAAGATGAATATGAGCATCTCTTCCGATACGATCCTGCAGACCGGCCAGGATATCATGGTCCTGGGCAAGAACGACGACCTGCAGAAAGTCTTCCGCTACTGATCTTCTGCTGTTTCAATAAACAGGAAAACATTCACGGCATGTGAGTGTTTTTTTATTGTGTCCGGTCATTTTGTCAAAAGAAAAGAACGGATTAGAATAAAAATAAGAAAAATTCTGAGACACTTCAAAGCCGATCCGGTCTTATAGGGTGAAAGGGGAACCATGGAAGACAGGGAAATCATTGAACTGTACTGGAAAAGAAATGAGGATGCGATCCGGCAGTCGGACAATAAATACGGAAGATACTGTCTGAGCATCGCTGACAGGATCCTGCATGATATGGCGGACAGCGAAGAATGCGTGAGCGATACCTGGCTGCGTTCCTGGTATGCCATGCCGCCGCAGAGGCCGGCTGTTCTGAAGCTTTTCTTCGCCACGATCGTCCGTAATCTTGCCTTCAAGCGTTACGAGGCTTCCCACGCGCAGAAAAGAGGCGGCAGCAATGTCGAGACTGCTCTTGAGGAACTTGAAGGAGTGATCGGTTCTGCAGACAATGTCCGTCAGGATTTTGAACTGGATCAGCTGACTCATTGCATATGTGAATTTCTCGATACGATCTCCCGTAAGGACCGGGTGCTCTTTTTAAAACGTTATTTCTATGCCCTGGAGATTCCGGAGGTCGCTGAAGCGACCGGACTCAGCGCGCATGCTGTCAGTGTTTCCCTTTCCCGTACCCGCGGCCGTCTGAAGACATGGCTGCAGAAGGAGGGCTGGCTTTGAAAAAAGAAGACCTGTTTAAAGCGATCGGGCTCGTTCCCGCGAAATACCTGGAGGAATGTGAAAACGCGAAGTTCTTCTCCTTCCATGCTTACCGCAAACCGGCTCTGGTCTTTGCGACGGTTCTGGTGCTGGGACTCTTCGGACTGTACATCTCTCGCGGTATCCGCTCACCTCTGCCGCCGGCGCCGCCGGCGACCGAAGTTCCGGTCACAACAGCGGAGAGCGGAAATACAGAGACACCGGGACCGGAAAGGGTACGCGTGCCCTACAATAAACCGCAGCAGTATAACGTGCCGACAGCGATCTACGGAGCCGCGGGAGCAGGAGAAACAGAACTGTTTTACCGTGTATCCTATTATGAAGGACCTCTCTACAGTCTTTATCTCGGCGAAGAAGACAGCGAGATCAAGGTGTCACGGGATGTCTTTATGAACGAGAGCACTTATCGGGGTGTTTCGGTCTCGTCACAGGATGCGTTCTATAGCTGGCAGAATGCCTATTACGGTACACCGAGTCTTGAAGAAGAACAGGCGATCCTGGAAGAACTGGATGCGTATTATCCGGACGGGAAGACCTATACGATCGTTTCTCCGCGGATCGTGCTGAGTGAGTGTTACACGTTGTGGAATCTTGGTGAACCCAAGGAGATCGTTCTTTACTATCCGTTCCTTAGCACATTCTCTGATCTGGAGAAAAACCGTCCGGAACTGACGATCGAAGACTGTTACGACTATGAAAACTTTACACTGGCAGACGGAAATGAGCAGCTGCTGGTGACGGAGAGAGACGATCTCGACTTCCGCAATGCCGCACCTGCTGATCAGTTTACTGATGACGGAGAGGAACACCTTTTCTGGCTCCGCGAAGAAACGAAGATCTATTACCTGATGCGCATCCGTGTCGACTATGGCAAATACGCGCTTGAAGCTTATGAAGCAGGTTCCGAAGAATACCGCATCCTGAACAACAGCAATCTTGAGATCGTAGAACTGATGGTAGATATGCCGGACCTGCGTGAGCTGAACTTTGACCTCAGTGAAGCGATCGGAGATGGTGTGATCGACCGCAAAGCCCAGGTTTACGCCTTCCCGGCAGACCGGGAAGAGATCCGTTTCCGTTTTTTGAAGTAGAAACAGAAAGGGAGGGAGATCTTATGAAAAAACTGATGCTGACATTATGTGTTCTTTGTCTGCTTTGCGGCTGTGCGGCAGATACTCCCGCAAAAGAACCCGAAGAGCCTTCTTCCGCAAAAGAGGCGGAACTGACTGTCTACCGGGGAGAGACATACAAAGAGGCGATAAAGAACCGCGGTGACCGCGCGGCGCTCAAAAAAGCGGAAAAACTGACGATCCATCTGAACGATCCGCGGATCGAAGACTCTGACCTGAAGGAACTAGCTTCTTTCGGGGAAAAGACCTGGGTCTTCGAAGTAAACGGCACAGAATATGTTTTTGAAAGTACGGCGATCAGCGGGCAGTTAAATGAAAAGAACGAAAAGACCCGTTCTATCCGCCAGATGGCGGAAGACGGCGGACTTGACCGTTCACATTTCCTCGCTCCTGTATATCTTGGAAGGATCGAGGAGAAAAACGAAACAGGGTCATCTGTAAAAGTGATCGACGGACCACTGATCCGCCCCGGCACGATCCTGAATATCCCTGCTGAATGCATTCCGAATAGTTACGATAAAGGAGACTATCTTTATCTGGATGCCGAATGGTGTCCGGAAATGACAGATCAGGGAACATTTGATGCCTATGCATATAACGTAATGGAGAACCCTCAGACCTGCGGCAATATCGATACTTCGTTTATGGGCATGAGCGAAGAAGAGATCGAACTCTATTTCCGTCTGAAAAGAGTACGTTTCGCTTCCGGTGCCCAGGAGCTGATCATCCCGGATACGATCGACGTACTGGGTGATTATTCGGATCTTGACCTGCGCTACGGGGAAGCTGACAGCATCACCCTGAAATGGCGCGGTGAGAGTTTTACGATCGACCGCAGCAGCGATCCTTCCTTCTTCATGAAGATGCATGGCCCGATCTGGCTGCCTTATCTGTTTGAACAAAAAGCCTTTGCGGATGATGTGGCTATCGAAAGCAACGTCGCTCTGGTCACAAAGAGTTCCGAAGACAGCTGGGAAGGGGAACCGACAGTCGAAAAGGGATTCCATAATCATTCCGCGATCAAAGTCGATCTTCCGCTTCCGAAAGGATGTGCGCCGGGAAGTTATGTTGAAGTATTCTACCGTTATGAAAATGAGGACTTCCTCTTTCTGAAATGTGTACCGGCAAATATGCCGGAAGCGCTGGGAGCCGCCAAACCGGTCATCTATCTTTATCCGGAGACAGAGACGGATGTCGATGTCGAGCTTGCATTTGACGGGGAACTTACCGTGACATATCCAAAATATGAAGAAGGATGGAAAGTGACCGCTTTCCCTGACGGTCATCTGATCGACCGCCGTGACGGAAAGGAGTATTCCTATTTGTATTGGGAGGGCGAGGGACACTACGAGATCGACTGGAGCGAAGGCTACTGTGTTGCCGGAGTGGATTCCGCTGCTTTCCTGCAGGATGTTCTAAGCAAGATGGGGATGCTACCGGAAGAGTATAACGAGATGATCGTTTACTGGCTGCCATCGCTTCTGGAGAACCCTTATAACCTGATCACTTTCCAGGAAGAAAGCTACAGTGATCACGCAAAACTGAAGATCTCTCCGCAACCGGAATCGGTCCTCAGAGTGTTCATGGTCTTCAAGGGACTGGAGAAACCTGTCGCTATTGACCCGCCGGAGATCGTTCCGTTCCAGCGAAAAGGATTCACCGTCGTAGAGTGGGGCGGCTACCGGTTCTGAACGCATAAAAAAAGTAAGCGCATACAAGCCGTCAAAGCGAAAAAAAGACGGCTTGTCTATTTTATATAGACATGAAAGATAGTATATTCCGCTTATATACCTAAAATGTGCAAGTTAACGCTTTTTTTCGTGTTCATGAAATGTGAACAGATTAAAAATCATTCAAAATCCATGAAAAAAACTTGATTTGTTTCATGAAATATAGCGCAATACTTCCCTGCAAATTCTTGACGTTTGTTTTCTATGAAATGTATAATTGGGTATATTTGCATGGAATATGCATTTATTGACATGGAGGAGAAAAAATGAAGAATGTCAGAAAACTGATGGCGTCCGTTTTGGCTCTCCTGATGGTTATGGCTTTATTTGGCTGTAACAAAAAGCAGGAAGAAGTCGTTTACGTACGCGGGGATGATGACGAAGTCTACGAAGCACAGTTAGGCGACTATGAAGCATTAGTTACTAACGCAAAGCAGGCTTCTAGCATTGACGAAAAATTCGTTTTATTCGCTCAGGCTGAAGCTGCTCTTCTCGACAGCGCAGTCATGATCCCGACAACAACTCAGGGCGGCGCTTACACGATCAGCCGTATTGCTCCGAGAACAGTTCCGTATGTTCAGTGGGGTAACGACGACGACCGTCTGAAGGGTCTTGTCATCTCCGACGAATTCCTCACACCGGCTGAAAGAACAGAATTGCTCGATCAGTGGGCTGCAGCAGTTCGTGGTGAAGGCACATACGATCCGGCTGGCTACCTTGAAGGCAAGGGCCACACAATCGCTACTGATTACACTTACAGCTTCTCAACCGCTCCGGTTACAATCGACTGGCTGAACACAAGCTCTCAGTCCGATACCGAGATCACTGTCAACACTGTTGATGGTCTGGTTGAATACAACAACTTAGGCCAGATGATGCCGGCATTAGCTGAAAGCTGGGAAGTTTCTGATGATGGTTTAACTTACACATTCCATATCAGACAGGGTGCTTACTGGTACACATCTGAAGGCACACAGTATGCTGAAGTTACAGCTAACGACTTCGTTGCTGGTTTCCATCACATGCTGGATGCTCAGGCTGGTCTTGAATGGCTCGTTCAGGGCGTTATCGTTGGTGTTGATGAATACTTCAACGGTGCAAGCTTTGACGGCGTTGGCTACAAGGCAGTTGATGACTACACACTGGAAGTCACACTTTGCCAGCCGACATCTTACTTCCTGACCATGCTGACATACTCCTGCTTCTTACCGATCTGTGATTCCTTCTATCAGAGCCGCGGCGGCGTTTACGGTATCGACGAATACGCTGAAGCATTTGCTGATACAGATGGTTACACATTTGGTAAGAGCACAGACGTATCCTCTCAGGTTTACTGCGGACCGTTCCTGCTCCAGAAGCTGCAGGGCGACTCCGAGATCGTTGTTGTTAAGAACCCGGGTTACTACAAGGCTGACGAAGTCAGACTTAACTCCATCAAGTGGGTCTTCGATAACGGTGAAAACCCGGATGCTACTTACAACGATGCTCTGAACGGAACTTATGCTGGTGTTACATTATCCGCTTCCAACGGCCTGCTCGACAAGGCTAAAGCTGATGGTAACTTCGATAAGTATGCTTACGTTTCCGATACAACATCCACCACTTACTTCGGCGGTCTGAACCTCAACCGTGGTACATTCCAGCTTGAATCCGGTGCTGTTGCTTCCCCGAAGACAGCTCAGCAGAGAATCGACACCAACACAGCTCTCCAGAACAAGAACTTCCGTAAGGCATTACTGTTCGCTTTCGATAAGACAACTTGGAACGCTGTTCAGCGTGGTGAAGATCTCGCTAACACAAACCTGAGAAATATGTACACACATCCGGAATTCGTTCAGCTGAGCTCTGACGTAACAGTCAACGGCACAACATTCCCGGCTGGTACATTCTATGGCGAACTGGTTCAGTTCTTCCTTAAGGAAATGGGCAACCCGGTCGACATCCACGATGGTGTTAACGGCTGGTACTTCCCGGATGAAGCTAAGGCATACCTTGAAAAGGCTAAAGAAGAACTCGGCGATACAGTTACATACCCGATCCAGATCGACGTTGTATACTACTCCGCTAATGATGTTCAGGTCGCTCAGGGCAACGCTTACAAGAAGGTCATCGAAGACTGCTTAGGTGCTGAAAACGTTCAGGTCAACCTGGTTGAAGCTACTACACCGGATGACTTCTACGCATGCGGTTACCGTGCAAGTAACGGTGAAGCTGGTAACTTCGATATGTTCTACGGTTCTGGTTGGGGTCCGGACTATGGTGACCCGTCCACATACCTGGATACATTCTTAGGTGCTGGTGCCGGTTACATGACCAAGGTTGTCGGTCTGTATTAATTGTTTCCTAGGCAAACCGATAAGTAACAACACTTAGCTAGTACACATAGGAGGCCACACGACCTCCTATGTGTTTGCTTATTGAAAACCAATTAAACTTACGGCTTAAATTGATTTTGAGACGTAAGTCTAGTTAAAGGCTTTCCAAAAACAAAACGAGGAGAAGGGAGGATAGTAATAAAAGGCAGCTTTTATTGAAAAACTATGAAAAAGTACCTTGCAAAACGTATCGCATTCTCGATCTTTTCGCTCTTTGTCGTCGTAATGACTGTCATGTTGCTGGTCTATACGATGATCGAAAGGAGTGTTATCTTCCAGCAGGATGATACATGGAATAAAAAGAGCAACAACGACCGTGAAATGTACGAGTATGTTCAGTATCAGAAATACGGGTATCTGACGTACGTGGATTATTCCAGCTTCCTGAAGGAGAAGTATACCGCCAAATACGGTGCCGGTTATGAGACGCACGATGATTTCATCGCGGACGTCGAGGCTATTCAGGATGCCAAAGCCGCTAAGAAGAACGCTTCGGTAAAGGAATTCACCGAAAAGTATTCCGCTCAGGGCTACGAAGTCAAATACATGGAGCCGATCACTTACAAGCGCGGCGGCACGAAACCGGGTGGTAAGGGTTATCTTATAGCGATCCAGGAGAAGAATGTTTTCTTCCGTCTGATCGACTATCTGAAAGGTTTCATCAAGATCGAGACGA
The DNA here is from genome assembly GCA_017431225.1 of Erysipelotrichaceae bacterium. Taxonomy (GTDB): domain Bacteria; phylum Bacillota_I; class Bacilli_A; order Erysipelotrichales; family Erysipelotrichaceae; genus RGIG5669. The sequence goes on along the minus strand of JAFRLM010000018.1, from coordinate 12,911 downwards.
CCAATGACGTAAAGGATCCGGAGCTCACCGACCGGTATATCCGGATCGAGAAAGATCCTTATTCCGGATTGTTTGCTGTTGTCGGCTCGGGAACGACTCATAAATATCTTCTCTACTTCGATTCCAGTTTCCCGTTCATTCATCAGAACTGGATCCGCATCAACCTTGGTACCAGTTATACGACTTACCGTGGTCAGGAGATCACTACGGTCATCAACAGTCCAACCGGTGACCTTGTCGTTTCAAAGCAGCAGTATCCGTCCCAGATCGGTACGGATAACTATACTGACACCGCGATCGATTTCCATACCCTCACCTACAACAGCGGTATCTTAAGCGAGATCGAACGCAGTCAGTTCAACGATAAGTACACAGTCTACAGCTATAAGCGCAGCGGTCTTTCTATGATCGGAAACTCTTTCGTCATGGGCATTATCGCTACGATCATCGCTTACGCGCTTGGTCTGCCGCTTGGTATGCTGATGGCCAGAAGAAAAGACCAGCTGGCAGATAAGCTCGGTAATGCGTATATCATCTTTATCGGCGCTGTTCCGAGTCTGGCGTATATATTCATGTTTGCCGCTTTAGGTACGACCTTATTCCATTTACCGTATAAGTTTGCGAACGCAGAGGTACCGATCCTTGCTTATATCCTTCCAACGATATCTCTGTCTCTGCCGTCTATCGGTTCATTGATGAAATGGATGCGCCGTTACATGATCGACCAGATGAACTCCGATTATGTTAAATTCGCAAGATCTCAGGGTCTCTCTGAAAAGGAGATCTTCGATATCCATATCTCCAGAAACGCAATGATCTACCTCGTTCACGGTATCCCGGCAAATATCTTAGGCTGTCTGACCGGCGCGATCATCACAGAACGCGTCTACTCCGTACCTGGTGTCGGTAACCTTTTAACAAGAGCGATCAACTCGCACGATAACGGTATTATCGTTGCTTGTACCGTCTTCTACACCTCACTGTCGATCATTTCCCTGATCCTCGGTGACCTGTTGCTGACGAAGTACGATCCGCGTATCTCGCTGCAGGAAGATAAAGGAGGTGGAAGATAATGTCTGAAAAGAATCCGGCTGTCAACCAGGACGAACTGTTCCGCTTTATCGACAGTGATACGATCTCTTCAGAAAAGATCGTTGCCCCCCGTTACTCCTACTGGTCCAGTGTTTTCCGTGTTTTCTTCCGCAAGAAGATCAACATCGTTATTCTCATCATTCTGGCGCTGATCATCCTGATCTCCTTTATCGGACCGATCATCTTCCCATATGACATGATGGAAAACGTTACAAACGCGCGGACCTACAACCTTTCCCCAATGGCTGCCTGGGATTACTTCGGCGGTTTCTCGCTGAAGTGGCTGCTCGGTTCCGGTCCGATGGGCAACTCCATCTTCTATGGTGTTATCGCGTCGTCCCGTACCAGCCTCCTGCTCGCGGTCATCTGTGCTGCTATCAACATGACGGTCGGTATCATTGTCGGCTCTGTCTGGGGCTACTCCCGTAAAGTCGATCAGATCATGCTGGTCATTTACAACATCGTTGCAAACGTTCCTTATATCCTCCTGATCTCGGTCCTTGTGTATATCATTGGTTCCGGTTTCTGGAGCTTCATCTTCGCGCTGACGATCACAGGCTGGTTAGGTATTGCGTACTTCTTCCGTACGCAGGTCATGATCATCCGTGACCGTGAGTATTCCCTGGCATCCAGATGTCTGGGTACTCCGGTCTCCCGTGTCATTTCCAAGAATATCCTGCCGTTCCTGACATCTGTCATCGTTACACTGCTCGCAACGGAGCTTCCGTCCTACATCGGCATGGAAGTCTTCCTGTCCTATATCGGTGTCGGTCTGTCCGCATCGATCCCGTCGCTGGGCCGAATGATCCAGCAGGCACAGTCCGCCTTCCTGACATATCCGTGGGAATTCTGGCCGCCTGTTGTCGTCGCGTCCGCGATCACGATCATTCTGTACGTTCTCGGCCAGGGTCTTGCTGACGCATCTGACCCGAGAACCCATATGTAAGGAGGAAAGCGTATGAGCGAAAAGAACGACAAGAAAGTTCTCCTTTCCTTAAAAGACGTTGAAGTAAAATTCAATGTCCGCGGCCGTATCCTTACTGCAATCCGCGGCGTATCGCTGGATATCTATGAGAATGAATCCATCGCGATCGTCGGTGAATCCGGTTCCGGTAAATCCGTTCTGACAAAGACATTCGCCGGTATGCTGGACTCCAATGGTTTCATCCCGAACGGCAAGATCATCTTCTCCGATGATGAGATCTCCAAGACGGATGTTAAACTGACTGATGCTAACCGTCAGATCCTGAAAAACGCGAAAGACATGCTGAATAAGCACTCTGTTCTTGAAAGAGGCGCAGAGGAGTACCTCGCGATCCAGAAGATCAACGACGAAATCAAGTACGCTAAGGCGCTGACACCGGAAGAAGAAGCTTCTTTCGATGAAAAGCTCAAGAAAGTTGAAGACGCGATCGTCGAAAAGACAAACTACCTCTGGACCCTCGATAAGAAGGCAGATGCCGCCGAGATCAAATCCCTTAATGATACTCTCAAAGATCTGACAAAGAAAAAAGAAGAGATCGAAGCAGAGGAAAAAGAATTCATCAAAAAGAAAGCGGATGATTTTGCCAAGAATACAGAACTGAATGCCAAATATCAGGAGCAGATCAAAGCTCTTGAAGCTAAGCGTCAGGAAAAGATCGCAAAAGCAGACAAAGAAGGCAATCCCAACGGTCTGAGCGATGAAGTGCTCACCCGTAACGAAAAGATCGCATATGAGATCCTGCTCTCTATCGCCCGCTATCCGAAACATTCTCAGAAGAATTTTTTGAGCAAACTCGATAAATCTTTCGAGGAAGCTATGAAGAGAGGGGAAGACCTGACAGACGGAGATACATTGAATAAGATCTTCGAAGTCGGTACCTTCCGTGTTGAATTCCGTGAGCTTGATGAAGCCAATCAGATCGTCCATGGTTACACGATCATCGACTGTGCCAAGATCACGCTCGAAAGAGACTGGGAACAGATCCGCGGTTGCCGTATCGCAACTGTCTTCCAGGACCCGATGACATCACTGAACCCGGTCATCACGATCGGCAAACAGATCATGACAGTCATCCTCAAACATCAGAAGTGCTCTACTGAAGAAGCACGCAGAAGAACGCTGGACATCATGGCGAAAGTCGGTATTCCTGATCCGGAAAGCCGTTTCGATGATTATCCGTTCGAATATTCCGGTGGTATGCGTCAGCGTATCGTTATCGCGATCGCTCTCTCCTGCCAGCCGAAGATCCTGATCTGTGACGAACCGACGACCGCTCTGGACGTTACGATCCAGGCGCAGATCATCCGTCTGATCAAGGATCTGCAGAAGGAACTTGGTTTCACTACGATCTACATCACACACGACCTTGGTGTCGTTGCGAACGTTGCGGAAAGAGTCGCAGTACTCTACGCCGGACAGATCGTCGAGCTGGGTACAGTTGAAGAGATCTTCTATGATCCGCGTCATCCGTACACCTGGTCGCTGCTGTCCTCACTGCCGCAGCTTTCCGAAAAGGGTAAGGACCTGTTCTCCATTCCGGGAACTCCGCCGTCCCTCTACAACAAGATCAAGGGTGATGCGTTCGCACCGCGTTCCAAATACGCAATGGCGATCGACCTGGAGCAGGAACCGCCAATGTTCCAGATCAGCGATACACACTTCGCTAAGACCTGGCTGCTCGATCCTCGCGCACCGAAGGTCGAGAAACCGGAGAATATCCAGAATCTGCACGAGAAGATCAAGAAGACCTATGTTGACTTTGATGAGGAGGTAGTACATGAGTAACGAAGAGAAAAAAGTATTACTTTCCATTCAGAACCTTGATGTTGTCTTCGGCCGCGGTAAAAAAGCTTTCAAAGCTGTCGATAACGTAAGTTTCGATATCTATAAGGGTGAAACGCTTTCCCTGGTTGGTGAATCCGGTTCCGGTAAAACAACCATCGGCCGTGCGATCATGCGTATCAACCCGTGTTCTGCCGGTGCCATCTACTATGATGGTAAAAAGATCTCCGGTAAGATCAGCAAGCAGGAAGACCGTGAAGTCATCCGTAAGATCCAGATGATCTTCCAGGATCCGGCTGCATCTCTGAATGAAAGAGCGACCATCGAATACATCATTTCCGAAGGTCTCTATAACTTCCATCTGTATAAAGATGAAAAAGACCGTATCTCCAAGATCGAAAAGATCGTTGAAGATGTCGGTCTGCTCCCGGAACACCTGACCCGTTATCCGCATGAATTCTCAGGCGGACAGCGTCAGCGTGTCGGTATGGCCCGTTCGATCGTCATGGAACCGGAATTCATCGTTGCCGATGAACCGATCTCCGCTCTTGACGTCTCGATCCGTGCCCAGGTCCTTAACCTGCTGAAGAAATTCCAGGTTGAAAAAGGCCTGACCTATCTCTTTATCGCCCACGACCTTTCGATTGTCCGCTTCATTTCCGACCGTATCGTCGTTATCTACAAGGGCCGTGTCATGGAGATCGCGGAAGCTGAAGAACTCTTCGCTTATCCGCTGCATCCGTACACCAAGTCTCTGATCTCAGCGATCCCGGTACCGGATCCGATCATCGAAAAGCAGAAAAAACTCTTTGTCTATGATCCGGCGAAGTTCCACGATTATTCCAAGGAACAGCCGCAGCTGGTCGATATCGGCAACGGACACATGGTCTTCGGCAACAGCGAAGAGATCGCAAAATACAAACAGATCCGTTTTGGAGAAGGGGCGTAAGCGCTCCTTCTTTTCTTTCGAAAGACGGAACGCTGACTTATAATGATAGTTGAAAATGAGGTATTGAATGTTCGATAGCGAAAGAGATGAACAGCTGGTGCTCAGCACCAGACATATAAAACTCAGAACAGTATTATTTGTTTTGGCTTTTCTGGTTGCGATCTTTTCCTTTGTTTACGGGATCCGTCAGATGATGCATAAAGATCCCGGCATTTATGAAGTCGAGGCCAACCCGGACGTTGAGAACAAGATGTACGATCACGGATTCCACTTATACTACAATTTCGAAGGAGGTTCCGGTGAGATCCGCCAGAAACAGAGCGAGCTGGGTGATTTCTACAGTATCTCTCTGGGCAGAGTCGTAAAAGAGCTCGATCCGGTCAATGAGTATGAGAGCATTGTTTCTCTGGCAGCTCTAAACAATCATCCCGGGGAAGAGATCGAACTGAGCGAAGAGCTGGTCACTGTGCTGAAGGATGCGCAGAGCAGGGGAAGCAATGTTTATTCCCTCTACAACGGTCCGCTCTACGCGCTCTGGGAAGATGTGCTATCGTTAAGCGAGCCGCTTGAAAGCGATCCGCTAAATGATCCGAATGTCGCCGAACGTATCGAAGCGTTTCGGGCTCTGGAAGAAGGCGTACACGGCGAACTGCGTTTTAACGGGAATAAAGTCACTTATATGCCGGGCGAAGGATATCTGGACTTTATAGCAGAGAATGAATATCCGGCCAATTATATCGATCTGAATCTGCTGCATGATGCTTATGTACTCCGTCTTGTAGCGGACGATCTGGTCCGCAATGGCTGGACGAATGGTTTCCTGCAAAGCGACAGTGGAGTTCTTGTTTTTCTTGGAGAAGTCGACATCGAAGGCTTGAATCTGTGCGGCTTTGACAGCGGGAACAATACGCTGAAGAATGTAGCGGTCCTGCCGGCTTCAGCCGTTATGGCGATGAGCCGCTTCACGATAGCAGGCGGAGAAAGCTCCCTGTACTACACGATCACAGGCGAAGACGGCAATATCCACTACCGTCATCCGTATTATCTTTCGGAGGGTATTCCCCAGGAAAAGTACGCGGTATCCTATGTGATCAGCAATACCGGCGATCCGGTCGATGCGGTCTGCCGCAATCTGTCTCTGCAGGAGGGAGAACTGCCGGAATCGGACGGATACTTCTACTCGCTTCTGGGTGAGACGGACATTTGTTACAGCAATCTCACAAAACAGCTGAAAGCAACGGATCAAAGCGTAGAGATCCGCGAAGCCGACGAATGATCTGTATTCGGGAATGTTACAATATTTATAAGAATGGAGTGCTTATTATGAAAAGAGTATTAAAACTGATCTGCGTACTGCTGATCGCTGTCACATTCTTTGGATGTTCCAAGAAAGTGGATGTCAGCGGTAAATACTATCTCCTCCGGATCGATGCGGAAAACGATCCGGTAACAGAAGAAACGATGAAAGAACTTCGTGACCTGGGATATGAATTCAGTCTCACTCTCAATAGCGACGGCACAGGCGAAATGCTTGCTATGAACGAAAAGATGGAGCTGACATACGATCTTGAAAAGGGAACCGCTGTTATCGACGGCATGGAGGAGTCTTTCCGTTACGAGAACGGCCAGATCCTGATCGAAGACAGCGGCGGAACGTTGGTTTTCGCAAAAGAACAATAAGAAAACGATCATCAAAACACAGAAAGATCCGTTGGAAGACGGATCTTTTATATTACAAAAATGATATTGAAAGGAGTAAATATATTCCAAAAAGCAATGCGTAAAAAACGTTATACTTCACAAAAATGCCCATTTTAACGGCATATTCAAAAATATAACGTCCGGGATATTAATAAATTAAAAAATATGTATTAGATGTTATCTAAGCGGGAAGATATGCTAAAGGCACGTTAATACATTACTTTGAAAGGAGAAACAAATGGGTATTTACGGTTTAGGCATTATCGGTGCCTGCATGTTCGCCGGCTGCTATCTCGGAAACCTGCTTGGTGCAGCTCTGGGACTTAACAGTGATGTCGGCGGCGTAGGCTTCGCTATGGTCTTCTTTATTCTTATTCAGGTTTATCTTGCAAAAACAGGAAAGAAACTTAACCCGAAAACAGAGGGCGGTATTGAGTTCATTTCTGCTCTTTACATCCCGGTCGTCGTTGCGATGAGTATGAACCAGGACGTATACTCCGCTGTTGCTTCCGGTCTGGTTCCGATCATTTCCGGTATTCTCGCTGTCATCATTCCGCTTCTGACAATTCCGCTTATCAGTAAGCTTGCGAAGGACTAATTAAGGGAGGAAACATTAAATGACAATTTTTGCTAAAATGGCTTCCGGCTACGGCTTAGTCGGTTCCTTCATCCTTACTGCTGTTGTTACATTCCTCGGCTATAAGATCGCTGAACTGATCGGTCAGAAGAGAATGGGTTCCGCTTTCGCGATCCTGTTAGCTCTGGTCGTTGCTTATATCGGTGGCGTTATCGCTCACAAACAGTTAGACGCTGGTGTTCTGACATCCGCTTCCAAAGGTATCACAGACGTTGTTTACGCAGTTGGTTCCGGTGACTCCCTGAAGAAATATGCGATCTTCGGTGGTATCGGTATCCTCGGCGGCGGCATGATGCGTGACTTCGCAATCATCTCCACAGCTTGGGGTATTGATCCGAAGAACCTGGTCAAGGCTGGTCTGGCTGGTATCGTTGCTCTGGCTCTCGGTCTTCTCTTCTCCTTCGTTATCGGTGTCGTTGTTGGTCTGGTATTCGGTTACAGAGATGTTTACGAACTCGCTACTATCGGTGCTGGTGTTCAGACATTCGTTGTCGGCCCGGTCACAGGTGCTGCATTCGGCGTAAGCTCCGACGTTGTCGCTCTGTCCATCGCTGCTGGTGCTGTTAAGTCCATCGCTGCTATGATCATCGCTCCGCTGATCGCTAAGAAGATCAAGCTTGACAACCCGACTGCTGCTATGATCTTTGGTGGTCTGATCGGCTCCACTTCCGGTACTGCCGGTGGTCTGGCTGCTGTTGACTCCAAGCTCGTTCCTTACGGTGCAATGGTCGCTACCTTCTACACAGGTCTCGGCTGCTTACTCACACCGACTGTCTTCACAGCAGCTCTCCGTCTGTTCATCCACTAATCTGAATAACAACAGAGAACAACCAAAGTATTCTAAAGGCAACCCCGCGGTTGCCTTTTTTAGTGTTTGTGTCTGTAAATGAAGAACTCTAATCCAGATAGTTTTTCAGCTCGCGGAGATCTTTGATCTGCGGCACATCATAATCACAGGGATGCCCCGTCGGATTGAACCAGACAGCTTTCATTCCCAGTTCAAGAGCTCCCAGAATATCGCTGGTGAATGTATCTCCGATGAACAGCACCTCATCCGGAGTGACACCGAGATGTTCACATGCGTTTAAGAAGATGCCCTTATCCGGTTTACGGGATTCGGCGTCATTTGAACAGATCCGGTAATCAAAGTATCCGGCAAGTCCTGATGCGTCGATCTTTCCGTACTGACCGCGGGCGGACCCGTTCGTCACGATCCCAAGCTTGTAACGGCCGCGGAGTTCTTTGACGATCTCTTCGGCTCCGTCATAGAGGACCATGTTTTTGGCACAGGTGTCATTCCACCAGACATAGAATTCATCTTTATCCGGGACATTCAGCCCGTATTTTTTCTGGAGATTCTCCAGAATGAAACGCTTTGAATAATACCCGCGCATATCCCAGATCATGCAGTCCTGAACGATCGCTTCCCGGTGCAGGGGATCAAGATCCGGTGTCAGGGAAGTGATGAGATCCATATAGGTACGGTAGGCATACTTGCGTCGCCAGCCCAGAGTTTCATCGAAATCAAATAATACAGCTTTCAGCATAATTTTTACCTCTACCTGATTGTATCGGTTTTTCCGGGAATATGGCAATGAATACAGCACAGGAGGGACTGTGAAAAATCTATCAGCAGCATTCTAAAAAATGTATAATTATATCGAGCCTATGCTTGTTTTTTAAGGAGGTATTTTATGCCGGAAAACAACAACACGGAAAACAAACGTCCGGTCTCCCGCCGCAGGAGAACAGTGACTTCAACCGTCGACAAAGTTGAAAAAAGAGGAAATGGTCTCGGTACCGGCAAGGTCGGTAACGTTGATACGACGAACCGTCCGGGTACCGCAAACAGTACTCAGCGGGAGCCTTCTCAGAATACCCGCGCTTTTGGAAATCAAAGCCCGCGTCAGGAGCCTTCCTCCGGTCAGCGGATATATTTTACACAGAATCGTCAAAGCAGTAACCAGCGTTCCGGTTATCAGCAGGGACCGAATCTGCAGAACACATTCTCTTCCAACAGATCTTCCGGATCCCGCCGCAGAGGAGTTCCGCTCTGGGTCATGCTGCTGATCTTCCTGCTGGTCTATTTCCTTCTTTCCGGCGGTCTGCGCAGCTGTTCTTCCTCGAATAACTCCGCAGTAACACCGACTCCGACGCCGACGCCGCAGGTCACTGCGACTCCGAAGCCGGCACAGACGGCAGTCGCCTATTCCAAACCGCAGACGACCTATCAGAATGTCAACAGCAGCTCGCTGAACACAACAGTCAGCGGTACTGCCAGAGAAAAATATACAAAGCTGAAAGGAAACGGACAGGATACAGTCACGATCATGCTGTATATGTGCGCTTCTGACCTTGAATCCAACTATGGTATGGCGACATCCGATCTGAACGAGATCCTCTATGCCGCGCATTCCGATAAAGTCAATATCGTGATCGAGACAGGCGGTACCAGAAGATGGCGCAACTCTGTCATGTCCACCCAGTCCAATCAGCTCTGGCTCGTAAACCAGGGCGAACAGATCGGTCTGGTCCCGCTCGGAAACGTCGGTTCCCAGAACATGGCTGATCCGGAAAACCTTGCTTACTTCATTCAGCTCTGCGCGCAGAACTATCCGGCAGACCGCTACATGCTGATTCTCTGGGACCATGGCGGCGGCTCTGTCCAGGGTTATGCGTATGATGAAGTTTATAACCGCGGAACGATGACCCTTGATAAGGTATACAGCGCTCTTGAAAAGGGCGGTGTGAAATTCGACTTCGTCGGTTTCGACGCCTGCCTGATGGCGACAGTTGAAACAGCCGTTGCCACAACACCGTTTGCCGATTATCTGATCGCTTCCGAAGAGACCGAACCCGGCACCGGCTGGTATTACACGAACTGGCTGACATCCCTTGCGAATAACACTTCCATTCCGACGACCGAACTCGGCAAGCAGATCATCGATGACTACACAGCCGCTTCCAAGCAGGCTGCCGGTCGTCAGGCTGTACAGACCACGCTGTCCCTGGTCGATCTCGCGGAATTTGACGCAGTCGTTCCGGCAGCGCTCCGCGACTTCTCCAAAACAGTCACTGCTTCGGTCAAGTCCGATGATTATATGACTGTCGCAAAAGCGCGCAGTGTCACAAAGGAATTCTCCCAGCAGAATAAACTCGACCAGATCGACCTGGCGCACTTCTGCTCGAATTTCAGCAATCCTGAGGCAAAGGCATTACAGGATGCGATCCTGAGCTGTGTCAAATACAACCGTACGGAGAACATCAAGAACTCTTACGGACTGAGCATCTACTTCCCGTACCGCGCCATCAACAAGGTATCGGCGATCACCGGTATCTATGACCGCATCGGTATGGAAAGTGAATACGCGTCCGCTGTACGTTCCTTCGCAACACTGCAGAGTTCCGGTCAGGCAGTCACCCAGACTTCCACGAACAGCTTCTTTGATGTACTGGGCGGAGCACCGGTCTCCAACGGCACGACTTACAGCAGTGAAGACATCCTCAACCTGCTCCTCGGCAGCAGCGGCTACGATATCTCTTCGCTTTTAGGCGGCGGCACACAGGTCGTTGATTCCGACTCGCTGGACCTCTTCTCGATGCTCCTGGGCAGAAACCATCTGGATGCTTCCGCTCTGGAACTGACGGAAAAGAACGGTGAGACAGTTCTTGAACTCACAGACGAGCAGTGGAAACTGGTCGACGATATCTACCTGAATGTCTGGGCAGACGACACCACCGGTTACATCGATCTCGGATATGATCCGTTCTTCGAGTTCAACGAGACCGGCGATCTGATCGTTGCGTACGATTCCACCTGGACGACTCTGAACGGTCATCTGGTCGCTTACTATCCGCTCGCAAACGAAGAAGTCAGTGACGCGGAATACACACAGACCGGTTACATCCCGGCGATCCTGACGAATGCGGACGGTTCGCAGAGAGTGAACCTGCTCGTTCAGTTTGACCAGGATAATCCGGACGGTTTCGTTCTCGGCGCACAGGTCGTTTATGACGATGGTGTTCTGGCAAAGGATCTGATCCAGATCGCGAAGGGTGATAAGATCGATTTCCTCTGTGATTACTATGATTACAACGGAAATTATCAGGATACCTATTATCTCGGCGATACACTGACAGTCGACGAAGGCACCGGTGAATACGCAGATGCAGTATTTGCATCCGATCTCGGTGATGACGCGACCACGCAGACAGAAAAAGGTCTGCTCGAAGTTGGTCTGGGTTCGATCGAGAATACAGATCTGCACTTCTGCTACATGCTGAGAGATGTATACGGCTCGCAGATGTGGACACCTGTTCAGGTAGCCAAATAAAACAGCCATTGATGCATTAATGTGCAATATCCGTATTTTCCGCAGAAATACGGCACATTCAATTGACGAAAAGGCAGCAATTACATATAATAATTGTTGCCTTATTATTTTTTTGTAGCCCCGGAAACTACATAGAGAAAGAGGTATACTATGCGTCAAACTACGATGCTTAAAGCAGAAGAAGTGAAGAAAGACTGGTATGTCGTTGATGCAACAGGAATGACTCTTGGTCGCTTAGCTACCAAGGTTGCTACTGTTCTCCGCGGCAAGAACAAGCCGACCTTCACTCCCCACGTTGACTGCGGTGACTATGTTATCGTTATCAACGCCGACAAAGTCGTTTACAGCGGCGATCAGGAAACAAAGAAAGTCTACTACCATCATTCCGGATATCCGGGAGGACTGAAATCCAAGACGATCGGTGAACGTATGAGAAAAGATCCGGCCGGCTTAGTAGAAGATGCGATCCAGGGCATGCTTCCGCACAACAAGCTTGGCAACAAGATCCGTCATCATGTCTTTGTATACGCAGGTCCGGAACATCCGCATGCTGCTCAGAAACCAATGGAGCTGAAATAGAAAGGATAAACTATGGCTAAAAAGAAGAATAGTGTATCTTACATGGGTACAGGAAGAAGAAAATCTTCCGTTGCACGCGTCTATTTAACTCCTGGTACAGGCAAGATCATGGTTGGTGAAAAGACTCTTGAAGAGTATCTCCCGCAGGAGATCCTCCGCATGGTCGTCAAATCACCGCTGGTCCTGACAGAAACTGAAGGCCAGTACGACGTTTTCATCAACGTCTACGGCGGCGGTTACGCAGGTCAGGCTGGCGCTATGCGTCATGGTATTGCAAGAGCACTGCTCGAAGCTGGTTCCGATTTCCGTCCGGCGCTGAAGAGCGCAGGCTTCCTCACACGTGATCCGCGTGAAAAGGAAAGAAAGAAGTACGGCCTCAAGGCTGCACGTCGTGCTCCGCAGTTCTCGAAGCGTTAATCGAGACCAAGAGAGATGCGAAAAACCCTGGAAATTCAACGTTTCCGGGGTTTTTTCTTTCCAAAATCTTTTTGATTTGTTTTGACAAAATCTGACGAAATCTGACGAGAAAAAAGTAGTTAATACTGAGGGAACCGCCCTTTTTAGACCCGTTTTAGTTAAAAATTGAGGGAAAAATCGGAGAATGACAGAGCGTAAGAAGTCCGTTTGATCTCATTTTTTGAGCTTCGGTTTTGCTGCTTGATGTTCCCTTTTCTCGAACTACTTCAACCAGTTTTGTCTGACAGGACCGATTGAAAGATTCTGACCGAATCTGATAATTCGTATCCTCGTTTATCCTTTTTTGAGACGTTCAGCAGAAAGCTCTTCTGCCGGGCGTCTTTGTCTTTTCAGAAGAACAAGCCTCCTTACATAACCCGGTGACTGTTTATCGAC
>JAFRLM010000017.1 GCA_017431225.1 Erysipelotrichaceae bacterium | reverse complement strand
TAAGAAAAGACCTCACATGATTCATGCAAGGTCTCATTCATTAATCCATTTTTAGATGTGTTCGATTAATACCCAGGATAATTCAGTTTACATATTTCAGAATAATCCGGAGTACATAGGGACATAATTTCATTCCCACTCGATCGTTGAAACCGGTTTGTTCGAGATATCCCAGAGGACTCTGTTGACACCCGGGACGGTCTCAATGATTCTGTCTCTGATACGGCAGAGCATTTCGAACGGGATCTCAACGCTCTTGGCGGTCACAGCATCAACAGTCGTGATGGCACGGATGATGACCGGCCAGCCCATGTAACGCTTGGAATCTTTGATACCGGTGGACTGGATATCCGGAACGACTGCGAAGTACTGCCACGGAACCGGATCGAGCTTTCCGATCTCTTCACGGACGATCGCATCCGCTTCTCTTAAAGCTTCCAGTCTGTCTCTGGTGATCGCTCCGGTGCAGCGTACGCCTAAACCCGGGCCCGGGAACGGCTGACGGTATACCATTGTGTCCGGCAGACCTAATGTCTTACCGACTACACGCACTTCATCCTTATATAAGAACTTAACGGGTTCGACAAGTTCGAACTGCAGATCATCCGGAAGACCGCCGACATTGTGGTGTGCTTTTACACCGTCGGATTCAAGGATATCCGGGTAGATCGTTCCCTGTGCGAGGAACTCGATGCCTTCCTGTTTACGCGCTTCTTCTTCGAATACGCGGATAAATTCTCCGCCGATGATCTTTCTCTTTGTTTCCGGATCGGTAACGCCGGCGAGTTTATCGAGAAAACGATCCACTGCATCAACATAGACAAGATTTGCGTTCATCTGGTTGCGGAATACTTCAATAACCTGTTCCGGTTCACCTTTTCTTAAAAGTCCGTGATTTACGTGGACGCAAACGAGATTTTGGCCGATAGCCTTGATCAGCAGAGCAGCGCAGACAGAAGAATCTACACCACCCGATAATGCTAATAAGACTTTTTTGTCTCCAACCTGTTTTCTGATCTCCTCGACCTGTTCGGCGATGAAAGCTTCAGCTGCTTCGGTTGTTTCAATACGCTTCAGAGTTTCCGGTCTTAATTCGCTCATAAGTTTTCTCCTTTTTTTACTCGAATATTATATAACAAAAAGCAGTCAATTCAATCACTGACTGCCCAAGAAGGTATTTCTTTTCCGCGTTTCATGATAACGGTTTTCTGAAAGTCTGTCTGGTTCAGGAAATCGAGGATCGATTCCTCTTCTTTTTCACTGACACCGATCAGGACTTTGACCTCAAGATCCTTTGCCAGAATGTCGGCGCAGATCACAACACCAACCGCCTGCGAGCCTTCGCTTCCCACAAACGCATGAAACATCTTATCCTCGCCCTGCTCCGATAGTGTGAAATATCCGTAGCGGCAAGGATAGATCAGGTTCGGATAAGAAGGATGTACTTCGCCTTTCGGTCTGGTTTCCACGAAATCGCCCGATAAGCAGAGTGTATCGAGTTTCTGCCAGAAGTAGGCATTATTCTGAAATTCCTTCATCTAAATCTAAAACCTCCACGAGAGAATAACTTAATCTCTAATGTAACATGTATTAGAAATAATGTAAAGTTTTCATAGAATGAAAAAATTAGACATTTGTCTTTTTCTTTTTATCTTTGGCGTAATGGTTCAGGATCATCTCGACCCTTGTTTTTCCGAAGCAGGAGACCCGGATCGTTTCACCGTTTTCCAGTTCAAAGACCAGATAGTCGCTCTGGGGATTCCGCACATACTGATAGGACACGATCTCATCATAGTAGATCAGTTCGCATTCGTTCTGATTTACACGATGATACACGACTACATAGTCTTTGGAAAACTCGAGCAGGATCCGGCTCGGCAAAAACAGCAGTGCAAACAGTCCGGTCGCAGCGATCGCAGCGCCGATATATAAGAAACTGGTAAGGAACATCATTCCTGTGCCGATAACAACGATCAGGCTGAGCAGGATATACGGCTTGGCGTTGACCCTGTATTCGATCTCACGATCTTCCGCTAAATTATCGGTTTTCAGAGCTTTACTTTTCACTTACGCAATTATAACACAGTCTGTGATATGATTAGAAAGCTATGGAAAAAGAATTCAAATATAAGCTTATTAAAAAGGACTCACGGACAAATGCACGGCTCGGCGAACTGAACGTTTTCGGCAAAGTCGTTAAGACACCGATGTTCATGCCGGTCGGTACGCAGGCGACCGTTAAATTTGTTTCTCCCGAGGAACTGAAGGAGATCGGCTCACAGGTCATCCTGGCCAATACCTATCACCTCTGGCTCCGCCCCGGGGAAGATGTTCTGGAAGAAGCCGGAGGCATTCATGAATTCATGCAGTACGATGGTCCCATCCTGACGGATTCCGGCGGTTTCCAGGTCTTTTCGCTTGCCGACAGCCGTTCGATCCACGAGGACGGCGTCCAGTTCAAATCACATCTGGACGGCACGAAACTGTTCCTTTCTCCGGAAAAAAGCATTGAAATCCAGGAAAAGATCGGAAGCGATATCGCTATGTCTTTTGATGAATGTATCCCCTATCCGAGTTCCTATAAATATACGAAAGCTTCTGTTGAACGGACTCTGCGCTGGGCAAAGCGCGGCAAGGACGCTCATAAGAAAAAGGATCAGGCATTATTCGGGATCGTGCAGGGCAGCAAATTCGCCGGCCTGCGCCGCTACTGCGCGGAAGAACTCGTAAAGATGGATTTTGACGGCTACTCGATCGGCGGAACTTCCGTCGGCGAGGACAAGGTGACCCATTACCATATGCTTGACTATACCCTTCCCTTCCTGCCGGAAGACAAACCGCGCTACGAAATGGGGATCGGCGCGATCAACGATCTGCTCGAAGCTGTTGAAAGAGGCGTCGACATGTTCGACTGCGTCCTCCCTACCCGTATCGCTAGACACGGAACGCTGATGACAACTCAGGGCAGGATCAATATCAAGAAGAATATCTACAAACATGATTTCACTCCGCTTGATCCGGAGTGCGACTGCGTTTGCTGCCGGAAATATACCAAAGCCTATCTGAATCACCTTTTCCGCTGCAATGAGGGTTACGGCAGCCGTTTGCTGTCGATCCACAATCTTCGCTTCCTTCTGCGTTTCATGGAAGACATGCGTCAGGCGATCGCCGAGGACCGCTTCCTGGAATTCAAGGAGGAGACACTGAGCCGTTACGGCTTTGATGAAAGAGGTTTTTAATGAAACTCAGCGATTTTGATTATGAACTGCCGGAAGAGCTGATCGCACAGCATCCGAGCGAGAAAAGAGACGAGTCGAGACTGCTCGTTCTGCATAAAAATACCGGCGTGATCGAACACCGTCATTTCTACGAATTACCGGAATATCTTCATCCCGGAGATGTTTTGGTGCGCAATAACTCCAAAGTCATTCCCGCCCGTCTGAAGGGCGTGAAACAGGAGACCGGAGCTCTGGTCGAGCTTCTTATCCTGAAACGTGAAGGCGATGTCTGCGAATGCCTCTGCGGAAACGCGAAGGTGATCAAGCAGGGAACTGTCATTGAATTCGGAGATCTTTTAAAAGCGGAGTGTCTGGAAGTCCGTGACGAAGGCATCCGTATTTTCCGCATGCACTATCAGGGTCTTTTCCTGGAGGTTCTGGAGCAGCTGGGAACGATGCCGCTGCCGCCTTATATCCATGAAAAACTGGAAGATCCTTCCCGTTATCAGACCTGTTACGCGGAGATCCCCGGATCTGCCGCCTGCCCGACCGCAGGACTGCACTTCACACCGGAACTCGATCAGAAGATCAAGGATATGGGTGTTGAGATCGCCGAAGTCACGCTCCACGTAGGTCTCGGAACTTTCCGTCCGGTCAAGACAGATATCGTGGAAGAGCATAAGATGCACAGTGAGTACTACCAGATGTCGCAGGAAACAGCGGATCAGCTGAACCGCGCAAAAGCGGAGGGACGCCGGATCATCGCTGTCGGCACGACATCCACCCGTACCCTGGAGACCGTCATGAACCGTTTCGGCCGCTTCGAAGCCTGCGAGGGAGACACATCGATCTTCATCTACCCTCCTTATACATTCAAAGCGATCGACGCGCAGATCACCAATTTCCATCTGCCGAAATCCACGCTGATCATGATGATCTCGGCCTTCGCCGGGAAAGATCTGATCCTGGATACTTATAAGAAAGCAGTTGCCGAGAGATACCGTTTCTTCTCGTTCGGTGACTCGATGTTCATAGATAACGAGTAAAAAATGAGCAGTTATATCGCCCTTTTCGAAGAAGAGATCCATAAGCTCAGCCACCGGCCGCGGCTTCTTTTTCATGCCTGCTGCGGTGTCTGTTGTGTCTATCCGCTGCTTCTTTTGGATGACTACTTCGATGTGACGATCTATTACACGAACGACAACATCTATCCTGAAGAGGAATACGATCTCCGTCTGCAGGAGCTGGAGCGCTATCTCTCCATCATCCCCCACCGAAACATCAGCCTGGTCGTTCCTGAACGTAACAGCCCCGAATTTCTCAGGAAACTGCAGCCGATGGCTGCGGAAAAGGAAGGCGGCAGACGCTGCTTCAGCTGTTATGAGATGCGCATCGAGGAGAGTTTTCGCTACGCACAGAAAGAGGGTTATGAATACTGCGGGACCGTCATGTCCGTCTCCGGCAGGAAAAATGCCGACTACATCAACCGCATCGGAAAGGAATGCGCCGCGAAATACGCTCCGGTCAGATTCCTGACAGCGGACTTCAAGAAAAAAGGCGGCCAGGCACTGAACGAAAAGCTCAATAAGAAGCTGGATCTGTACCATCAGGTCTATTGCGGGTGCCCTTTTTCCCTACGATAAGAAAAATACGCGAAAAACCGCATAAAATCCGCAGTATTTCGCTGTTTTCTATTGACTTAAGATGCTTTTTTAACTATTATAATAAAGCTTGTCTGTGTAGATCCTTTGGGATCTATATATTATTCGACAGGTTGGCACACTTGGAAGTGTGTGCACAAATGAAAGATTTACTACGAGAGAAGAAAGGAGAAAGAAATGCCAACAATTAACCAATTGGTACGTAAAGGACGTCAGGACAAGACTTATAAATCCAAGTCTCCGGCTATGAACCGTGGCTTCAATACATTAAAGAGCCGCCCGATCAAACTGAGCTCCCCG
Organism: Erysipelotrichaceae bacterium; assembly: GCA_017431225.1. Taxonomy (GTDB): domain Bacteria; phylum Bacillota_I; class Bacilli_A; order Erysipelotrichales; family Erysipelotrichaceae; genus RGIG5669. The sequence continues at coordinate 3,214 of JAFRLM010000017.1, read as the reverse complement.
CAGAAACGTGGTGTCTGCACCCGTGTCGGTACGATGACTCCGAAAAAGCCGAACTCCGCTTTACGTAAATACGCCCGTGTTCGTTTAAGCAACGGCATGGAAGTTACAGCTTACATTCCGGGTATCGGACACAACCTTCAGGAACACTCTGTTGTTCTGATCCGTGGTGGCCGTGTTAAGGACCTTCCGGGTGTTCGTTACCATGTTATCCGTGGCACATTAGACTGTGCTGGTGTAAACAACCGTAAGCAGGGCCGTTCCCTCTACGGTACAAAGAAACCTAAGTAATAAGAAAGGAGATTATTTATGGCAAGAAAAGGACATATCGCAAAACGTGACGTACTGGTCGACCCAATCTATAACTCCAAGCTTGTTACTAGATTAGTCAACAAAATCATGTTAGACGGTAAAAAAGGCGTTGCCCAGAGCATCCTCTACAATGCATTCGCAATCGTAGAAGAAAAGACTGGTCAGCAGCCGATGGAAGTCTTTGAAAAAGCACTTGACAACGTCATGCCTGAACTGGAACTGAAGATGCGCCGTGTAGGTGGTGCGAACTATCAGGTTCCGGTCGAAGTATCCGACGAAAGAAGATTAACACTTGGTCTGCGCTGGATCGTTAACTACAGCCGCCTGCGTTCCGAAAGAACAATGGAACTGCGTCTCGCTAACGAGATCATCGATGCAGCGAACGGTCAGGGTGCTTCCGTCAAGAAGAAAGACGACACACACAGAATGGCCGAAGCCAACAAAGCTTTCGCTCATTATCGCTGGTAATAGAAAGGATACGCTATGGCTCGCGAATACAGCTTAACTAACACTCGTAATATCGGTATCATGGCGCAGTTCGATGCCGGTAAAACGACATGTACAGAACGTATTCTGTTCTACACCGGTAAAACACATAAGATCGGTGAAACGCATGACGGTTCCGCCCAGATGGACTGGATGGAAGAAGAACAGGAACGCGGTATCACGATTACCAGTGCTGCGACCACAACTTTCTGGGAAGGCTCCAAGAAGCAGTTCCCTAAGACAAGATTCAACATTATCGACACCCCCGGTCACGTTGACTTCACTGTTGAAGTAGAACGTTCCCTGCGTGTCCTCGATGGTGCGGTTACCGTACTCGACTCCAAAGCAGGTGTTGAGCCGCAGACAGAAACTGTCTGGCGTCAGGCTACTACCTACAAGGTCCCGCGTATCGTATTCTGCAATAAGATGGACGCTACCGGTGCTGACTTCATGATGTCTGTACGTTCCATCGGCGATCGTTTAGCTGCCAAGGCCGCTGCGATCCAGATGCCGATCGGTGCGGAAAACACCTTCCGTGGTGTTATCGACCTGATCGAAAGAAGACAGTACATCTACAACGACGAAAAGGGTCTTGATATCACAGAAAGCGATATCGACGATCAGTTCAAGGAGCAGGCAGAACTTCTGCGTCAGGAACTCATCGAAATGGTCGCTGACTATGATGAAGATCTGATGATGAAAGTTCTCGAAGGCGAAGAGCCGACAGTCGAAGAGATCAAGGGTGCTATCCGTAAGGGCGTCATCGATTCCGATTTCTTCCCGGTACTTTGTGGCAGCGCCTACAAGAACAAGGGTGTTCAGCTCTTACTGGACGCTGTTATCGAATACCTGCCTTCCCCGCTTGATATCCCGGCTATCCGTGGTGTCACACCGGACGGTGAGGAAAAGACCTGTGTTGCTGATGACAAAGAACCCTTCGCGGCTCTCGCATTCAAAGTCGCGACTGACCCGTTTGTCGGTCGTCTGACATATTTCCGCGTTTACTCCGGTACGATCCAGTCCGGATCCTACGTATTAAACGCAACCAAAGACGTCAAGGAACGCTTCTCTCGTATTCTGCAGATGCATGCGAACCGTCGTGAAGAGATCGCTGAAGTCAACGCCGGTGATATCGCTGCCGTTGTCGGTCTGAAGAACACCACAACCGGTGATACGCTCTGTGACGAAAAGAATCCTGTCATCCTTGAATCCATGGTCTTCCCGGAACCGGTCATCCAGATGTCCGTTGAACCGAAGACTAAAGCCGATTCCGATAAGATGGGCAACGCCCTCTCGAAACTGGCTGAAGAAGACCCGACTTTCCGTACATTCACAGATGAAGAAACAGGTCAGACGATCATTGCCGGTATGGGTGAACTCCACCTCGATATCATCATTGAACGTATGCGCCGTGAATTCAAAGTTGAATGCAACGTCGGTGCTCCGCAGGTCGCTTACCGTGAAACCATCCGTGAGAGTGCGGATTGTGAAGGTAAATTCGTCCGTCAGTCCGGCGGCCGTGGTCAGTACGGTCATGTCTGGATCAGATTTGAACCGAACGAAGAAGGCAAGGGCTTCGAATTCATCGATGCTGTTGTCGGCGGTACGGTTCCGAGAGAGTACATCAAGCCGACTCAGGAAGGTCTTGCCGCTGCTCTCAACAACGGTCTTGTCGCCGGTTATCCGGTCGTCGATATCAAGGCTACCCTCTTTGATGGTTCCAGCCACGAAGTCGACTCCTCGGAAATGGCCTTCAAGATGGCTGCCAGCCTCGCATTAAGAGAAGCAGCTAAGAAGTGTCATCCGGTCATTCTCGAACCGATCATGGACGTCGAGGTTATCGCTCCGGCTGAATACCTCGGTGCTGTCATGGGCGATGTTACAAAGCGTCGCGGACAGATCCGTGAACAGGAAGAAAGAGGTAACGCAGTCGCTGTTAGATGCTATGTTCCGCTTTCTGAAATGTTCGGTTATGCAACAGACCTCCGTTCCTTCACACAGGGCCGCGGAAACTATGTTATGCAGATGGATCATTACTCCGAAGTACCGAAGAGTATCGCCGAGAAGATCGTCGAGAAAAACCGCAAAGATTAATTGATTTTAAATATTGCATATCGTAAAATTATAAAAGACATATAGGAGGAATTTTAAGATGGCAAAAGAGAAATTTGACCGTTCGAAAGCCCATGTAAATATCGGTACGATCGGTCACGTAGACCACGGTAAAACAACCCTGACCGCCGCTATCACAAAGCGTCTTGCTGAAAAAGGTAATGCTCAGTACAAGGCTTACGATGAAATCGACGGTGCTCCGGAAGAAAAGGCTCGTGGTATCACGATCAACACAGCTCACGTTGAATACCAGACAGAAAAGAGACACTACGCACATGTTGACTGCCCCGGCCACGCCGACTACGTC
>JAFRLM010000016.1 GCA_017431225.1 Erysipelotrichaceae bacterium | reverse complement strand
TTGTACATCTTATCCAGTTTTCAAAGATCGAAGGCACAGATGAAGAGAATCTTTGGCGTTGCGCTTTATGATCTCTCCCGCAGTGCTTTGTTATTCTATCAAGCCGGGAATGGGATGTCAATAGATTTTTTAAATTTTTTTCAAATTTCTTTTTTCTATCAACTTCGGCCCATTTCGACCTGCGTTATAATAGCACCGGCTCAAACAGAATACAAGACTTTTTTTATCTTTTTAATTCATGTTTTTACCGGTGCTATTGATGTGAATAACGGTATTTCAGCTTGTTAAGCTACTTTTTGATATCTTCAACAATTTCAAAATATTTCATCAGATAATTGTTGATATAGGAGAAAGAGAACGGTTCCCTTTCCGTTTTGATCCAGTTGATCAAAACTTCCATCTCGGATTCGACTTTTTTCATCAGTTCCGGAGGATAGTTCATTTCCCTGCTGTGCAGAGCGTATTCATTCTCGTCCAGAATGTGATAGGTGCCGTCCGGGTAGACTTTGACATCCAGATCGTAGTCGATGTTCTTGATCGCCTCCCCATCATAGATGCTCGGGCTGGCAAGATTGCAGTAATAATAGATCCCGGCTTTGCGGATCATCGAGATCACGTTGAACCAGTGCTTATCGTAAAAGAAGCAGACAGCCGGCTCTTTGGTAAGCCATCTCCGGCCATCGCTCTCTACGATCCAGGTATGGTCTGTGACTGCAACAGAGAATTCCGGGTTTGTATCGATGACGATCCCTTTCGACCAGACACGATGTAAAGAACCGTCATGTTTATACGATTCTATAAATATATCCTGTCCGACCGTGAGATCATTCATGATTACTACCCCTTATTTATTCTTGATGAGTCTTCCAAATAATACAGGAAGAAGGATCGCCAGTAAAGCGTAAGTTGCTACGCAATACGGAACGTTATAGGACAGAGAAGCTGTCCAGGCGGCTGTGGAACCGGCTGCAACACCGTCTGCCCAGTAATATACGCCGGATAAAACGATGCTCAGTGTGCGGAGCACGTTCGCGACAAACAGACCGATCTCCCCTTTCACGATCGTCTTCTTGCCGATGCACAGGAAAGAAGAGATACCGATGATGAAAGACGGAACGACATAGTCCAGAATATACTGCGCCAGATTCAGAAAATACGGGTTGAAACCCATCAAAGAACTGATCGCCCACCATAAGAGACCAACAGCGCAGCCCCCGGGAACACCGAGATGGAAGGAAGCGATCATGACCGGAATGAGGGCGATGTTGATCGAGCCGCCATTCGGCAGATTCAGGAACGGAAGCATTTCCTTGACATAGTCAAGAGCCAGAGTGAGGGCCGCGTAGATCGCGACGTAGACGATGAATCTGATTTTTTCTTGGTTCTTCATAAAAAAATACACCTCTTTTAAGGCGCAGGCAAAGAAATAATCCCTACGCTAGCATTACCTAGATCAGGTCAATGGGTATTATCTCAGCCATATGGCACCCCATGAAATTATAGCTTATTTTCCAGAATTGTTAAATGGTTTATAATCAAGCCATGGAATATGGATTATTACTGAAACAGGCAGATGAGATCCTGAGCGAACCCGATCTGCTGGCAGGGATCGAAAACCTGTTATCTGTGCTTTACTTTAATTTCGGCGATATCAACTGGATCGGGATCTACCGCTATGACGGGGAAGAACTGGTCTTGGGCCCCTTCTTCGGAAAGATCGCCTGCACCCACATCAAAGTCGGCAAAGGCGTCTGCGGTACCGCGTTTGAACAGCAGAAGACACAGAACGTCAAAAACGTTCATGAGTTCCCGGGACACATCGCCTGCGACAGCGCTTCCCGTTCGGAAGTCGTTTCCCCGCTGAGCACAAAACTCGGTGTGCTGGATATCGATTCGGAAAGCTACGAACGCTTCAGCGATGAGGATGCCGCATTCTTCGACGCAGTCGCCGCAAAGATCTCCGAACGCGTCCTGAAAGAAAGAAACGATCTGAAATTTCTCTAAAAAAACAAAAATGCCATTGAACATGGCATTTTTTAGTTCGGTTATTGAATCTCTTCCTTATCTGAAACGTTTGACGAGATAAAGGAAAAGGCAGGTACCGCATACGGAAACGATCAGCTCACCTACAAGACCGTAAGCCGCCAGGCCAAACAGTCCGAAAACGAAGTGTCCGAGAACGGAACCGACGACACCAACCAGCAGGCAGTTGATATTCAGTTCGGCTTTACCGCTCATAAGGTAATTCCCGGCGTAACCGGCTACCAGACCGACGATGATCATGCGAATTAATCCAAACATTTTATCACCCTCCTTCGCATCTATTATTGAACGAAGCCGGCTTTCTTGCAACAGAATTGATAATCCATATAATAGAGTTATATGAAAATTAATAAGAAATTAACCCTTTTATTGATGGCGATCCTGCCGTTCCTTCTTAGCGGGTGCATCAAGTTCTCGTTATATATCGATGTCGACCGTGACAGCAACGCCGCGTATCACGGAAGTCTGTATGTCCCGGAAACAGCTGTCAGCAGTCAGGAAGACCTTGATCTCATGTACAGCGAGCTGTTCAAGGATATCCCCCTTCTGAACGACCGCGTGAACAGCGAGACCGAGATCGGCGAGCAGAAGTATAAAGGCTGTACCTTCACCGGCACTGGCGAAGAGCTCTCAACTTTTGCCAAGATCGAAAAGACCGGCGAAGACTGCATGCATCTCACCTTCTCCAGCGATCCGCTTCTCGACAATGTCTCTGATCTGCCGCTGAACCTCAATATCTTCGAGGATAAAGAAAAAGCCGATATCAGCTCACTGAGCGAATTCGGCGCGGAAGCTTACCTTGAGATCCGTATGCCCGGAAAAGTGTTCTCCGCCTCCCATGGCGAGATCGACGGCGATACCGTAAAGATCAACCTGCTTGAGACCCTTGGGGAAGAGATCGAGATCGTCAGCGCGATCCGTCGTCCGGAAGTCGACGCTGCTGTCCTTGGTGCCGGCGGTGCGGCGGAACTCTTCTGTGCCTACACCATCTACCGCGACTCAAAGCGTAAGAAAGAAGGAAAATGAGCGCAGACGCAGGTCCAGATGCCTCTCGATAAAATCCACTAGAATCTTAAAATCTTCCAATGTGATCTCTTCTTTATACAGCGGAAGATTTTCTTTTTGCAGAAGCTGCAGATGGCGGAAATGGCGGACCCGGTCAAGATCATCGATATCCGTTGCCCGTTTGTGCAGGGCGCAGACAAGACCTCCCCTTTCGATACTCAAAGCACTGATCAGGTTGCTGTTGCAGACAACGCAGCCGTCCACATAGGGACGGAAACCGGAATAGTATAAAAGCCTTGAAAGCAGATAGGAACCGTAAAGATACGGAGATGTCTGCAGATTATCCAATACGAAGATCAGATCCTCATAAAGCGCGTCTGTCTCATCGCAGGTGATCCGGCGGACCGCCTCGATCAGAACATCGGCGAAAGCATCTTTCTTAAGATCATGGCTCAGATAGGAACGGACGAGATTGCGTCCCTGCAGGGCATACATATCCCTTCCGTCCTTTTCGTCGTATATGAATTCATACACCGTCCGCGGAAAGATCTTATTGCGGGCGGTCATCTTGGCGCTTCCCCGAATTACAAAAGAAAGATAAGCTTTGTCTTTCGTCAAAACGCTTATCTTCTCGCTGTTTTCCTTATAGTCGCTTACAGAAAGCACGATGCCTTCAGTCTTAGTCTTCATTGTTCTTCTGCAAATACCCCAGGTCAAAGAGCTTGTTGGATTTGTTCAGCCAGTCTTCCTCGACTTTGACGAAAAGAGACAGGTAGACACGCTTACCGATCATATCGGAAATATCCTTGGAAGCCTGCTGGTTGATCTTCTGCAGCATCTGGCCGCCGCGGCCGATGATGATGCCCTTATGGGATTCCTTGGAACAGACGATCACCGCGTCAACGATGACCTTCTTTTCTCTTTCGTCATATTTCTCGACCTGGACCGCTGTCAGATGCGGGATCTCCTTACTGCAGTTCAAAAGGATCTTCTCACGGATGATCTCGGAGATACGAAATTCCTTACTGGAAGCCGTGTACTGTTCCGGCGGATAATACAGGACCTGATCGTTCAGATACTGTTCCGTTGTCTTTAAAAGCTCTTCCAGATTGTCTTCCTTCAAAGCACTGATCGGGATGATCTCGGCGAAGTCATAATTCTCCTGCGCATAAACGACACGGGAGAAGATCTCATCCTTGCTGAGTTTGTCGATCTTGTTCAGCAAAAGGAAGACCGGCGCCTTGTCCTTAATCTGCTTGAGGATACGCTGATCCTCCTGATGGAGACCGTTGACGGCATCGGAGATATAGTAAATGACATCCACGCCTTCGGTCTGGCTTAAAGCCTCGCGGTTCATATAGGAACCTAAGACCGTCTTGGCTTCGTGGATACCGGGCGTATCCAAAAAGACGATCTGTAAATCATCCTCATTGAGGATACCGATGATGGTGTTTCTAGTAGTCTCCGCCTTATAGCTCGTGATCGCGATCTTTTCCTTGATCAGAGCATTGATCAGCGTGGATTTGCCGGCATTCGGGCGGCCGATGATCGCTACGAATCCGCTCTTCATTGGAGATCCTTTGATCCGAAGGAAAGCGGCAGCAGCGCTTCGATATTGGTCACCATCGATTTTTCACGGTTTGCCAGGATCATCTTGGCATCGCCGGGGATCAGTTCACTTAAGACCTGACGGCAGATACCGCAGGGTGAAGCCATCGTGCTTCCTTCACAGACGATCGCGATCGCTTCGATATCATCGCGGCGGTAACCGTTGGCGTACGCGGAAAAGATCGCTGTGCGTTCCGCGCAGTTTGTCGCTCCGTAAGAAGCATTTTCAATGTTGGCACCCGGGAAAGTCTTTCCGTCCTTGCAGAGAACACAGGCTCCCACCCGGTAATTTGAATAAGGCGCATAAGCGTTTTCCAGCGCTTTGAATGCTAAATCTAATAATTCCTGATCTGTCATAATACCTCCGTAAAATGTCGGATGACAACGAGCACGCATACAAGCAGACTCATCAGCGAGGCTGCAAGAACGGCTCCGGCACCCAGATCTTTAATGTAACCGATCTTTTCGTTTTGTTCGGGCTCAACAAAATCGCAGAGCCTTTCGATCGCTGTATTCAGTATTTCCGCCGTGATAACCGCACCGATGCAAAGAATGAACGCGAGCCATTCCCCGTAGCTCAGGCGGATGATCGCTCCGCCGATCACGGCACAGATGCCTAAAAGGACCTGTATCCGGACAGAGTGATCTTTCAGCGCTGCCCCAAGTCCGCGAAAAGCATCCCGGAATTTGGATCTCACTTCCGGTCTCCGAGGATCTTGTGCTGCAGACCGAACATCTCGTCTTCCTGCTCTTTTGTCATGTGGTCATAGCCCAGACAATGCAGGACGCCATGGATGAAAAGGAACAGGAACTCCCGCTTCTCGGAATGTCCGTAAGCAGCAGCCTGTGACTTTACACGGTCCACGTTGATGAAGATATCGCCAAGCTCGTATTCAACTTCTTCCGGAAGCTCAAACTCCTCGCCGTCATTGATCGCGAAGGAAAGAACATCCGTGGTCGCATCGATCCCGCGGTACTCACGGTTGAGACGGTGCATCTTGATGCTGCCGATCAGCGTCAGCGAGATGCTCGCTTCTCTTTTGACACCGCAGGTCTTTAAGGTCTTGGCAAAATACTCTTCGAGCAGAGGATAGTAAGGTTCATATTCCTTATGTTTTGTTTTATTTCTGATCAGTACGCTCATACTTATATTATAAACTATTCCTCTTCGGAATAGTTTTCTTCCCCTTCTACAGTTTCACTGACTGGCGCAGGCTCTTCCTTCTTTTCCCAAGGACAGGAGGACTTGAAGCCGCTGCTCGTCACTTCATCAAAATAGAGACAGACGTTCTCATCCGTGCTCAGGCTTGCGGCAACGGAATGATAGTTCTTCAGAAGCTTCAGACCGAAGTTGCCGACGAATACATAGTTGCCGTCACGCATGATGACTTCCATCATATTCTCATCGTAGCTAAACGGATAACGGTGGATCTCGCTGATCTCATTGATCAGCTTTTCATCCACATAGGAAAAACCATATAAGAGCTCTGTCATCTGCTCCGCGGTAAAACCTTCGATCAAAGGCAAGCGCTGGATCAGATACATATTGCTGTTATCCAGAGGCAGACGGGTATCATCCTCGATCCAGATGACCGGCTGGCCGTTCTCATAGAGATAGGCGATCGCCTTCTTTTCCTTGACATCGATCGTGATCGTATTGTTGTCATCCTTACTGATCGCAACGTGATCGACGAGCGGATGACTTTCGATCTTTTCGGCAGTCCTGCCGGTACTGATGAGCAGATACTTGGAGTATTCGTTCAGACCGGAAAGACGGATCACATCGTCATTGCTGAGATAGATGTTATTGACGACATTGACGTGATGCACATTGGAGTAATTGCTGTAGAAATACATAAAGGCGACCAGAACAAAACCCAGAGCTATCCCAAGCAGAAACAGGCGGTGCTTATGCGCAACAAAACGATTACGCGTACGCGCATTCTTCCGCTTGTTCATCAGATAGTTCCGATCGATCAGCTCGTCTTTTTCCTTTTCTTCTAACAATTAAAACACTCCACTTCACGGCGCAGATCGACGCCGTAAACTTCTTTGACTTTGCTCTGGATCAGATTGGATGTGATCAGGAAATCATTTGCTGTCGCTGATCCCATATTTACGATAAAGTTCGGATGCTTCTCCGATACTTTGATGCCGTTGAACTGGTAACCGCGCATGCCGACACCATCGATCAGACGCCATGCGAAATCCCCTTCCGGGTTGCGGAAGCAGGAACCGGCACTCGGCTTATCAAGAGGCTGTGTTTCCTGACGGCGTTTCAGACGGTCAGCCATGAGTTTGAGGATCTCATCACGGTCCCCTTCACGGATGTTGAATTCTCCGCCGAGAATGATCCATTCCGGATGTTTCTGGAAGATCGAGCTGCGGTACGCAAAATCGAGTTCGGACTTATCCATCCAGAACTGTCTTTCCTCGTCCAGGACGAGAACTCTCTTCACGATCTCGGAAGCGGAGGACTTGTAAGCGCCGGCATTCATATAGATCAGTCCGCCGATCGTTCCCGGAATACCGGAAGCGAATTCAAAACCGCTCAGGCCCTGCAGAGCGAGCAGTTTGGATAAGCGGACAACAGAGGCGCCGGCACCGACGGTAACACTGTCCTTATCAAAGGAGTATTCATTGATATGGTCAAGACGGATGACGCATCCCTCATAATCGGCTTCGCCGCATAAAAGATTGGAGCCTCTGCCCAGGATCTTAAAGGGAATATCCTTTTCACGCAGGTAACGCAGGATCAGCAAAAGCCTCTCCACATCGTAGGGAGACACGAGATAGTCGATCTTACCGCCGATGCGGATCGTGGTGATGTCCTTGAAGCGGGCATCGACCCTGAGATCACCGTGTGAGGATAAAAAGTTCGCTGTTTCTATATTCATAATTTTTCGATCTCATCAATAATATCATCGATCACGTGATCATTACGCATCGATTCGGTCTGTTTGCTCAGTTCTTTGCGGCGCTGCTCATCTTTCAGCAGGCTTTCGATCGTCTCCTTCAGAAGTTCCGGTGTCAGCTGCTTCTCTTCGATCAGCACAGCCGCGTTCTTATCGGAAAGCGCCTTGGCGTTGAAGTACTGATGATTGTTGGGGACATACGGGGACGGGATCAGGACCGAAGGAACACCGGTCGCGATGACTTCCGCCAGTGTTGTAGCGCCGGCGCGTCCGACAAAAAGATCCGCATCCTTCATCCAGGCAGTACCGTTGATCCGCTTTTCGATACGGATCTCCTCACTGTCATACGGAAGGACCGTCTGGTAATAGGAATCGCCGGCCGCGTAAAGGACCTGATAACCCGGTTCCTTGATCTTGAAATAAGCGCAGACTGTCTTCATCAGTGTTTCCGAACCAAGGGAACCAAAGAAGATCAGGACCGTCTTCTTATCCTTGGAAAGACGTTCATCCCCGAACAGAGACTCATCACGGGTCACAGCCGCCGCGATCGAGGACTGCGGATTGCCGAGGATCTTGATCTTCGGATTCTTGAACTGTTTCTTGTTTTCCTCATAGGAGCCGACGATCAGGTCAGCTTTCTCATCCAGAAAACGGTTCGCTCTGCCGACAAAGGAATTCTGCTCATGCAGCATGATCTTGATCCCCAGGCTCTTGGCCGCAAGTACGACCGGAACCGAGATGTAGTTGCCGAAACCGATCACGAGATCAAAACGGTTCCGCAGGATCTTCTTCGCCGCTCTGTAGGATCTCGCCATGGAGATCAGGCTGACGATCTTCTGCACCGCTCCGCCCTTCGTTGTACGAACGGCAAGACCGATGAATTCAAAGTTGTTTTCCGGAATAATATCTTTTTCGATACGGTTATCCGCACCGATGAACACTACTGAGTGTCCTTTTTCTTTTAATGCACGGGCCAGGGAAAGAGCCGGGTAGATATGCCCTCCGCTGCCACCGGCCACCATTGCTATCCTCATTAACGGGCAGCCTCCTCTTTTTCTTCTATTGCACTCTGGTCAACGATGCCGATCGGAAAGAACGGAAATCTTTCACAGATAAAATACGTGATCAGCGGGTTGATCAGGATCAGGAGGGCCAGCATCACAAAAAAAACAGGCCAGAAATGGAGTTGTGCAAGATCCTCTCTGAATACAGTGCCGATAAGGAATTCGATCAAAAATAAACATAAGTATGTGATGATCACACACAGTAAATACCTTAATCCCTGAAAGAATTTCATATTTAGATTTTACTTCAAAGTGCTCTTTAAAGGAAGAGCAACAAAAGCGTTTTAATGGCAGGAAGATCACGTATTCCTTATAATTATTCTGAGGTAAATGAATATGAGTAAAGTAATCATAATCGGCGGCGGTCCCGCCGGTATCAGCGCGGCACTCTACGCGAAACGCGCCAATCTGGATGTCTCGGTCTTTTATATGCCGAACAGCTCTTTGAATAAAGCACACATGATCGAAAACTACTACGGTATCGAACAGATCAGCGGCCAGGATCTCTACGAAGCCGGAATCAAGCAGGCTCAGCGTCTGAATATCGAAATGATCCCGGAAGAAGTTCTTTCCCTGGAATATACCGGACGTTTCAATGTCGTCACCGGCACGAATACCTACGAAGCTGATGCCCTCATTCTCGCGACCGGCGCATATCGCGCGACTCCGCCGATCAAGGGATTAAAGGAAAAAGAAGGAAAAGGTGTTTCCTATTGCGCAGTCTGTGACGGTTTCTTCTATCGCAAGAAACGCGTTGCCGTACTGGGCGATGCCAGCTATGCTGCCCATGAGGCGGAATATCTTTCGAACCTTACTCCTACCCTTCACATCCTGACCAACGGCAAGGAGATCAAGGATGATAAGCTCAGGCAGTATGAGCTCCATACCGGCAAGATCAAAGCGATCGAAGGTGAAGTCAAGATCGAGCGTATCGTCTTTGAAGACGACAGTGTTCTTGAAATTGACGGTCTCTTCATTGCTGAAGGAAGCGCCGGTTCCGTCGATCTGGCCCGCAAGATCGGCACCCTTATCGAAAACAACAAGATCGTCGTTGATGAGAATATGCGCACCAACATCCCCGGACTCTACGCCTGCGGCGACTGCACGAAGGGACTGCTGCAGGTATCCAAAGCCGTTTACGAAGGCGCGCAGGCAGCGACCGACGTGATCAAATTCCTCCGCAAAAAGGACTGATCCGCTTCTGAAAAACCAAAGAAATGACCATGACTAGGCTCATGGTCATTTTTTAGGAGGAAGGAGCTTTCCCATACCGAATGAAGACGGTACTCTTTGTGCGGTTCTGTGCTAGAATCAATAACGGATTATAAAAACAGACGCGCATCATACTTGCTGCGTCTTCAGGAGGAAAAAATCCATATGAAGAAATTGAAAGCTTTTGTTCTGGTCCTTATCCTCTGCATGCTGGCTGCCGGCTGCAGCGGTTCCAAGAACGAAGAAAAAAAGGAAGAAGAAAAGAAGGATCCGGAACCGGAAACGGTTGAACGTGTCAACGTCCCGGATGAATACCTCGGCGAATATCATGAACAGACTGCCGGCAGAGCATCTTTAACGCTCGAACCGTCTCTGATCACGATCTACTGGAGCAACTCCGCTTCCGAGCGTTCCTACTTCGAATTCATCGTTAACTATGATGAGGCAAACAGCCGTATCGATTATGAAAACGGCGTCCGCAAGGAATTCACTTACACATCGGATACGGAACACACCGAGACCGAGACCTACAACGACGGCACCGGTTTCTTCGCGATCGCTGACGGCAATCTGCTCTGGTACGATGACAAATCCGAATCTTCCGATCCGGTCGTCTTTGTCAGAGACGATGCTGCCGCAGCTGATCCCAACGGCACTCCGAATCCCTGGACTTACACGGAAAATCTCGATGAAGCTTTAAAGATCGCCGATGTTGAATTCCAGGCACCGATCCAGGAATCCCTTCCGGAAGGATATTCATTCAGAGAATTCGCCGCAGCTCCTGGTACCGTCAGAGCATACTACGAAACAGAGGATACCGTTCTGCTGATCTCCAAATCCAACGTTGCTGCCGGTCTTGAACTCTCCGGTGACTACAACGAATATCCGGATCACTGGACAGACAGCCTCAAGGGTCTGGCGATCGATTGCTACGGCTACAAGAATAAGGCAAACCTCACCTACTTCTCGACCGACACTTACAACTATGCTGTCAGCGTTTTCCCGAAGGATATGGAAACATTCGACGGTATCGGTCTGGACGTCGATCAGCTCCAGTCGCTGACGATGGGCATGCAGTAAGCAGCAAAAACCAATAAACAAAAATGACCATCCAATGATGGTCATTTTTTATCCTCAGTTCTCTGTTTTTTCTTCCTTCCATCTTCCTGAGAGATAGAAGACCGAGGCGATCGCAAGAGGCATGAAACCGGCCAGGGCATCCCCCATCCAGAAGCCGAAACAGTCAAGCTTCATCGCGAAGCCAAACAGCGCAGCCAGTCCGATACGGCTGATCATACCGTCGATCAGAGCGATCGCGAGATTGAGCTTCGGTCTTCCCGAACCGTTGATCAGAGCGAAGGCACCGCTTCTGGTAGCCGCTCCGTAGAAGTTCAGGATCAGCGGAAGCGTTAAGACGGCAGCTGAAAGAAGGACATCCTTATCCGAGGTGAAGATCGCATAGACCGCATCCGGATCCTTCAACATGACGAATGTGCCGGCAAGCGAGAATACGATGCCGATGATCATGATCGCGGAAAGGATCTTGTTTACCCTTCCGTATTTTCTGGCCGCCAGGTTCTGACCGACCATCGTGCTGCCGGCGGTCGTAAAGGACTGTGAGATGACCGCACACATCGTGTTGATCTTATTATAGATACCGGCCAGAGCCGAGAAAGTAACGTCGAAGAGATTGATCCAGGACATCAGAACGATCTTGGAGAAGTTGATCGCGGCGGACTGGATCGCCATCGGCACACCCAGCGCGATCATTTTCCGGAAGGCTGTGCCGTCGATCTTAAAGCTGGACAGCTTGAAATCGAAACCAAAGCTTTCCTTATGGATATAAAGATAGATAAGGGAAACGATGAAGCTGACTGCCTGTCCGATGACTGTTGCCAGCGCTGCACCGAAGACCTCCATATGCAGGTATTTCACGAACCAGATATCGAGGACCATATTGAGAACAGCGGCGATCGCGATAAAGATGAACGGTCTTTTTGAATCGCCCATGCCTCTCAAGATCGCGCTGACGATATTGTATCCGTAGATAAAGACGAGACCGATGATACAGGTCACCATATAATCCATCGTATACTTCGCGGAAGCCGCCGGGGTATTGAGCCAGCTGAGGATGCTGTGACGCAGTCCGTAGCAGGCCAAGGAGATCACTAAGGAAGTTACTAAAAGGAAGGTGAACATCGTTCCGATCGTCTTCTTGATCTCATCGCGTCTGTTGGCGCCGATCTCACGGGCAATGATGACCTGTCCGGCTGAGGAGAAGCCCATCGCCACGAAGGTCAGAAGATGCAGGATATCGCCGCCGATCGAGACCGCGGACATACCGGTTTTGCCGATGTAGTTTCCGACAACGACCATATCGACGATATTGTAGATCGCCTGCAATGCGTTCGATACGAAAAGAGGCATCACGAAGCGCAGCAAAAGCGGAACGACCGGTCCTTCGGTCAGATCACGGATCATCGATTTGGATGAAGACTCAGCCATCGTTTACTCCTTTCTTTTAAGATCCCCTACAGTTTATCATCGCAGACCTCTTAGAACAATCACCAAGATCCTTCCGATCCTCATAAAAAAGGCATGAGTTAACTCATGCCATTTTGTTTATTCAATGTGTTCTCAGAACAGTCTGTTATCGAAGAGCGTCGTCTCCGCGTTGATCTTCAGATGTTCGTAGGCTTTCTGGGTAACGATACGTCCGCGGTTGGTGCGGTTGATGAAACCGATCTGCAGAAGATACGGTTCATACACATCTTCCAGGGTCATCGCCTCTTCACCGATCGAAGCGGCGATCGCCTCGACACCGACCGGTCCGCCGCCGAAACGTTCGATGATGCCTTTCAGATAGCGGATATCGACATGGTCAAGTCCGAGGGAATCGACCTTCAGTCTTTCGAGAGCGTCTTTTGTAAGTTTGAGATCGATCCTTCCTTCGTTCAGGACCTGCGAGAAGTCACGTACACGCTTAAAGAGACGGTTGGCGATACGCGGTGTTCCGCGGGAACGCATGGCGATCTCTTCCAAAGCTTCCGCATCCGCCTCGCATTCAAAGACTCTGGCGGTGCGGTTGAGGATCTCCAGCAGTTCCTCCTTGGTGTAATACTCCAGTTTGGAAACGATGCCGAAACGGTCACGCAGCGGCGCGGAGATATCACCGGCTCTGGTCGTGGCGCCGACAAGTGTGAACGGCGGCAGATCGAGACGGATCGAATGGGCAGCGCTGTCCTGACCGACAACGATATCGATACAGAAGTCTTCCATTGCCGAATAGAGAACTTCCTCGATATTACGGGGCAGACGGTGGATCTCATCGATGAAGAGAACATCCCCTGCCTGTAATGTGGACAGGATCGCCGCCAGATCGCCGGCACGGGTGATGTTCGGGCCGGAGGTCGTGCGGATATTGGTCCCCATCTCATTGGCCAGAATGAAGGCAAGCGTTGTTTTGCCTAAGCCCGGCGGGCCGTAGAGCAGCACGTGGTCCAAAGACTCGTCACGCATCTTGGCTGCCTTGATATAGACTTCGAGGTTTTCCTTCAGGCTTTTCTGACCGATATAGGATTCCAGACGCTGCGGGCGCAGTGTGTTTTCATCATTTTCATCGGCCGGTCTTAATTCCGGATCTACGATTCTTTCTTCCATGATTCACCCCTATTTCGCCAGCATCGCCAGACATTTGCGCAATGTGGAGCTGAGATCGGTATCGTCATCACTGAGTTTGGCAACGACGGAATCGATCTCGATCTGTTTGTAGCCAAGAGACTTCAGAGCTGCCTTCAGCTCGCTGCGGTCAACACCGCTGCTTTCGGTCTGCTTGGAGACCAGTTTGCCTTTCAGGTCGAGAATGATCTGGGAAGCGGTCTTGGCACCGACGCCCGGCATCCTCTTCATAAAGGCGACATCGTCCTGCTCGATCGCGTTGACGATCGCCTCAACGCTGGAGACTGCCAGGATATTCATGGATGTCTTCGGACCGAGTCCTTTGACGGAGAGCAGTTTGACGAATAAGTCATATTCCGCAAGCGTGGAAAAACCGAACAGGCTGATCTCATCTTCCTTGACGTTCTGGTAGGTATAGATCAGCGCTTCCTGGCCGACTTTCAGATTGCGGTTCACGAAATTGATCCGGTAACCGACATTATTGACGTCCAGCAGGATATAATCCAGACCGATCGCGAAAACGATCCCTCTTAAAAAACCGATCATTCTTCCACTTCCTCCGCTTCCGGATCTTCATCCGACATATAGGTAAAGGTGACATTGCCGATCATGACATCATCACCGTCAACGCAGCCTTTCTCGCGCAGCGCATCATCGATTCCGAAGCGGCGCAGATCGCGGGCAAAGCGCAGTGCGTCTTCCTCAAGGTGCAGATTGTAGGCGGCCATGCGGCGCTCGAGTTTCGGGCTTCTGACGACATAGATACCGTCTTCCAAAGTGATCTCGTATTCCTTCTCTTCCTTGAAGGTGTAAACGACTTTGTTGTCGCGTTTTGTCTCATCGTAGACCGGGAACATCGGCAGCTGCGGCAAGACCTCCTTGACCTTATACAGCAAAGGCTGGATGCCGTCATGCAGAGCTGTCGACATCGGGAAGATCTCCTTCTCCGGATACTTCTCACGGAAGAGCTCCAGTTTCTGATCCGCACCGGGTTCATCCATCTTGTTGGCAACGATCAGCTGCGGACGCAGTTCGAGGTTTCCGGGGTACTGTTTCAGTTCCTCGTTGATGACTTCATAATCCCTGACCGGATCTTCATGACCCATATCCAGGACATGGATCAGAAGACGGCAGCGTTCGATATGTTTTAAGAAATCGTGACCGAGTCCCTTGCCCTGGCTCGCGCCTTCGATCAGTCCGGGAAGGTCTGCCATGACAAAGGAGAAACTGTCATCGACTTTGACCATGCCGAGCTGCGGCGTAAGAGTCGTAAAGGGATAATCGGCGATCTCCGGTCTTGCGGAAGAAACGACCGAAAGCAGAGTGGATTTACCGACGCTCGGATAACCGATCAGTCCGACATCCGCCAGAAGCTTCAGTTCGACGATGACATCGAATTCCTCACCGGGCACACCGAGCTCAAAGTGTTCCGGAGCCGTGTTACGGGAAGTCGCGTAATGACGGTTGCCCTTTCCGCCGGCACCGCCCTCGCAGATGACTTCCTCCTGTCCCGGAACGACCAGGTCAGCGATCACATAACCGTCTTCGGCACGTTTGACAAGGGTTCCCTGCGGTACCGTCACGATCACATCGTTGCCGTCCGCACCGAACATCTTCTTGGTCTTACCGCGTTCGCCGTTGCCGGCCTTGATGATCCTGTGAAAACGCAGATCCAGCAGTGTCGACTTGTTGGTATCGACTTTGAAGATCACCGAGCCGCCTCTGCCGCCGTCCCCGCCATCGGGTCCGCCCAGAGGAACGTATTTCTCATGACGAAAGGAAGCGATGCCGTCGCCTCCGTTACCTGCCTTCAGATGTATTTTTACTTTATCGATAAATTGCATGCTTCTACTTATTAAAAAAGCCCATAAATTGGGCTTCTGACTTAAGCTTGAGGATAGACCGAAACTTTCTTACGGTTCTTTCCGAGACGTTCATACTTGACGACACCGTTGATCGTGCAGAACAGAGTATCGTCTCCACCCTTCATTACATTTGTACCCGGATGAATCTTTGTACCGCGCTGACGGTAAATGATCGAACCTGCAGTTGCGAATTCGCCATCCGTTTTCTTAGCTCCAAGTCTCTTGGAATGGGAATCACGACCGTTCTTTGTGGAAGAGACACCCTTCTTGGAAGCGAAGAACTGAATATCCAACGTAAATTTCATTTTGAACTCCTTTCTTCAATCTGAATATATTCAGGATAGACTTCTTCGATCGTCTTCAGCTGAATATATCCGCATCGTAAATAAGCATTGATTGCTTGATCGTCTATATCACTGTAGATATAGAGACTGTTTTTCTTCTTCTCTAAGGTAATTTGCTTGCTGAGTTCATCTAGTGCGTTCATCAGTCCGAACAAAACAGTGCTGACTCCGGCGCAGACGAGATCTTCGCCTCTCTCCGCATAACCGGCATGGCCTTTGGAGGATATGGATACGATCCGGTCTCCATCACGGAGCACTTCTATTTTGATCATTTTAACGAAATAGATTCAACAACTAATTTTGTATAAGGCTGACGATGACCCTGTTTTCTGTGGGTGGAACCTTTTTTAGCCTTGTACTTGAAGATGACGACCTTCTTCTCTTTGCCCTGTTTTAAGACATTGCATTTAACGCCGGCGCCTTCAACGTAAGGATTGCCGAGAGTGAGTTCATCACCGCCAACAGCGATAACTTTGTCAAATGTGTAGGAATCACCAGCTTCTACATCGAGCTTTTCAACGAAGATTTCCTGGCCTTCTTCGACCTTTAACTGTTTTCCGCCTGTTTCGATAATTGCGTACATAGTGCACCTCCTTTTCTTTTTTCTTAAGACGCGCCATTAAGGTAGCTTGCGCATTTGGGACCTTTTCTGAGCGGTTACAGACCCAGAGGGACTATAACAGAATTACTCTATCACACGAAGAGCCCCAAATCAAGGAGAAATCGTAAAAAACTGTGATCAGACCTCGTAGGTATAAAGCGGATCTTTTCCTTCCTCGAGTTCTTTCTTCAGCTGGTGCAGCAGACGGATCTCCTCTTCCGAGAATTCGCGTCCGTGCAGGAGATCCTTGCGGTATTTCAGGGTCTCATAAAGCGCCATCTTCTTGCGCCATAAGCGGATCTTGGCGTGATTGCCGCCTAAAAGGATCTCAGGAACTTTGCGTCCCTTGTATTCGGCCGGTTTGGTGAACTGGGGATATTCGAGCAGCGAGTTATCGAAGCTCTCCTCATCCAGCGATTCATCGCGGATAACACCCTTCTGCAAACGGATGATCGAATCCATGACGACCATCGAGGCGACTTCCCCGCCGCTCAGGACGTAGTCACCGATCGAGATCTTTTCATCGATCAGCTCCTCAGCACGGTAATCCAGGCCTTCGTAATGGCCGCAGATGATCACGATATGTTCCTTGTTCATCAGACGTCTGGCGTCTGCCTGTTTATACGGCTTGGCCTTCGGGCTCATCAAAACGACATAGCTGTTATCCTTACGGACACTGGCGATCGCCTTGTCGATCGGCTCGACCTGCATCAGCATGCCGGCTCCCCCGCCGTAAGGCGTGTCATCGATATGACGGAACTTATTGTTGCTGAAGTCACGGATATTGATGCATTCGATCTCGGTGATCCCGCGATCGATCGCGTGTTTGACGATGGAGGTTCCGCAGAAGGTCGAATACATCTCCGGGAACAGCGTCAGCACGGAGAATTTCATAACAAGCCCTCCATCTGCGCGATCTCAATGAAGCCTCTTTCAAGATCGACCAGCAGGATGAACGGTTCCTGGAACGGGACCAGTTTTTCCTTGCCGTCGTTCTTCAGGACACGGACGAGATTGGCAGCAACACCGTCTTCCATATTCTTGACCACACCGACCTCTTCACCGCCGCAGCGGACTTTGAGACCGATGATGTCACGGTAGTAATAGCCGTCTTCGAGAGGCAGAATGTCCTCTTCGTCCTTGTAGATCTCAAGATCACGAAGGGTCTCCGCGTCGTTCATCGTGGTGATGCCGACGAGAGTGATGTAGGCGCCCTTGGGATCCTCACGGAAGCTGAGCACCTTATAAGGAACGAATTCGCCGTTCTTTTTAAAATAGATCAGTGAGCCCTTCTCAAAACGCTCTTCCGGGAAATCCGTATAGAGGACCAGTTTCAGTTCCCCGCGGATACCGAAAGGACGGGCTACTTTCGCAATCAAAATCGTATTCATGTCAATATTTTACCATTAAAAAAGGATGGCGTACCATCCCTTATAATGACTCAAATTTGATCGTAATACGTTTGTTTTCGATTTTCGATGCGACCTGCATCATCTGCCGGATCGAACTGGCCATTGCCCCCTGACGTCCGATGAGTCTGCCGATGTCGTTGCTGGAAGCGTAGACATAAAGCAGAATCTCATTGTCGTTCAGCGATTCCATCTGTTTGACGGTGACGCTGTCCTGATCATCACAGATCGGTTTGACGAGGTTCAGGAGTGTGTTCTGTAAGTCAATCATTCTTACTTAGCAGCTTTTTTGGACTCGGCGAATTCCTTCATGATACCTTCTGCCTGGAATAAGTTACGGACTGTATCTGTCGGAACTGCACCGTTCTTGAGCCATTTGAGTGCCTTTTCGCGGTCGACAACGACGATTGCCGGATTCTTAGTTACATCATATGTACCGACTGTTTCGATTTCACCGGAATCACGACGATTGCGGGAATCGGATGCGACGATACGGTAAAAAGGCTTCTGCTTAGCGCCCATTCTTTTTAATCTGATCTTTACCATGTTTGTTTACCTCCTAGAGTAGACTACACCAATCAAACAAAAGTGTCAAGTATTTTTACTTGACACTTATTGATTTCAGAAATTGATGCCGAACATCCCTTTCAGGGAGGACAGCTGTTTCATCATCTTCTTCATGCGCTCGTACTGGTTGAGTAGCTGACCGACATCCTTGGTGGTCGTGCCGCTGCCGGCTGCGATACGGCGCTTGCGGTTGGAGTTGATGATCGAAGGATCTTCCCTCTCTTCCTTGGTCATCGACTGGATCATCGCTTTGGTCTTGACGAGCTGCTGATCAGCGTTGTTTTCTTCGAGAGCACCGGCATAATCACTCATGCCCGGGATCATCTTTGCCAGGGATGCAAGCGGACCCATTTTCTGGCTCTGCTCGATCTGGCTCAGCAGATCATCCATCGTGAACTTGCCGGAAAGCATGCGTTCCGCATCCTTCTCGGCCTTTTCCATATCCATCTTTTCCTGTGCCTGTTCGACCAGGGTGACGATATCGCCCATACCCAGGATACGATCGGCCAGACGGTCCGGATGGAAGACTTCGAGATCTTCGATACGTTCACCGATACCGGTGAATTTGATCGGTACGCCGGTAACGGCCTTAACGGAGAGAACGCCGCCGCCTTTCGCGTCGCCGTCGAATTTGGTGACGATAAGACCGGTAACATCGAGCTGTTCATGGAAGGTCTTGGCGACATTGACGATATCCTGACCGGTAAGCGCATCGACCGTCAGCAGTATCTCACTCGGCTGTGCGACTTCCTTGATATCGCGCAGTTCCTGCATCAGTTCCTCATCGATCTGCAGACGGCCCGCGGTATCGATGATGATGACATTGAAGCGTTTATCCTTCGCGTATTCAAGACCCTGGCGGACAGTCTCAACAGCGTTGACTCCGGTGCCGAGGCTGAAGACATCCACCTTGATCTCCGCGCCAAGCGTCTTTAACTGATCGATCGCGGCCGGACGGACGACGTCGGCGGCGATCAGCAGGACTTTTTTATGCTGTTTGTATTTCAGATAATTGGCGATCTTGGCAGCCTGGGTCGTTTTACCTGTACCCTGCAGACCGACCATCACGAAGACGCTCGGATCCTGCTCGGCGTAGTTCAGACTCGTTTCCTCACCAAGCAGAACAAGCAGTTCGTCGTGGACGATCTTGACCAGCTGCTGGCTCGGCTCGACCGCGGTCAGGACTTCCTGACCGAGAGCCTTATCCCGGATCTTGTTTAAGAAATCTTTGACAACACCGTAGTTGACATCCGCTTCCAGTAAAGCAACACGGATATCCTTCAGTGTTTCTTCCATATTCTTCTCAGTCAGCTTACCCTTGCCCTGAAGATTGCGTATCGTTTTTGTCAGTTTTTCCTGTAATGAATCAAAAGCCATATTTTTTCACCTTAGTTATTGTTGTCCGTTTCATTATACCAAAAGAACTCTCAAATAGAAGTATCTGCTACTTTCGTCAAAAAAGGAGGAAACCTTCCTCCTTTTGCCTTGTTTGCTGTTTCTCAGCCGACCGAGCCTTCCATGTTCATCTTCAGAAGCTGGTTGAGCTCGACCGCGTATTCCATCGGGAGTTCCCTCGTAAAGGGCTCAATGAAGCCGAGGATGATCATCTGCGTCGCATCTTCCTCGCTCAGACCGCGGGACATCAGGTAATAGAGCTGATCTTCCGAGATCTTGGAGACGGTCGCTTCATGTTCGATCGTGCTGCTGTCGTTATCCACGATATTGGTCGGATAGGTATCGCTTCCCGAATCCCCGTCAATGATCAGCGTGTCGCAGGATACCTTGGCATGGGAATGATGCGCCTTGGGAAGGATATCCACGAGACCGCGGTAGTTGACCCGGCCGCCGGCGCGGCACAGAGACTTGGAGATGATCGTGGAGCTTGTGTGCGGTGCCAGATGGATCATCTTGGCGCCGTTATCCTGGAACTGGTTGTGACTGCCGACAGCGACCGAGATGGCGACGCCTTTGGCATACTCCCCTTTCAGGATACAGCAGGGATATTTCATATTCAGATGGGAGCCGACATTGCCGTCGACCCATTCCATGATTCCGTGTTCCTCGACCGTTGCTCTCTGAGTGACGAGGTTGAGGATATTCGTTGACCAGTTCTGTACGGTCGAATAGCGCATCTTGGCACCCTTCTTGACGATGATCTCGACAACGCCTGCGTGCAGGGAATCCTTCGCGTAAAGCGGCGCGGTGCAGCCTTCGATGTAATGGATGTCACTGCCTTCATCGACAATGATCAGTGTTCTTTCGAACTGGCCCATACGTTCGGAGTTGATACGGAAATAGGACTGCAGCGGCTTATCGAGTTTTACGCCCTTGGGGACGTAGATAAAGGAACCGCCGGACCAGACCGCCGAGTTCAGGGCGGAGAACTTGTTGTCGGTATACGGGATGACTGTGCCGAAATACTCCTTGAAGAGCTCCGGATATTCACGCAGACCGCTGTCGGTATCCAAGAAGATGATGCCGGCATCCTTCGCTTCCTGCAGCATGCTCTGATAGACAGCCTCGGATTCGTACTGTGTCGAGACACCGGAAAGGAATTTCTGTTCCGCTTCCGGGATCTTCAGCTTGGCAAAGGTATTCTTGATCGTTTCCGGAACATCCTCCCAGTTGCTTTCGACTTTGGCGCTGGGTTTGATGTAATAGGTAAAATCATCGTAATCCACTTCCGAAAGATCGACGCCCCAGGTCGGTGTCGGCATTTCAAGGAACTTGCGGTAGGCTTTCAGCCGGTATTCCAGCATCCATTCCGGTTCCCCTTTCTGGGCACTGATCTCACGTACGATCTCTTCGGACAATCCCTTGCCGGTATTAAAAACAGAGACGTCCTCGTCTTTAAAACCGTAACGGTAATTGTCCTGGGAATCGATGATCTTCTGGTTTTCTTCTTTTATCGTCATTTCTTATAGCTCTCTTTGATCAGCTCTTCCATGGCTTCGACACCGATCAGACCACATTTGATGCGGTTGGGCTGGGCATAGAGCGTATCAAATGCCTGCGCTTCTTCCAGCTCTTCATAATCGTCTTCTTCGCCGCGGAGCAGCTTATAATAGCGTTCTATCATTTCCAGGGCTTCTTCTCTGGTCTTTCCCTTGATCAGATCGGAAAAGATCGAGGTGGAAGCGGTTGAGATCGTGCAGCCGACACCGTCGAAACGGACATCCTTAACGATGTCCCCTTCGATATCCAGCTGCACTTTGATATCGTCGATGCAGGAGGAGGAAGCCTGATGCTTCATCGCATAACGGGCGTCTTCCACCAGTCCGTGGTTGTGGGGCTTCTGATAATGGTCGATCAGGATGGCCCGCTTAAGTTCGGTATCCATCATAGATAGACTCCGACACACTTCTCGAGCGTGATGTCCTTCAGGACTTCCACAAAGCGGTCGATCTCCGCCTTGGTGTTATACAGATATAAGGATGCGCGCAGCGTCTCTGTCGCACCGATCGTGTTCCAGAGGATCTTCGCGCAGTGGTTGCCGGAACGCACATCGATGTTGTTGGCCGCAAGATAAGCAGCAGCATCCTGGGCAAAGATGCCTTTGACATTGAAAGTCACGAGTCCGACATCTGCCTTCGGGTTGTAGTAATCGATGTTGTCGAGCTGCTGCATCTTTTCCGAGAAGTATCTCTGCAGTTCGCGGTCATAGGCTACGATATTCTCCATACCGATGTCCATGAGGTATTCCGCAGCCGCCTTCATACCGATCGTACCTTCGATATTCGGTGTACCGGCTTCAAATTTGTACGGTGCTTCCTTGAGGATGATATTTCCTTCCTTGTCGAAGCGGGCATTGGCACCGCCGCCGAAAAGAAGCGAATCCATCTTTTCAAGAAGTTCATATTTACCATATAAGACGCCTGCGCCGCTCGGTCCGCACATCTTGTGGGAAGAGAAAGCGAGGAAATCAACGTCGAGATCCTGAACGTCTACGATCGCGTGCGGAACAGCCTGGGCACCGTCGATCGCAACGACTGCGCCGTAGCTGTGAGCGATCCTGCAGATCTCCTTGACCGGAACTTCGTATCCCAGAACGTTGGAAACGAAAGTCAGGGCAACGACCTTGACGCCGTCATGCATCGCCTTTTCGAAGTTCTCAACGGTCAGGTGACCGTCTTCAGTCAGCGGGACATATTCGATCTTGGCGCCGGTCTTTTCACAGGCCTTGAACCAGGGAAGGATATCGGAAGCATGTTCCAGATAACTCGTCAGAACGACATCGCCTTCCTTGAGGTTTTCGTGGCCATAGCTGTAGGCGACGATATTCAGACCGGAAGTCGCGCCGTAAGTGAAAACGATCTCCTTCTCACTTCTGGCGTTGATGAATTTCTTCATGACCGTACGGGTGTCTTCGTAAAGCTTGGATGCCTCGAAAGAAAGAGGATAGTCACCACGGTGAACATTTACTGTGCGGTAATTGTAAAAATCCATGACTGCATCAATGACTGCCTGCGGTTTATATGCGGTTGCCGCGGAATCAAAATAAATGATATCAGGATGATTGCGGATCATCGGGAAGTCGTTACGGATCTTTTCTACATCGAACATATTCTTTCCACCCTTTCTTCTTCCTCTTTCAGAAGTTCCTCTCCTTTTTCAAACTGACGATAATCTTCACTGTCAGGCAGGAGATAACCTTGTACTAATAATACCAGGGCCTCTTTGCGTGTCAGGCCGCGGCTGTTCATATAATACAGAACATCATCATCGATGGTGCCGGAGCTCAGCGCATGGCTGGCTTCAACATCATTCTCATCGATCTTCAGGACCGGGTCAGCACGCAGCTTTTTCGGCTTTCCGATCGTCAGACAGCGGGAAGCCTGATGGCATTTCGCTCTTTTTGCGCCTTTGACGATCGTTCCGACGACGTCCAGTTCAAAAACGGAATCATCAAGACAGACCGCTGAATTGGTGATCTCAACGGCGCTGTCGGGACAGCGGTTGTACAGATCGAATCTGACACTCTTCTTTTTATCAACGAGATAATAGGAATCGACCGTTAGTTTCGCGTGCGCGTTCACATCGATCTGTGTTTCCTGAACAAGCTCGGCGCTGCCCAGAGAGATATAGGTGATCTTTAATTCCGCATCGCTGACACTGCCGCTTTCGCGCAGATGCAGCTTTTCCTCGCTGCGGATCACCACCAGGATCTCATGAAAGCCTTCCGTGAGCTCATAACGGATCTCGCTGTCTTCGCTGACCAGAAGAGTCAGACAGCTGTCCGCGTTGTCGACGGTCAGGATGTTGTCGATCTCAACGTAATCAGCCATTGCGGATCCCCAGGTTATGCGCGCAGACACCAAGTGAATAGACTAACGGTTTTGCCAGCTGTTTCGGTTCCAGTTTCAGTTCCTCATAGAGCCAGTCATAACCTTCGTTATCGACTTTTTCAACGAGTTCATAATCCCCTTCGCAGACGATGCGTCCGTCAAGGATGATATGGGAATGGGTCGGTTTCAGCAGCGAGAAGAAACGTTCGTAGTGGGAAATGACGATCATACCCATGCCTGTCTCCGCCTGCTGCTTGTTTAGTGCATCGGCAACGATCTTGATCGCGTCGATATCGAGACCGGAGTCGATCTCATCGAGCAGAGCGAATTCCGGTTTCAGCATCATCATCTGCAGGATCTCATTGCGCTTCTTTTCACCGCCGGAGAAACCGTCGTTGATGAAACGGTGCGCCAGGTCTTCCTTCATATGAAGTTCCTTGATCGCCTTATCCATCTGACGGGCAAATTTAAAGACCGAGACAGCTTCCTCGCTGCGGGCATTGACAGCCGCGCGCAGGAAGTCGGAGTTCGTTACTCCGGCGATCTCCTGCGGATACTGCATCGCTAAAAAAATACCGGCGCGGGAACGCTGGTCGACCGGCATCGCCAGGACATCTTCCCCGTCCAGTGTGATCGATCCGGAAGTCACCGTATAAGCCGGGTGACCCATGATCGTCTGCAGAAGCGTTGATTTGCCGTTTCCGTTCGGGCCCATCATCGCGTGGATCTCACCGGATCTGACCTCCAGATCGATCCCTTTTAATATTTCTTTATCTCCAGCACTTACATGGAGATCACATACAGTTAATGTTTTTGGCATAAAGGACTGTACCTCCGAAGGGAATTATACCACAGTCTGTTATGAAATCGGTTTTCTACTCTTTTTGTAGACAAATATTGAATAAAACAGAGGAAATGTCTGTTTCGGAAACAGCGGATTCCCTTGAAACGATGCTGAATTCTGAACTATTTCTGAATTCTCTGTCCGTTCGATTATCCTATTAAATAATTGTGATACTCTTCTAAATAGAGTATAATCTTGTATGTTTTAGGAGGTTTTTATGGATCAAAAAGAACTGATAAAAAAATATTGGTTTGTTGGTCTTGTTGCCGTATTCGCCCTGATCTTCTTAGGCATCTACGCCGGCAGTGAGATCAAGAACAGACCTACCACTGTGAAGACAGCTCAGGAAGACGGAAAATATCTGATCTACCGCTTAGGCGATGACACTTACACAGCCGACGAACTTTACGAAGATCTTTATCCGGCCAACGCGCTGAGCAATGTCTTTGTCCGCTACGACTACATGGTCGTCAACAAAGCTTACGAGACAACGACTGAAATGAACGATATCGCTTCCAGCAACGCTCAGTATCTCATCAGCGCTTACGGTGAAGATACGATCGACTCTGAACTGAAAGCCATGGGCTTCAAGGGTTCGGAAGATCTGGTCAACTACTACATCTATCTGCAGAAGAGCAACCAGTTCCTGAAGGACATCTTCACGAACGATCAGTCCGAACTGGTCGACAGCTTCATTGCCGAAAACAACCCGAAGATCATCTCTCATATCCTGGTCAAGGTCGCCAATGTCGAGACCGTCACCAACTCCGACGGTACAACGACTCTGGTCGCACATCCGACCGAAGAAGAACAGGCTAAGCTGGACGAAGTCGTCAGCAAGCTCGGTACCGAAGACTTCGCAGAACTCGCAAAACAGTACTCTGAGGACTCCTCCGCCAGCAACGGCGGCAGCCTGGGCTACTATGACGCGACTGTCGCTGCCGGCTATGTTCCGGAATTCTCCGCAGCTGCCGATCCGCTGACAGAAGGTCAGGT
This sequence comes from Erysipelotrichaceae bacterium, assembly GCA_017431225.1. Taxonomy (GTDB): domain Bacteria; phylum Bacillota_I; class Bacilli_A; order Erysipelotrichales; family Erysipelotrichaceae; genus RGIG5669. The sequence continues at coordinate 43,833 of JAFRLM010000016.1, read as the reverse complement.
CACCGAACCGGTCCTTTCTCAGTACGGCTATCACATCATCCGCTGTGACGCTTCTACTAAGGAAGCTTTACTGGCAAATGATTCCTTTATCGCTCAGCTGCAGTCCAAGTATCCGACCGTCTACCAGAAAGCCGTTCTCGCCAAAGGCGCAGAACTCGGCATCGAGATCGCGGACGCTGACATCGCTCAGCAGATCCAGGATGTGATCGCAACCGCTGAAGAAGGAGGTAACTAAGATGAAGAAAGTATTACTCGTACTGCTTGCTGTCCTCTTCTTATTCGGCTGCAGCAATGCCGGCGGAACCGCCAAGGTCACCGATGGTGAAACAGCGATCATCACTTCCCCGGACGGAAACTACACGAAACAGGATCTCTTCGATGCCTTCATGAATACCGATATGTCTTATACCCTCCTGCAGCACATCTGCAAGCAGATCGCTGCCAAGGAAGGCTTCGATGTAGAAGCAAGTGTTGAAGAAACAGTTGAGATGTACAAGTCCATGTACGGCGAAAGCTTCGATCTGCTGACAGAAAGCTACGGCGGCCTGGACGGCTTCAAGGAATACATCCGCGGCTCCGTATCCATCACGAGACTCTATGATGAGTATCTCAAGATGAACATGGAAAAATACGTTGAGGAATACAAGCCGTTCAAAGCCCAGATCGTTTACTTCGACACCATGGAAGATGTCGATAAATTCCTCGGTACAGTCAACAGCGGCGCGGATTTCGCGCAGACAGCTACCGATATGGGCTATCTGCTCGACGCTACCGGCCAGGTCTATACCGATAAGGATTCCCTGCCCTATGAAGTCAAGGAATACATCAATTCCTCTTCTGAAACAGGACTCTCCGAACCGATCGTGACTGTTCTCTCCACAACAGACGCCAACGGTACAGCGACCGAAACAAACAGATACTATATCGTCAATGTCCTCGACAGAGACTATAACAACTTTGAAGATGAATTCATCAACAGCCTGCGCAGCTACGTTGATAACGCCGCTGCCATGAGCTACTACTTCGAAAAACACAATCTGACCGTTCACGATCAGAGAGTATACGATCTGCTTAGTGCAACATACGAAGGAGTAAAATAATGTGCGTATTCTGTGAGATCATCAAAGGTAACATCCCGTCCGCCAAAGTTTATGAGGATGACAAGACATTAGCCATTCTCGACATTTCCCAAACGACCAAGGGTCATACCCTGGTCCTGCCGAAACAGCATTACGCGAATCTGCTGGAGATCCCGGCAGAGGAGCTCTCGGAGCTGATCGTCAAGGTACAGAAGATCGCAGCCAACAACGTTGAAAAGCTCGGTGCCAAAGGTTTCAACCTCCTGGTCAATACAGGCGCCGTTGCCGGACAGAGCGTTCCCCATCTGCACTTCCACATCATCCCGAGATACGACGAAAACGATTCGATCGAGATCAGCTTCACGGAGAACAAATTCGACCTCACAGAGATCTCTGCTCTCCTGAAATAGAGCTCAGAAACGTTTCAGATCAAGCATGCCCAGGCATGCTTTTTCTTTTGCCCGGACAAACAAAAAGCCAGCCTTCCGGCCGGCATATTTGCAAAGCAGATGAGCTGGTGGATCAGTTCTCGTCTTTGTAAGCGAGAACGTATCCGGCAGACATGCATACAAGAATAACCAAAACTCCTAACACTTGAACTACCTCCCATGCGCCAAGCGCAAACTACTAGATAATACCACAATCCAGATAGATTGCAACTACAATTTCGCCAAAAAGCAAGATAACGCAGACGCTATCGTTCTTTTCCGATCCTTAACATTTTCTCTATCAGTCAGAAATCCATTTACAGGCCTCTCAGTGCGCGGAATCTTCTCTTATAAGACTTTTGTCTGCCAATCGGTCTTTCCGGCAAATAAAAACCCGGATACGGCATTTCTGCCGCTTCCGGGCAATGAAGTCTATGGTCAGGATGAAGGGATTTGAACCCTTGACCTCTTGAACCCCATTCAAGCATTCTACCAAGCTGAACTACATCCTGAAAGACTTCTAATAGTATAGCACAATTTCTCAGCTGTGTTTATAGAAACTGCGATTATCGAGCGCAAACAGTTTGGGTGTGAATTCCCCTGTCTCGATCGTTTTGAACGCCTTATTGAGGATGTTCATCCGGGCATCGATATTGTCGATGTAGTTGAGCAGTTCCGCCTCGATCGTCTCCGGACGGACCGGGGAACCGTATTCAAGCTGTCCGTGATGGCTTAAGACCATGTGGCGCAGCAGCAGAAGTTCTTCGCTGTCGCCGTAGCCAAGGCCGTCACCGATCTCAAGCAGTCTGCCTGCCAGGATCGAGATATGACCCAGAAGCTTTCCTTCAACGGTATATTCGGGAACGACCGGAGAAGAGAGTTCTTCGATCTTGCCGAGATCATGCAGGATCACTCCGGCATAAAGATAGTCTCTCGAACATTCCGGATAGATATCACAGATCGCTCTCGCCAGCTTCAGCATACCGGCAACATGAGTCGCCAGACCGCCCATGAATTCATGGTGGATCTTGCTGGCAGCCGGATAGGAATAGAAATCCTTTTCATAATGGTTCATGACCGCTGTTACGATCTTGGCGATCTTCTCATTCTCGATCGCGGAGATCGCCTCATCGATCACATTGCGCAGTTCGACCTTGCTGACGGGCGATTTTGAAAGGAAGTCCTCCAGTTTAAGATCTCCCTCATCCGTCGGAAATACGCTTACTACTTTCGCCTGCAGGGCGTTACGGTAACGGATGATCTCCAGAGTAAAGGTATAGATCTTTCCGCTCTTCAGAAGCTTTTCCATCTCCGGACGGACGTCCCAGTACTTGGCTTCGATCGCTTTGGTATCATCCTGCAGATTCAGTGTCAGATAAGGCGCACCGCTGTTCGTGGTGCCCTTGACAACAGCTGTTACCAGCAGCGGCGTCGTTACGTGTTCGCCTTCTTTAAAATCAATTACCTTAGTCATCTTCCCACTCCATTTCATTTATCAGTGCATATACCGCGTCATTCGCGAAGCCTTTGGCAAGCAGCGAATGATACAGATGGTTGCGCAGATCGGTGCCGCTGTACTTGCGTTCGAGGCGGCGGCGGATCTTGGCGCATTCGCTTTTCAGGACGCTTTCCTCCGCTAAGGCGTCTTCCGTGAAGTCCAGCATCGACATGGCCTGCTGGATATCGTCACTGCTGAAACCGTCCTCAAACAGCTTACGGCGGATCGTCTGCTTCTTGATGAGCAGCGATTTGTTATGGATCGAATTCTGGTATTTCTGCGCCCGGCGCAATGCCTTGTCCGATTCGCTGTTCTCGAAATCCAGACATTCCTCAATGATCTCAGGGGCGATCCCGGCTTTGCGCAGACGGGCTGTCATCTGCTTGCGGGAGAGCAGCATCGCCTGGAAAGCATCGTTCTTCTCGATCACATAGCGGCGGTCGTCCAGCATCCCCTTCTCGGTCAGTTTCTCAATGATCTCGTCAATCTGTTCCGGACTGGCTTCCTGTTTCTCGCTCAGATAGTCACGCATCTGCTTGACCGTGTAATCACGGGCGGAGATGCGTTTTAAAGCGGCTCTATAGGCTTTTACGAAGCTCTCCTCGTTCTTCAGCCGTTCGAACTGGACAGCTGTCAGTTTGTCATCCTTGCGGATGCCTTCCTGATAATAGCGTTCCAGGGAGACCATGATCTTTTCTTCGTTCTTGCCGTTATTCAGCAGAAGATGAACGACGTCATTCTTCAGGCTTACCGACTCAACGACATAGGAGGAATCGTATTCCTCGATCGTCTCCTTGTACAGCTGTAACATATTCTCGACATAGGTATCGGCGTCATAGATCTGCGCTTCCTCAATGGCGTTCTTCTGCATCTTGGAAAGTTCCTCGCTGCTTAAAGAAAGGAACTTCTTCAGTTTGGTTACGAAGGAATCCGCGTCTTCGAAAAAATAACCGTTGACGTCTTCTTTGATCAGTTCTTCCAGGACCTCGTCATAACGCGCTAAAACAGGCGTTCCGCTGGCTAAAGCCTCGACATAGGTCATGCCCTGCGTCTCGGTCTTGGAGGCGCTGGTAAAGAGATCTGCGGCGTGATAATAGACCGGGACCTCATCAAAGGGTTTCTTATCTGTAAATATAACGATATCATCGATCGATAATGTTTTGGCAAGGCTGCGCAGCTCGTCCAGTTGCGGCCCGCCGCCGATCACGACCAGTTTTGCCCTGATACCTTCGCTCTTGATCCGGGCGAATGCCTCCAGCAGCATGACGATCGATTTCTCCTGCGCGATACGTCCGACATACAGCAGCATCTTCTCGTCGTCTTTGATGCCAAGCTCACTGCGCACACGGCGGGTATCCTCTTCCGTAAAGAGTTCCGGGGAGAAACGCTTCAGCTCAACACCGGTCGGCAGGATGCGGATCGGGGTGCGGATGCCGTAGCCCAGCAGCATATTCGCGGTCTTCTTGCTGGGAGCGATCAATCGCAGGCAGTCCTCTCCGTACTGGCGGGAAAGGATCCCGACCAGTTTCTTGGCGACCTTGTCAAAGGACTCCATATGCAGGAAGTTCGCGTAATGAGTGTAATCCTCATAGGTCGTGTGATAGGTGCGCACCATCGGCACATGCAGCTGTTTGGCGGCGATGCTGCCGAAGATGCCGACCCCGAATTCGGTATGCACATGGAACAGGTCGAAGTTCATATTCTCCAGCTCATCGAGCACCAGAAGATGCGCCGGGCTGGCGGCTTTATAGCCATAAAGTCCTTTTAATTCGATACCGGGCAGACGGATGATCCTTCCCTCTTTCTTCACTTTAAAGAGTCCGGGATAGGTCGAGACGACATAGGCCTCGTGTCCCCTCTCTTCCAGCTTCTTGCGCAGAAGCTCGATCGAAGAAACGACTCCGTTGATATCCGGCAGATATGTATCTGTAAATAATGCAACTCTCATTTTTTATACCTAAATAATAGTATAGCGAAAAGCGGCCTGCCCTGCCAGTCCCGCGCCATTGAGGCAAAAGAAAAGCTGCCGGCTGAGCCGGCAGCTTTGATCGATAGATTAACCGAGGGAGTTCTTGAAGTTGACCAGACGGTTGTAACGCTTTTCAGCATCCTGTCTTGTCTTTTCGAACATTTCGTCCGCTACTTCCTCACCCTTCAGCTGGATGAGCTGAGCGTAACGGTTTTCGTTCTTCAGGAAGTCCTTGAAGAGTTCGAACTTCGGTTCCTTGGAATCGATGGTTAACGGATGTTCCTTACGCGGGTCGTAACGGTACAGGGTCGTGTAGCCGCATTCAACAGCCTTGGCCTGAACCAGCTGATGGTTCTCCAGACCGCCCTTGATACCGTGTGCCTGACACGGAGAGTAAGCGATGATGATGGACGGGCCATCGTAGCTTTCTGCTTCGATCATAGCGTTGATCGTCTGCTGACGGTTAGCGCCCATCGCAACGGATGCGACGTAGACTGTACCGTACTGCATGAAGATCATACCCATATCCTTCTTGGCTGTTGCCTTACCGCCGGCTGCGAACTTCGCGATCGCTGCGGACTGGGTAGCCTTGGAGGACTGACCACCGGTGTTGGAGTAGACTTCGGTATCGAGGACGAGAACGTTGACGTTCAGGTTGTTTGCCATGACATGGTCAAGTCCGCCGTAACCGATATCGTATGCCCAGCCGTCACCGCCGATGATCCATACGGATTTACCGACGAGATCCTTTTCGTAGCGGAGCAGTTCCTTGACTGCTTCGTTCTTGGAAGCCTTGACAGCAGCGACCAGCTCATCTTTCATAGCGCGCTGCGCGTCACGGTCATCCTTGGCATCGAGATAACGCTTGAAGATATCGCCGCAGTCGCTGTCAAGGTTGTTTTCCATGATTTCGTAGATGCGGGACTGCTTGAAGTTCTGCGCGATTGCCATACCGAAACCGTATTCGGCGTTGTCTTCGAACAGGGAGTTTGCCCAAGCCGGACCGTTGCCGTCTTTGTCCTTAACGAACGGAGAGGACGGAGTGGAACCGGAATAGATACTGGAGCAGCCTGTCGCGTTCGCGATCAGATATCTTTACCAAAGAACTGGGAAGCGAGTTTTGTATAAGGTGTTTCACCACAGCCCGGGCATGCGCCGGAAACTTCGAAGTAAGGTTTCAGGAACTGAGAACCCTTGACAGTCGTCTTGGAGAAGATGTCCTTCTTCGGTTCGACTTCCTTGAACAGGTAGTCAGCCAGAGGTTCCTGATCGATCTTTGTCTTGATGTCAGCAAGGCTGAGGGCTTTCTGTCCGGCCTTACCAGGACATTCATGAACACACAGACCGCAGCCTGTACAGTTCGCCGGGGATACCTGGATACGGAACTTCAGGTTTTCAACGCCCTTGCCGATCGCCTTGGCTGTCTTGAATTCCATCGGTGCGGCAGCGATCTCTTCGTCTGTCAGAAGGACCGGACGAATGACTGCATGCGGACATACGAAGGCACAGAAGTTACACTGGATACATTTATCCGGATCCCAGGTCGGGACCTGCGCAGCGATCGTTCTCTTCTCGCGGAAGGATACGTTCGGCTGCAGGGAACCATCTTCCAGACCGTTCTTTAAGAAGTTGCTGACCGGCAGATCGTAGCTGGTGAGCTTGTTGATAGCCTGAACATGAACATCGAAGTATTCATCACCGGATTCGGTCATGAAGCTCTTCATCGGCAGTTCAGCCCATTCCGGCTTGACCGGGATCTCAACGAGACCGTTCTTGCCCATGTCGATCGCCTTGTAGTTCAGTTCGACGATCTCTTCGCCCTTCTTCATGTAGGACTTCTTCGCCATTTCCTTCATGAGCTTCAGGGAAGTCTCATACGGCATGATCTGTTCGTTCAGAGCGAAGAATGCGGACTGCAGGATGGTGTTTGTACGACGGCCCATACCGATCTCTTTTGCGATCTCGGTAGCGTCGATGATATAGAATTTCGCGTTCTTCTGCGCGAGTTCCGCAAGCATCGTGCTCGGAAGCTTCTCTTCGAGTTCTTCCGGCTTGTATGTGGTATTCAGGAGGAAGGTACCACCCTTCTTCAGCTGACGGACCATATCGTATTTGTAGCAGTATTCATCCAGTGAGCAGGAAATGAAGTCTGCGTCTTCGATATAGTATGTGGAACGGATCGGTGTCGGACCGAAACGCAGGTGGGATCTGGTAACGCCGCCGGCCTTCTTGGAGTCGTACTGGAAGTAAGCCTGTGCGTACTGTTCGGTGTTATCGCCGATGATCTTGATGGAAGACTTGTTGGCGGAGACAGTACCGTCAGAACCTAAACCGAAGAACAGGCAGGAAGTGTAGTCATGCTTGTTCTGGAAATCCGGATCGAGATCAAGGGAGAGATGGTAAACATCATCGTTGATACCGATCGTGAAGGGATCCTTCATGACATCCTTTTCGAGTTCGTCGTAAACGGCTTTGATCTGGTTCGGAGCTGTATTTCTGGAGGACAGACCGTAACGGCCGCCGATGATCTGCAGATCCTTGCAGTCTTTCAGAGCGCCAACGACATCGAGGTATAACGGTTCTCTTGCGCCGGCTTCGATCGTTCTGTCGAGGACAGCGATCTTTCTGACAGTTGCCGGTAAGACCTTCTTGAGGTACTTAGCGGAGAACGGACGGTAGAGGTGGACCTTAATGAGACCAACGTTCTTGCCCTGTGCGTTCAGAGTGTCGATCGTTTCCTTGATCGTCTCGGTAACGGAACCCATCGCAATGATGATGTTCTCAGCTGTCGGGGAACCATAGTAAGTAAACGGTGCATACTGTCTGCCGGTATGCTTGGAGATCTCTTCCATGTAGCCGGCAACGATATCCGGGATCGCTTCATAGTAGCGGTTCTGTGCTTCGCGAGCCGGGAAGTAGATATCATCGTTTTCCGCGCCGCCGCGTGCGACCGGATTGTTATGCGGGTTTAAGGCTTTCGCTTTGAAATGAGCGACAGCGTCCCAGTCGACCAGGCTCTTCAGATAGTCATAGTCCATGACTTCGACTTTCTGGATCTCATGGCTGGTACGGAAACCATCAAAGAAGTGGATGAACGGCAGAGAGCCTTTGATCGCGGACAGATGAGCGACACCTGCCAGGTCCATAGCTTCCTGAACGGAATGGGATGCGATCATGCAGACGCCTGTCTGACGGCATGCGTAGATATCCTGGTGGTCACCGAAGATGGAAAGAGAACGGCCGGCCAGTGAACGTGCAGATACATGCAGAACACCCGGAAGCAGTTCGCCCGCCCATTTGTAGAGGTTCGGGATCATCAGTAAGAGGCCTTGCGAAGCTGTGAATGTGGAAGCCAGTGCGCCGCCCTGGAGAGCACCATGGACTGCACCTGCCGCGCCACCTTCAGCCTGCATTTCAACAACTTTTACCTTGCTGTTGAAAATGTTCTTTCTTCCCTGCGTCGCCCAGGCATCGATCGACTCTGCCATCGGAGACGAAGGTGTGATCGGATAGATACAGGCGACCTCAGTAAAAGCGTACGCAACATGCGCGGTCGCTGTATTGCCATCCATCGACATGAATGATTTTGGCATATTTTCCCTCCTGCTTGTTAGCATATTAACATTATAATTATATCCCTTTGTTCGGCCTATTTCCATAGTCTGAAAGCCTCTGCGAAACATTTTTTCATAGTTCTTCGCGGCAAAGCAGCACAGCCGCTCTTTTCCGTAAGAAAAGCCCCGGTCTATTGACAGGCCGGGACTTGAAATGCAGATAAATGTGGCTCTTAGTTCGAGTAACCGCTGGAGATCGTGATGACGATCGGCGTATCGACCGGATAGCTTCCGGCGTCATAGCTAGTGCTTCCGTAGACAGATACCGAGATGATCGTTCCCGCGCTGTAATCCTGTGAAGCGGAAGCTACGTAGGAGACGTTCGTGAACGGCGAGAGGAAGGTGCTGTTCTGCAGATTCGTGCGTTTCTGCTCGAAGGAGCTTCCTTCGACATTATCGAGTACTTCCAGAGTCGGCAGATAGGAAGTCGAGACGGCCGTGTTCTTCCACTGGGCGATCATACGGCGGTTACTGTCGATCGTGACAGATTGTCCGGGGTAACCCTCATCCCACTTATCGAACTCTTTTCCGGCTGGTGCGGTGAACGTGCAGGCCGGAAGTTTATAGCTCGAACCGGCATTGACGGTAACTCTGGCCATCGTGCCGCTGCCGCCGTTGGCATCAAAGTCGATCCAGTAAGTCGTTGCAGCGGTTGGAGTCGGAGTCGGTGTAGGTGTCGGCGTGGGGGTCGGCGTCGGCGTCGCGTTCTTCCACTGCGCGATCATACGGCGGTTGCTGTTGACAGTGACGGATTCTCCGGCTGCGCCTTCGTCCCATCTGTCAAATACCTTGCCTGCCGGCGGTGTGAATGTGCAGTTCGGCAGTTTGTAGCTCGAGCCTGCTTCAACGGTGACAGTCGCCATCGTGCCGCTGCCGCCATTGGGATCGAACGCTACCCAATAGGTGTTTGTGGAACCTTTGTCTTTCCACTGGGCGATCATACGGCGGTTGCTGTTTACGGTAACAGACTCGCCCGCTTTACCTTCGTCCCATTTATCGAACGCTTTGCCTGCCGGCGGCGTGAATGTGCATTCCGGGAGTTTGTAGGAGGATCCCGCTTCAACAGTGACAGTCGCCATGGAGCCGCTGCCGCCGTTCGGATCGAAGGCGACCCAGTATGTCTTGGTGGAGCCTTTATCCTTCCACTGCGCGATCATGCGGCGATTGCTGTTGACGGTGACAGATTCTCCGGCTGCGCCTTCATCCCACTTGTCGAAGACTTTTCCGGCAGGAGCTGTGAAGGTGCATTCCGGCAGCTTATAGCTCGAGCCTGCCTTGACAGTGACTCTGGCCATCGTTCCCGATCCGCCATTGGGATCAAAGTCGATCCAGTAGGTCTTATCGGAGGAACTGCTTTCGTTGACAGCGACTTTACATGCGACTTCGTAGTACGGAGCACCGGTCGTCTGGGTGCAGCCATAAACGGTTCCGTCCGCCTTATCAGTGCTCTGTTCCTCGGTATAGGTGATCGAGAGATGACCGTTCAGGTTGTTGATCGTGTACATGTAGTTGTTGACTTCGCTTCTTGTCTTCCCTTCGATCTCCTTCAGATCCAGGTTGAACGGACCTGCAGATAACGCGTAGGAGATCGTAGCTCCCTTCTTGAATTCGCCGTCATCGTAGTAGAAGATGTGATCCTTGTCGATCTGGGAGGAATAGTAAGCGTAGCTCTGTTTCTGAACTTTCAGACCGAGCGAATCGATGTATTCGAGGAATGCCGCTTCGGTGACACCGACATGCTTGTCATCGACCTTGACCATATCGTCTGCCGGATCCTTACCGATCGACAGATAGACACGGACAGTCGAACCGCTGGAGACCAGCGTGTGCGCCTTCGGGCTCGTGGAGATGATCCTGCCTTCGGCAACTTCGTTGGAATAATAGTTGATGAAGTTCAGGGTGATATTGTTCTTGTCGGCCCAGACCTTCGCTTCGGAAGCGGTCATATTGTAGAGGTCTTCAAGTTCAACGGCTTTACCGCTGGAGACCGTAACGGTGATCGTTCCGCCCGGACTGATGTCCGCGCCGGCACGGGTGCCCTGATCGATCACGCTGCCCTCGGCAACGGTATCACTGAAGACATAGACAAACTTGATATTGACCTGATTGCTTTCGCCCCAGGCGGTGATATTCGTCTTGGAATACGTCGAGAAATCCGGGACCGTGATCTTCACGTTATCGGCATTATCGCCGGCGGATAAGGTGACCAGGATCGGTGTTTCTCTCTTGACGCTCCCGCTGACGTTCAGCGCGAGCACAGTGTCTTTGGGATGGTCTTTATCAAGGACATATTCATAGGTGACATCCGGGAAATGATTCCGCTGGAACCAGGTGGCGATCGTTTCCTTGGTCATGCCGTCGATCGCCGGCACTTCGACCGCCAGCGTCGGATCCGGACCCTGGGAGATAACGATACTGAGGATATCCTTGATCTCCTCGCCGTCTTTCGGTTTCTGGGAGACCGGCTTGCCCTTTTCGACAGATTCATCATACTGATAGCTGATCTTCAGGTTTTCCCCGGTGATCCCCTCGTTTTCCGCCCAGGCCTTGATCTCCTGCTCGGTAAGCTTGGAATAATCGATCGCGTAGATCTTCGGCTTTTCGAAGAAGGAACCGATTAAAAAAATAAGCCCCGTCAGGATCGCAATCAGGACAAGCGATAAGAGAATGTTTGTTTTATTCGAAAAGAATTTCTTCATTTCAGCCTCCTTAACCGACGATCAGAAACAGTCTTGCTGTTGCTTGTTCGGTCTCAAAATGATAACGGACACCGTTGACGGTAACGTCCGGAGTTTTACGGAAAGAACGGTTGGTAAAGGGAACGATGTCATAGTATTCGCCGTTCCGGATACCGATGGAGAGTTCATAACGTCCGGCTTTCAGGCTTGTCAGATCGCCTGAGGCATTGAAGCAGACGCCGGAAGAGTCGTTGCTGAGGTTGTACGCGGTCTTCAGGTCGAATTTGCAGGCGACAGAACTGATATCGAGTTTCTTGTTCTCGCCGTCTGCGGAAGTTAAGTATACTTCATAACCGGAACTGATCCCGGAAGGATTGTCGATATAATACATCATCGCCTGCCCGTCGATGTCCACCTTTCCGGCAGCATCGATGCTGAGCGAATCGTAGGAGATCAGAGAAGGACGTCCGCTCGGTTTCTTGATCTTCGTGTAATCCAGCGGCGAAGCGGCGATCTTCAGATCAAAACGGTAGTTGTAGATATCCTGGGCGCGCAGAAAGGCATAGCGGTTTCCGTTCTTCGCGGCGAGGTTGCGGTAGCTGAGCTTTGAAGAAGACAAAACGGTCGTCTGGACGACGCCGTTGCTTTCGATCTTTAACTCTAGTCCATAATCGCCGGAAGAAAGCGAAGCGAGATCGATCGTCCCCTGATAAGCGCTGTAGGTATAATCGATCCCGTCATTCAGGACAAAACCTTTGTTTTCAACTGCCGAGGCATCGACATAGGTCTTCTCCCCGGTATTGTAATTCGTCAGAACGAACTGATAGGAGACCTTATCCGCGTTCGCGAAGGAGATCCCCTTCAGCACACCGATGCCGCCGATCTTCAGCTGGTTTCCGTCAAGGCTCAGTGTGCTGACCGATTTGATGACTTCGTAATCGGCTGTGCTGGCTTTGCTGACTTTCAGCGTCAGTTTTCCGTCTTTCTTGACGAATTCGTATTCAAGACCGTTGAAGACGCGTTTTGCCGGAGCGTCCGCCTCAACATCGAAGGAACCGTCATACTGGCTCAGAGCGCCATAGGATGTGCGTACCTGGATGCTGTATTCCCCTTCTCCAAGTTCACTGAGATCCGCTTTTCCGTCGAAGGTCGTGACACCGTCGGTCGTCGTGCTGGTGAGCGGATATGCTTTCTCGGTATCGCCGTTCTTGAAGACCAGCGTATTGGAGATCGTGTTCTTATCATTGACTTCGATGCCCTCGACATAGCCTTTGCCGCTGACCTGCAGCAAGTCGCCGTCATAAGCGAAAGTCGCGATCGAATGGGTGTAATTCGCGTTCCCCAGAGCCGCGTAGTTCAGCGGCTGCAGATCTTTTGATTCGACATAAGCGACACTCAGATTGTAATCGTATGTCGATATCGGGTTGACCGTACCGGTCGTGATAGGAGTACGGTGGGTAATGATCTCTCCGTCCGAGGTGATCGCGTTGGTCGACTGTATCTTCGTATAGTTGCGTACTTCCCCGAGGCGGATGACGATGAAGTCTTTCTGATACTGTCCGCCGTAGCCGGTGGTGTATAACGTCTTGGAAGAAGCGTTCGCCTGCAGTTTGACCGGGATATCGAATCCGGTGATCAGTGCCAGATCATAGACGCCCCAGTCCGTCAGCTTGCCGTTGAAGCTGTTAGCTGTCTTGTCGATCTTATAGGCATGAGCGGCGATCTTCATTCCCCAGTACGGGTCAGAAGCATATTTCACGTTGAAGCCGGCACCTTTGTTTCCCAGTGAGGAGTCAAAGAAGCGGCCGTCGGTGATATCCAGGTAGCCACGCAGGTTGATACCCATCTGTTCATTGATCGACTGTTCCACTGAGGAGAAAGTCGAAGCACTGTTCGGATTGGCGTCGAATGCCTGCCAGCCGAAGAGGTTATTACGGTTACGCGCGTAGTTCGAGGTACCATAAGCGGATTCATGGACCGCCATGGCGTATACCAGCAGCGCGTTGACACCGTATTTGTTCTGGGCATCGATGAATGCCTGTGCCTTGCCGGCGATCACGGAATTGCTCCGTCTGCCGGATTCGGTCAGGAACGTTTCAAAATTCGCTGCGTAGATATTCGTCTTGGAACGCAGCGGCAGCCACTGGTAATAGTTGTATTCCGTGCCGGCGCCCTGGGTCAGGGCTGCGTCATTGTAGAAATGGATCGCGTCTTTGGAATAGTAGGTCGAACCTGTCTGCATGAAGCTCGGAGCCGGTCCGACAGCGATCGAATATTCGAGCGCGTGGATGCTTCCGGACTGCGGATAGGACATATGATATGTAAAGACAAGGTCACGGTAGTTACCGTTCTGGACGGCTTTAAAGCTGTCCCTCTTCATCAGGACCTTATAGGGGCTTTCATTGTAATAGCTGTTCTGTCCGCCCATCCAGAGAGCGATGCCCTTCTCGACGTATTTGGTCGGAACGAGATCACAGTATTCGAGGTCGGTATAACCGTCAAAGCCGTTGAGGTTGACGCGGATCATGCCGCGCTTGCCGTCTTTCAGAACACGCGATGTCTCGTAATAATACATCTGATAGTAATGAGCGACATAGGTCCGCTTGGTCCAGATACTGCGGTCATCGATATCTTCGTAGATGTTCAGGGTGGCGTCGCCGCCTCTGCCCGGATACGAGTAAGCATAACCACTGTTCATGGAAATGATATGTGTCGGTGAATAGCCGGTCGGATAACGGACGACATGGTCACCGCCGAGTTCTTTCATCTTCTGGTTCGCGGAGGCGAAATCATCATAACAGGCGACTTTCTTGAAAGACCCGTCATCGTTGATGTAGGAGACTTCGTAAGCGTTGCAGGACATGGGATAATAGTCCGCCGCCTTGACTGCGCTGCTGGGTAAAAGACTTGCTGCTGCCAACAAGCTCAGTATCATCAAAAAGCTGAAAACGGCTTTGTACTTTCTCATTTACTTACCTCAAAATCTCGTACTGATCTCGATCTGTTCCGCTCTGTCGGAGAGCTGGAGATAGATCTTGCCTTCGTAAGTGATCCCTTCCTCTTCCGGATTGTAGATCTCAAAGAACAGCACGCCCGAGGAACCGGGGGACAGCGGTTTGCCGATCAGGCTGGTCTCCCCTGCCTTGATCGAGGAATAGCTGCCGTCGAGCGCCTCAAAACGCTCTTCTGATCCATTGGGAGCGAAGACGGCGGAAACGATCGAAACATTACCGTTGTCGATGCTGTTGACATTCAGTTTGAATGTATAGACCTTGATGGTGGAAGGATAGGTATATTCTTCCCCGCCGCTGTTCAGGATATCGGTGATGTAAGCGTCGGAGATGTAGATATCAAAATTGTCACCCTTGATATCGCCGCCGGTCTGGTATTTCAGATCCGTGGTATCGTGGATGTTCGTGGTCAGATCCAGGGTGAACTCCTGTTTGCTGACGGTATCGGTCACTTTGATCGATGTGCTGTTTTTCTTGAACGGGATCAGCAGTGAGAACATGCCGGTGCGTTCCTTGGAAACGATCTCATAGACGACATTGCTCTTGCCGAGGTATACAGACTTGTCTTCGAGCTGCTTGACGTAGGATTCGACTTCGGACAGTTTCACGCCCTGGTCCGTCTCAAAACGGCTCAGGTCGAATTCGAGAGCCTTTTCATCTTCAAAACGGACACGGGCGACCGCAAAATCAAAATCCAGGTCCGGATTCTGATAGACCTGATAGTCCATTAATGTCATTCTAAAATCTTCCGGAAGTGTGGAAGATGTAACTGTCGCGGTTGGTGACGGATCGCCGCCGGGATTCGGTTTATCCGGCAGTAAGGCTTTGATCCCTAAATACAACGCAATGATCAGACCGACCCCGAGCAGAACTACAAGCGCGATGCGGTCATAACGCAGTTTTCTTTTCATGAGAAAAATACCTCGGTAAGATCCATAGAATAATTATACCTTATTTGTTAATGAAAATACATGCTTACTCTTTCATAAAGTATGAAAACGACAAGCATTTTCTTTATCTCAGATCTTGTTGAAATATGGTATTTGAAAGCCCTATTTCCGCTCGGGAAGCAATTGATAGGTGTTCTGCCGGTACATATTCTGAAAGCCCAGCGACACATAGAGATGACTGCTCACCGGGTTGGCGTTATCCACATACAGACAGGCGGTCCTGCCGTTTTCCAGGATCTCGTTCTTCAGTGTGTTCACCACTCTGCGGGCAAGGCTTTTCCCGCGGTATTCCGGCCGAGTGTAAACGTGTGTGATGCGCTGCATATTGCCTTTCATCGGCGTGCTGCAGGCAATGCAGACGATCTTCCCCTCTTCCCGGATACAGCGGAAGCTGCCGATCTTCTCCGCAAGCGACTTCCTGTCGGGTCTGTCCGGCAGGCCACAGTCGATAAAGAAACGCTCCGCCATCGTAAAGATCTCTTCAACATCTTTCGCGTCAGCGGGAACGACATCTGCAGAAGAAGGTTCACTGACCTGATCGCAACTCATGAAGGTCATCGAAATGCTGACATTATAAAACTTCGAATGCTTTTTCATCGCTTCAACAAAAGCATCCCCGAGCTCTTCCTCACACATGAGCGCGGAAATATCATATCCGTTTTCGCAGAGAAAAGAGGCAAGCTCTTCTATGCCGCCTTTATCCCCATACAGCAAAAGCGAATACGGCGACATTTTCAGCGCCAGCAGGATACCGCTGCCTTCGCAGCGCAGTATATAGTTTTCTTTATCGGTTTCTTTCATTAACGAGGCGTTGCCTATAAAGAACGCGGTCTTTTCCGGCTCCTGCAGCAGCAGTTCCGCGTTTTCTTTCAGGAATTCCTCTCCGTTTGGATAGATCCGGATCATAGCGTTCTCCTGTCCTTTTTTTTACTGTATCGGCCGGTCGCAGAACGCGAAGACTCTTTCGTAGAAATCTTCCGCTTCCTCATAAGCGCCGTGACCATAGCCTTCGTAAATGTATTTCTCGCTTCCGGCGATCGCGCTGTTCAGCTCATCCGCAGCTTCATTGCCGACTGTGTGATCGTCGCTTCCGGCAAGGATCAGTGTCGGACATTTGATCTTTGCCAGTTCATCACGCGCGTCAAAATGCAGGATCGCTTCCGCGTTTCGCAGAAAGCGTTCATAGCTGTGCGGTTTTGTGAATGCCGCCAGCAGCGGCAGGTATTTTCTGTTTTTCTTCAGATAGCCTTCGGAATACGTCTTCTCCGCTGTATCTGTCATCAGGGCTGCATGATCGCCGCGCTTTGCCATCGTGATCCATTCCCCGACTGTTTTCCGAAGCAGAGGATTCGCATAGGGCGCGGTGACCGCCAGGATCAGTTTTCTGACCATCTCCGGATGATCGATCGCGATATACTGCGCTATCATTCCTCCCTGGGAGACGCCGAGCACATATGCATCTTCGATCCCGAGTACCTTCATCGCATTCACCTGGTCTTCCGCCATATCCCGCACTGAATAGTTTTCAGGCATGGCGTTCTTACGGCTGAACATATAGACCGTATATTCCTTCAGATGTTTCCGGTAAGGAAGCGAAAGGATCAGTGCCTTTCCCTTCACAGTGGCCAGACCATCGGAGAGTCCGGGAAGCGCGACGAGCTTCTTATCACCGCTGCCGAAAGCGGCGTAAAACATCTCTGTTTCACCGATCTTTACTGCACCGTTTTTAAACATGCTTCCCTTCCTTTCCGCGGCTAAAAAGCTTCCTCAAAACCACAATAGCACAAAAAAGACTCCTTACGGAGTCTTCTGTTTGCTTATTTGATGCCGTCAGGATTCTGACTGGAGAAACGGTAACCGTCCTCGCACATCTCTTCGATATCGTATTGCGTCTCGAAGCCGAGCAGCTTCTTGGCTTTGGAAGGATCCGCGTAGCAGGTCGCGATATCGCCGGGACGGCGGGCAACGATCTTATAGGGGATCTTTTTACCGCAGGCCTTTTCATAGGCATGCAGGACCTGCAGGACGGAATAGCCTTTGCCGGTGCCGATATTGATGACTTCCGCGCCGGTATGGTTCATCGCGTAATCCAGGGCCTTGACATGGGCACGAGCCAGATCAACGACGTGGATGTAGTCACGCACGCCGGTACCATCGACGGTGTCATAGTCATCGCCGAAGACGGAGAGATACGGCAGCTGGCCGTTGGCGACTTTGGCGATATAGGGAAGCAGATTGTTCGGGATGCCGTTGGGAACTTCGCCGATCAGACCGCTCTTATGGGCGCCGATCGGATTGAAGTAACGTAAGAGGACAGCGGAGAGCTCCTTATCCGCGAACGCGAGATCGGTCAGGATACGCTCGTTGAAGAGCTTAGTCGTACCGTACGGGTTCGTTGTCGTACCGTAACCGTATTCTTCCTTGAAAGGCGCTTCGAAGTCGTCTCCATAGACGGTCGCGCTCGAGGAGAAGACGATACGCTTGACGTTATACTTGGCGGCAAGATGATACAGATTCAGTGAGCCGCTGATGTTGTTTTCGTAATAAACGAGTGGTTTGGCGACTGACTCACCGACGGCCTTATAGCCGGCAAAGTGGATGATCGCATCATACTCGTGGGCCTGGAAGACTTTCTCAAGACCTTCGAAGTCCAGGATATCCGTCTCGAAGAATTCCGGACGGACACCGGTGATCTTCTCGATCCGGTCCAAAACATGGATATCCGAATTGTAAAGGTTATCAACGATCACAGCTTCGTGACCGGCGTTGATCAGTTCAACGACTGTATGGCTGCCGATAAATCCGGTTCCGCCTGTAACTAAAACTCTCATGATTCACTCCTTATAATCCAATGATCTTTAAAACACCTGTGGAAGCCGCCAGCATGATGATGCCGGCAAGCAGAACACCCAGCATGACCGCGATACTGCTCTTTTTGAAACCGAGGTCCAGCATGGATGCGCCGAGCGTACCGGTCCAGGCGCCGGTTCCCGGGAGCGGGATACCGACAAACAGCAGCAGCGCCAGGAAGACACCGTGTCCGGCTTTCTCCATCAGTTTCGCGCCGGCCTTCTCACCTTTGGTCAGACAGAAACGGAAGAAAGGTCCGATATACTTCTTATCCTTTCCCCACTCGAGGACCTTGCGGGCAAAAAGGTAGATGAACGGGACCGGGATCATATTGCCGATCACGGCGACGATATAGGAATTGATAAGCGGCAGACCCAGATAGGCCGCATACGGGATCGCGCCTCTCAGCTCGACCAGCGGCACCATGGAGATCAGCGCAACGATTAAGTATTTGACCAGCATATATACCCCTTTATTTGAATAAACGCATAAGATCCTGCGAAGTCGCGAAGACGAACAGCATCAGGACCAAAATCGTAGAAGCCGTCATCAGCGCGTTCTCCATCTTCTTGGAGAGCGGTCTGCCCATGACTGCTTCGACGAGTGTCAACAGCACACGTCCGCCATCCAGGATCGGCAGCGGCAGCGCGTTGATCAGACCGATATTCAGCGAGATCAGAGCCACCATCAGCAGATAGGAGGAAGCACCCATCGAGGCGGCTTCCCCGGTCGCCTGGTAGATACCGATCGGTCCCGAGAGCTGGTTCAGTCCGACACCGCGGAACAGCTGTCCCAGACTCATCAGCATCGTCGAGATCATGAAACGGCAGTAATCGAACGAATAATACCAGCAGTTGAGAAGATTTACCTTGACGACTTCTCCCGGCGGCGCGTAGATACCGATCAGATAACGTCCCTCCTCGTTATCGTAGGAAGGATAGACGGTCAGATCGATGACCTGTTCACCGCGCTGTACTTTATAGGTCAGGGCATAATCTCCCTGATATGTCATCATATAGGCTGTCAGATCATCGAACTGTTTCGGTTTGACGGAAGTTCCGTTTTCCGAAGAGATCTCGAGGATCAGGTCTCCTGCCTGCAGCCCCGCCTTCTCTGCCGGAGAACCGGCAACAACGGAGGCGATCTCGGCCTTCGGAGACAGGGAATAGCCGCCGGCGGCATTGAGCACCAGGGCAATGATCACCCAGGCGAGCAGAAAGTTCATCGCGATCCCCGCCAGCATGATGATGATCTTTTTCCATTTCGCGATCCCGGTCAGAGTTCTTTCCGGCGGGATCTCTCTGTCATCGACTTTGGTCTCGAGCTCGTTATCGGTATCACCGGCCATCGCCACGAAACCGCCGATCGGCAGCGCGCGGACGGAATAAACGGTCTCCTTCCCCTGTTTCTGCCAGAGGACCGGACCCATACCGATCGAATACTCGCTGCAGTAGACATTGAAGATCTTGGCCGCGATCAAATGACCTCCCTCATGCAGGATGACGATCACTGACAGCAGTAACAAAAACAAGATAAGTGTCATAGGTTCAATATACCATTCTCAGTTTACTTTGCAAAATGCTCGGCCACATACTGCTGGCCGAAAGCATGGGCGGCGATGATATCCTCGACTGTCGGATTGGAGACGAAGGACATCGCGCCGAGCGCTCCGAAGATCGCTTCCTCGATCTGCAGGAAAGTGATCTTTTTATTTAAGAAGAGTTCGACCGCGGCATCGTTCGCGCCGTTGAAGACCGCGCCCAGATTGCCGCCGTAGGAAGCCAGAAGACGGACCGCCTTCATGACCGGATAACGTTTCTCATCGACTTCACGGAAGTGCAGTGCGCCGATCTGCGCGAGATCAAGACGTTCTTCCGCCACTTCCCCGCCGTGGGAAGGATAACGCATCGCGAACTGGATCGGGATGCGCATGTCTGCCTGTCCCAGCTGGGCCAGTACCGCATGGTCCGCGTATTCGACCATGGAATGGACGATGCTTTCCGGATGGATCAGGACGGCGATCTTATCGTAAGGCATATCGAAGAGATAATGCGCTTCGATCACCTCAAAGGCTTTATTGACCATCGTTGCCGAATCGATCGTGATCTTGGCCCCCATCGACCAGTTGGGATGTTTTAAGGCCTGCTCAACGGTAACGTCCTTAAGCTCCTCGCGGGTGCGGTCACGGAAGGAACCGCCGCTGGCTGTGATGATCAGCCGGCTGACTTCCTTCCGGTCATTGCCATGCAGGCACTGCCAGATCGCGGAGTGCTCGGAATCGATCGGATAGAGATGGGACGGGGAATCCTTTAATGCTTTTTTGATCAGCTCGCCGCCGGCGACCAGAGTCTCCTTATTGGCAAGAGCCAGATCGATCCCGTTTTCGATGATGCGTAAAGACGGGATAAAGCCGGTAAACCCGACCAGGGCATTGACAAAGAGATCTGCTTCTTTTACGGAAGCAAGCTCTTCAAGCCCCTTCTCGCCATGGAAGAAACGGGTCTCCGGGTATTTCAGGATCAGTCCGGGAGCTTCCTCGATCGAGTAAGCGTAGCGGATCGTCGGGTAATCCATGAGGATCTCGACCATACGGTTAAGATTCTTCCCGACAGAAATACCGATGAGCTCAAACTCATCGGGGTATTTTTCAATAATTTCAAGAGTCTGGGAGCCGATCGAACCGCTGGCTCCCAGAAGGATCACTTTTCTTTTCATAGCAGTAACATCCCGGTGGATGAGAAGAAGATCAGACAGAACAGAAGTGAATCGATGCGGTCAAGGATCCCGCCGTGTCCGGGGATCAGGGAACCGTAGTCCTTGACGCCGTAATTCCGTTTGATCAGGCTGAAAGACAGGTCACCGAGCTGGGCGACGAGCGGCAGTGTCAGTGAATAGAACAGCAGCATCGTCTTGTTCGGATCGAAGATATGGAAGAAATAGCCGAAGAGAAAGGCCGCCAAAGCACCGATCAGCCAGCCGCCGATCGCGCCTTCCACGGTCTTTTTCGGGGAGACCCGCGGGATCAGCGGATGCTTGCCGAACAGCATGCCAGTAAATAAGGCAGCGATGTCACAGCCGAAGGAAGCGACCGCGATATAGGCGAGCACGAGATAGTTGCGGCTGGTCGCGATCTTGGTGTAATCGTAATCGCCGTAGATCTTTAAAACACTCTGGATCGCGAACGCGAGGATGACCCCCATCATGAAGGTGGAGGAGATATCATCCATCGTCACATCTTCAAACAAGATCCCGGAAAGGAACAGCACGATCAGGAAAGTCAGAATAATACCGGTGCTGCGCTGCGGGAAAAACTGAATGACAAAAATGAAGGCTGCCAGAAGGATAAAGAGCAGCACATTGAAGCTCTTATGGCGGATGCTGGTAAACTCATAGGAGGCGATCAGCGCGATCGCGGCCAGAAGGACCTTCATCAGGGTCCCGCCTAAGATGAGCGGCGGCAGACAGACAGCCGCCACCAGAATGGCTCCGATAATTCTATTCCTCATTCAGTCCTCCGAAACGACGGTTGCGTTTGTAGAATTCGTCGAGACAGCGGTCAAATTCCGCATCATCGAATTCCGGCCAGTTCAGCGGTGAAAAGACCAGTTCGGCATAAGCGATCTGGTAAAGCAGGAAATTGGAGATACGCTGCTCGCCGCTGGTGCGGATCAGAAGATCGACATCCGGCAGTTCGGCAGTCATCAGATACTTGGAGAACAGCGCTTCATCCAGTTCGCCGGCCTTGCCGTCGCGGAAGTCCTCGGCATAGCGCCGGGCTGCTTCCACGATCTCATCACGGGAACCGTAATTCATCGCGAAGTTCAGGATCATGCCGGTATTGCCGGCAGTCTCCGCGATCGCCCGCTCAAAATAGGTGCGGGCCTCTTCGGGGATATTGTCCATCCGGCCGATCATGGTGACCCGGATGTTTTTTTCCATTAACTGTTTTAAATAAGACGAGAAGAAGATCCTGGGCAGAGACATGAGATAAGAGACCTCTTTAACAGGTCTCTTCCAGTTCTCAGTTGAAAAAGCATAGACGGTGAGGCATTCAACGCCCTTCTCGCTGGCGTGGATCGCGATATTGCGAACGTTCTTTACGCCTTCATAATGACCGAAGGTGCGTTCCTTGCCCAACTTCTGTGCGTAACGTCCGTTGCCATCCATGATGATGGCAACATGTTTTACAGAAGCCATCAGAGCGTCATGATTTCCTTTTGTTTTGCCTCTGCGATCTCATCGACCTTCTTGGTGTACTTCTTTGTCAGGTCGTCGATCTCACCGTATAAGGATTCTTCGTAATCTTCGTCATTGATCTCGTCGGATTTCTTGACGAAATCATTTGCGTCACGACGGATGTTGCGGATCGCGACTTTTGCTTCCTCGCCTCTCTTGGAGACGTCCTTGCAGTAGCTCTTACGTGTATCTTCCGTTAATTTCGGAACAGCAAGGCGGATGACTGTGCCGTCGTTCTGCGGCGGCAGATGAAGTGAGGACATGTTGATAGCAACTTCGATATCCTTTAAGGAGTTGTGGTCATACGGTTTGATGACCAGGATCGTACCTTCCTGAACGGAGATCGATGCGATCTGGTTTACCGGTGTCGGTGTTCCGTAGTAATCCACATTGATACCGTCGAGCATGTTCGGGTTCGCTCTGCCGGTGCGGACTTTACGGAGATCGGACTCAAAATCGGCGATCGCCTTATCCATCTTATCTTTCCATACATTTAAAACTGCATCCATACGTTACTCTCCTCCATGGATAATGGTACCGTAGACTGTGCCTTCCGCAGCTTTGACCAGATTTCCCTCTTCGTTCATATTGAATATCAAGGCATCGATCTTGTTTTCACGGCAAAGACCGGCTGCAGTGGCGTCTATGACACCTAAATTCATATCTAGTATATCATCAAAAGAAAGCTCGGAGTAACGTTTCGCGTTGGGGTTGAGCGCCGGATCGGAATCGTAAACGCCGTCAACGCCGTTTTTAGCGATCAGGATGACATCCGCGTGCAGCTGGCAGGCGCGCAGCGCAGCACCGGAATCGGTGGAAAAATACGGGTTGGCGATACCGCCGCCGAAGACCAGAACGTAACCGGATTCAAGTCTGTCGATCGCGATATCTCTTTCAAAACGGGTGACGCCGTCGACGCCGATCGCCGACATCGCCAGGGCTTTGACGCCTTCGTTGCGCAGTACGGACTGCAGCGCCAGGGCATTCATGACGGTGCCCAGCATACCCATGAAATCCGAGGAGTTACGGTCCATGCCGAGTTTCGACAGCATTCTGCCACGGACGAAGTTGCCGCCGCCGGTAACGACGCCGACCTGTACGCCCATCTCCTGGATCTGTTTGATCTGTTTGGCCAGACTCGTCAGTTTTTCCTGGTCCAGGCTTCCGCCCTTACCGCTGAGAGCTTCACCGCTCAGTTTGAGAATGATTCTTTTGTACATATGTTTTCTCCATAAAAAAGGACAATAAAATTGTCCTTTTACTTACCCATCTGCTTTGCAACTTCTTCTGCAAAGTCTTCGTGTCTCTTTTCGATGCCTTCGCCAACGAAGTAACGAACGAACTTCTTGACTTCCGCATTGTTCTCAGACAGGAACTTGCCGACCTTCTTGCCCTGATCTCTGAAGTAGATCTGGTCAACCAGGGAGATTTCCTGCAGGGACTTGGAAACACGGCCTGCGATGATGCCTTCGAGAACCTTTTCCGGCTTGCCGGCAAGCTTCTCATCGTTCTTAACGATCTCAGCCTGGATGGTCTTTTCATGTTCGACAACTTCCTTCGGCATGTCGTTCATGGAGATGTAAGACGGGCTCATGGAAGCGACCTGCATAGCGATATCGTTGGCAACTTCTTCGTTACCGCCCTTGACAACTGCCAGTGCGGAGATCTTGCCGCCCATATGCATGTAAGCGCCGAAGACATCTTCATCTTCCTTCTTGACGATCTCGAAACGACGGAGAACGATCTTTTCACCGATCGTTGCGGTCGCGTTGATGAACAGGTCATTCAGAGTGCCTTCACCAACCGGTAAAGCCAGAGCTTCTTCGTTTGTGGCAGCATCACTGTTCAGGATGGTGTTTGTTGTCTTGTCGAGCAGTTCGAGGAACTGTTCGTTCTTGGCAACGAAGTCTGTCTCGGAGTTGATCTCAACGATGCACGCCTTATTGCCGGCTGTAATAACACGGCTCAGACCTTCCGCAGCGATGCGGCCGGCCTTCTTGGCGGATTTGGCAATACCTTTCTGACGGAGCCAGTCAACTGCTTTTTCCTTATCGCCGTCGCATTCAACTAAGGCGTTCTTGCAGTCCATCATTCCGGCGCCGGTCATTTCACGTAATTCTTTTACGAGGCTAGCGGTGATCTGCATTAGTCTTTGACCTCCTCTTTTACTTCTGCCGGAGCTTCTGCTTTCTGCTCAGCCGGCAGGTCCTTGCGGATTGTCTGGTTCGGAGAGACAGCTGCGTTCTCTCTTCTGCCGAAGCTGCGTCTTTCGGAATTGAAGCGGGATCTCTGAGCCTGCTGAGCGGCGCGGCGTTCTTCTAAACGCTGTCTGCGGCGCTTTTCCTGTTCTTCCGCATGCTTTTCAACGTTGATGATTACGTCATCCATTGTGATGTCTTCGACATCTTCGCCTTCCTGGTAAGCATCCTGGAGGATACCGCCCTTTGTCTCAACGATCGCGTCAGCGAGCAGGGAGACGATCAGCTTGATGGATTTGACAGCGTCATCGTTACTCGGGATTGGGTAATCAACGAGACCCGGATCGCAGTTTGTGTCTGTCAGACCGAAGACCGGGATACCGAGCTTCTTAGCTTCTGCGACAGCATTGTGATCTTCCTTCGGATCAACAACGACCAGGGCATCCGGAAGCTTCTTCATTTCCTTGATACCGCCGAGGAAGTTGTCGAGACGAGCTGCTTCCTTACGGATCAGAGCGATCTCTTTCTTCGGGTAAACATTGATCGTTTCATTTGCTTCCATCTCTTCGATCTCGATGAGGCGCTTGATACGCTTCTGGATCGTACGGAAGTTTGTGAGCGTGCCGCCTAACCATCTCTGGTTGATATAGAAGCTGCCGGAACGCAGAGCTTCATCAAGGATGATCTGCTGAGCCTGTTTCTTAGTACCGACAAATAAGACTTTACCGCCCTTTTCAGCGATCTCTTTCATTTTGCCGTAAGCTACGTCGAGAGCATCCTGGGTCTTGTTCAGATCGATGATGTAGATACCGTTTTTAGCGGTGTAGATGAATGGTTTGCACTTCGGATCCCAACGTCTTGTCTGATGACCGAAATGGACGCCGTTTTCCAGAAGTTTACGCATGGAAACTAACTGCATTTTTAATTCCTCTCTTTCCGTTTCCCCTCCACTGCTTCAAACCCCATTAACCTAAAAAGGCACGGAATGAGGAATCCACAGTGTGTGTATGCACATAAGTGCCTTTGTATTATAGCAGAATACACAACAGAATAAAAGAACAATCGCATCAGAGATTTACGATCCTTACGATTGTTCTTTTAGTCAGTTATTTTGGTGCGGAAATTCCGTCCGCAGCCATTCGATGTTTCTTCTCGATCCTCTGGTACCAACTTGTTGCCAGAAGTATTATTTCACTATATATCGAGCAGGTCGCTGTGTGTCCCTGTCCGGACTGCAGTCAATATAAGCAGTTCATTATCCACATAGTATATCAAGAGCCAGTCCGGAAGGATGTGGCATTCCCTATGGCCCGCATACTGGCCAACCAGTCCATGATCATGATACTTTTCCTCCAAGGGCTTCCCTGCAAGCAATGTCTCAACCACTTTTTCAAGGAGACTCATGTCGAAACCGCGCTTTTTACAATGCTTATAATCCTTGCGGAACTTTCCGGTTGTTCTTAATTCCATTATTCTGCATCAAGCTCAGCAAACAATTCTCTTGCAGAATGATAGGTTTTTGCTTCTATCCTTCCTGCAGCGATACCTTCTGCTTCTTTCATGGCCGCTTCTGTTTCCTGGTTGAATCTCGGAATTCGGACATCAAAAGGGATTCCTCCGACTAAGAGAGACTGAGAAATGAACATATTTATAGCTTGTGGAAGTGTCATTCCAAGGGTGCGATACAAAGCTTCTGCATCTGCTTTTTTCTGTTCTTCCATACGCATATTAAAATTCGCTGTTTTAACTGGCATCAGAATCACCTTCTTCCAATCACATTGTACGGTATTTGTTTTACTTTTGCCAGTATTTCAATTAAGATTGCATACATACTCGTTAACAATCTCTCATCCACGTCAAAGTATTAAGCAAATATGTCGGCACGCTTGTTTACTTGAAAACGGCGATGATCAGCATGATCACGGACACGATCATACCGGCATATCCGCCCCAGATCGCGCCAAAGGACCGCATCCTCTCAAAACCATGCGCATGATTCTCATAGAGATTTCCGAGAAAACAGATCAGTGCGCATACAGCAAACATGACCAGACTGATCACAAGTCTGTTTGACCCGGTTGCATAGTAACGGGTAAAGAGATAGATCATCGGGAAAAGTGGACTCAAGATGATCCACAGAAGCGCGATTACGATCATGAGGGATTCCTTTCTTCTTTCTTCCAGTATACCATTCCCGGTCCGGCCATAAGAAAAGCAGCGCACAGGCTGCCTTCTCTTCAGATTGTTTCACTTTATCAAGACCGACCTTAAACTGGGCCTCATAGAGCACAGTATAGACGATGATCTCGTTTATGTATGACTTTGCCCAAAACGTTACAAATGGCTTGTGCTTGATCGCTTTATTAAAGATAGTCATCAAAGAGACGAATTTATTACCCTTTCCCTCTGTGCTATTTTTTCCTCGATGTTTTTATCAATTTGATTAATCTCATTCGCAACTGATTCTACCAATTGCTTTGAAAACTCGTTTGGATTCGAATATGTCTCCTCTTTCGAGAAAAACTCTTCTAAGTTTTTGACAAGTCGAGAGATTTGTGGTTGGTACCTGGCGATATATAACTCATCGTATTTTGACTGATTGCCTAATTCCGGCATTACAATAATGTGCTCTTTTGCCAGTTCGTACAAACAATTTGCTATTTTTGCTCCTTTGTTTGGTGCGCTCTCTATAAACGCCACAGAACTATCTCCGAAATATAATTCATCTATCGTTACATTAAGAGCTTGAGCTATTGATGCAAGACTTTGAAGATTTGGAATTCTTTTCCCGTTCTCGAAAGCGCTAATGGTCGTATTTTGAATTCCGGTTCTCAAAGACAGAGTCTGCTGACTAATACCCTTCTTATTTCTGATACTTTTAATTCTCATTCCAATCAGCTTTTTATCAGATTGATAATTCATTTTAACATCTCCATTACAATAATTGATAACTTATATTAACATTTTTGCTAATACTTATCAAATAAAATAACTAGTAATGTTGTTTTCACAACCAAATTACTTCTAGAGTTTTGTTTTTTTCTCTATTTGAAGATCGAAATCGGCAACTTTTTAATATTTTTGTAATCGGGTTTAATGGTCTTGTAGGAGGTAAGACATCCAATTGAATAAAGAAACTGTTTATCGTTGTAACTTGACGTGTCCAATCCAAAAAAGATGTTTCATTATCAAAACTCTTAAGCCATTAGATAAACCAATAATTGTTCTTCAAAAATGTATCGCTAAGAAAAAAGATGTTGAAATAATAATTGGAGAGCTCATTCCTCCATAAATCCATCGAGTTTCACAATCTAGCTTGCAGATAAGCCGCAGTGACGTGCTAAACCGCAGAAAACAATGATTTTCAGTTTTCTGTTGCTGTCACTACGGCTTCTTTATATTAAGGAGTTCAATGCAAAACAAGCATTTTAAAGGAGAAATCTTATATATGAAAAAACATAAAGCGATAATCGACGACGGCTGCAACCCAGAACTAGTTGTAGGTGCCAAATTCGACGGAATCTTTGAAATCCCAATTATCGAAAAGCCCAAAAGTATCATCATCCCAGAAGTTATTGTCCCTTTTTCAGAACGCAACAAAGCAATTGATTTGAATGCAGCAATCGGCTTTAACGAAATGGACGTCAACTTCGCTAAGGTTCTTATCAATCCGAAAGTGTATATAGAGGATTTCAGAAGATTCAGGATGATGATATCTCCTGATTGCTCATTATATCGAAACGCACCACTATCCGTTCAGATCACTAACGTTTATCGAAACAGGGTAATCGGAAGTTATTACCAGAGAAAAGGCATATATGTTGTTCCACAGATTCGATGGGGAAACGAACTGACTTATTCAACTAAAGCTCTTCCTGAAAAAATAGCTTTTAGCGGGGTTGAAAAACACAGTATTGTTTCCGTCAGCACTTACGGATGTATTCAAGCCAAGGAAGATAAGATATATTTTAAAGCCGGACTTGAAGCAATGATGGAGACGCTTGAGCCAGAAGTCGTTCTCGTGTATGGCCCAATGCCAGAATCGGTTTTTTCTGATTGTCTCCAGTTATCAAACTTTGTCCAGTTTGATAACTGGACAAAGTTCAAACACAGAGGTAAAAACTAATGGGCAGCGGAAGCAACGGCCTTTATACCGGAACAGGAGGCGGGTCTCGACCTTATGCCGAACATTACGGTGTCTATAGCAAGATGCTTAGCATCGATAAAAAGGACCCTGATATCTATAATGCCACAACAGGATATTTCAAAAACCCAACCGCAGTAAATCTGTCCGCCTCTATTCGCGGAAACAGATTTGTCTTTGAAGGTCATCGTGCCGAGGGACATATGACATATGTGATGGATTTAGATGGTAATATTATATTTGGAAAAAGATCAAATCCTAATAACAACAGAAAACGAGCTCCACACCCGACGCTGATCGGAGGAAAAGACCCACGAGTTCAATGTGCTGGAATGATCGTTTTTAAAAAAGGTAAAATTCTTTCCGTTGACAATCAAAGCGGGCACTATCGGCCAAATATCAAATCACTTGAAAAGGTTAACGCCGCTCTACAGAAAATGTGTGACAAAAATCCGAACCTATTTGACAAGAATTCTATATGGAGGAAAAACAATGAATAATATAGATTTATATAAAAAGATCGAGTATCTGTTCAATAGATACTGGGATGAAGACCTGCCCGACGAGGATCAAGATAAACTTGAGCAATACGCTGACGAGTTAGTGGCCGAGTACGGATGGGATAGAGTTTACGAGAATGCTGTGCTCTATTTGCATACAAATTGCCGTACTCCGGAATCCGCAGTTAATTTTGCAAGCAACTATTGGACATATGGATGGTATGAGAATCCGATTCCGGATCCGCATAAGTTTCTTGCGTATTTCTACTACATAACAGACTATGATACGCAAAAATACGACCCAATGGATATTCTAGATAGCCTAGCAACTACGATATTGCCAAAAGCAGGTTATTCAGAAGCCAACCTGGTGCTAAACACACAGTATATGCCTGAAAACGATCCAAGAATAAAATCTGAAGTAGATCGCTTCAAAACATCCGAATAAAACTATCTAACATCATTCAATAGAAAAAAGAGAAGGCGGTTAAGATGCCTTCTCTTCAGATTGTTTCACTTTATCAAGACCGACCTTGAACTGGGTCTCATAGAGCTCGGTATAAACACCGCCGGCACTGACCAGTTCCTCATGCGTACCACGTTCGACGATCTTGCCGTCTGCGACGACAATGATCTCGTCGGCTGCCAGGATCGTGGAGAGACGATGAGCGATCAGGATGGAAGTTCTCGAATCGATCAGAGGATCGATCGCTTCCTGGATCTTGCTTTCGGAGATCGAGTCAAGCGCCGAGGTCGCTTCGTCAAAGATCAGTAAGGACGGATCTTTTAGCAGGACACGGGCGATCGAGATACGCTGTTTTTCGCCGCCGGAAAGCTTCAGACCGCGGTTGCCGACTTCGGTATCATAACCCTTCTCCTGGGCGATGATGAAGTCATGGATATTGGCCTTCTTGCAGGCTTCTTCGATCTCTTCCTGAGTCGCGTCCGGTTTGGCATAGAGCAGATTCTCACGGATCGTACCGTTGAAAAGATAGGTTTCCTGGGAGACCATGCCGATATTGTCACGCAGATATTTCAGATCGATCTTACGGACATCGTAGCCTTCAAAAGTTACCGTACCGGAATCGACATCATACAGACGCGGGATCAGATTGACGATCGTGGATTTGCCGGAGCCGGATGGCCCGACGATCGCGACACTGTTCCCCTCATCCAGTTTGAAGCTGATTCCCTTCAGGATCTCGCGGCTCTCGTCATAGGAGAAATGGACATCCTTGAATTCCACTGCGCCGGTATAGGTCGTCGGGGTGACGGCATCCGGAGCATTCTCGATCTCGACCGGCATATCGAAGTATTCGAAGATGCGGGTGAACATCGCCATCGATCTCAGCCAGTCGACCTGGATATTGAGCAGCGAGTTGACCGGTCCGTACATCCTGCCCAATAAGGAGACCAGGACGGTGATGTCACCGACAGTGATGTCGTGATCGTATTTCATCATTAAGATACCGCCGACCAAGTACAGCAGCATCGGACCGACGGAAGAGATCGTGGAGATCACGACCCGGAACCAGCGGCCCGCCATCGATTCTTTGATGTTGAGATCGACCATGCGCTTATTGGCGGATTCGTATTTGTTGTATTCGTCGTCTTCCCTGCCGAAAAGCTTGACGAGAAGCTGACCGCTGACGGATAAAGTCTCATTCAGGATACCGTTGACCTCATCGTTCACCGCCTGGGCTTCTCTGGTCAAAGACCATCTGGTCTTGCCGGCTGCCCGGGTCGGCAACGTGAATAAGGGAACGATGACGATACCCAGGATCGCGAGCACCCAGTTTTTCTGGAACATCGCGATGACGGCAACGATCAGAGTGATCGTATTGGAAAGGATGCTGGTGAATGTACCGGTGATGACCGACTGAACACCGGAAATATCCGATGTCATACGGGTGATGATATCGCCCTGGTTGTTCGTCGTGAAGAAACGCTGGGACATCTTCTGCAGATGCCGGTACATCTGGTTGCGCATATCGAAAGTGATGTGCTGCGCGATCCAGGTATTCATATAACTCTCCAGAACGCCGATTAGGTTGGCGCCGAGCGTGACTGCCAGGGAAAGAATGATGAAACGGACAAGCGCATCCATGTTGCGGCCGATCAGGCCTTCATCGATGATCTTGCCGGTCAGGATCGAAGGTAAAAGATTGAAGGAAGAGGAAACGATGATCGCGAGCAATACGATCAACATCTGCTTCCAATAAGGTTTCAGATAGGATAAAACACGTACGACCAGTTCTTTGGTGACTTTTGGGGAACTGGCCTTCTCCTCTTCTGACATGTAGCCGCGGCCGAAGCCGCCGGGTCCGCCTCGCATCGACATAAGAAAACCCCCTAGTAAAACTACTGTTAGAGTATCACAAAATGGCTAAATAATGTTTTATGCAATCAAAACTTCACCGAAAGTTCAGAAAAGCCGCAGAGGAATGCTTGCTTCACTCTGCGGCTCAAGAATCTTGTTTCTAACTGAAAACCTACCCGTAGGAATCAGTCATCCTTTTTTTGTTCTGGTATCGTTTTCGTTCTCAAGAAACCAGATATCCAAAACATTCGTCCACATTTTCCATTCCGGACTGTATCCCATGATCTCCTCGTTTTCCAAAGTAGACTCATCGATTTCCAAAAGTGTTTCGGCATATGGATAGATCAGATATAAATCTCCATGAATGGATCTCTTTGCGGAGGTTACAACGAAATAAACCTTTCCCTCCTTGATCTCTGTGGCGCTGATTTTTGTTGTAATAAATGAAGGAATTCCGGAGCCGTGTTCATTCATTAGGCGGATCTGCTTCTCGAGACTTTGAGGATCTTGACTTTTTGCATACTGCTCAAAAGAAACCGTTCCTCCACCAATTGCAAAACCGATGATATCTCCTTCGTTGATTTCTCCTTTCAATGGTTTTATGACTTCGATCTTCCCATATGTATAGATTCTGCCGAAACCATAATCAGCCCAATAATTATCACAGCCGTCGACCGAAACAACACGACCGATCAGTTTCAATTCGATCTCGGTTTCGTAGACTGGACGACGGTCAACAGATGTTTCGATCACTACTTCGTTATTCAAATCAATGCCCTTATCAACGTTTTGAACGATACCGCCAGCGGGCTCTGTAAGATCAAAATCGTCCGACTCAATGAACGTGTTTTTGCCGATAATCGAAGAAGAGCAAGAGGAGAGGATAAACACTAAGATCATTAACACAAACAGGCTATTCTTTTTCATATAATCTCTTTCACCTAATTACCATATCCATATAAGTTGTTGATTGCGGTGTTATCTGTCTGCTGGATCGTTTGAACAACTCTATATTCATAGGTATTATCACATGGATTGTACGTATAATACTGATGCATTATACTATTCGGGTTGCAGTTGTTGTGCGCCAAACCAAATGCATGCCCCATTTCATGACGAATTGTTCCTCCTGCAGCCGCATCAGAGAAAGTGCTTTGTGTAAACTGATCATCATTTATATGAATCTCGGCATAATACCAACTTGATGTTGGCGCCTGAGAATAGTTTGGGTTTATGTTTGTATCATCGATAAGAAAATGCCAAGTAACAGCTAAGGTCCCGTTACCAAAACCGTAACTACTGAACCACGCATTATTATTCGAATGAAAATCCATATTTGACCCATAGTTACTACTCACAAACGTAATATATATCGGATTTGCCCATCCAGTATACATCCAGTTGTTGGCTGATGGTGATATGAGATACTCCCAGTACCCAACTCCGCTCGAATAATTCAACCATACAGTAATGTTGCCAACTCCATTGACATATTTATAATCTGAATCGAATGGCTGAGTCGGCGTATTAGCCGCATGAACACGAAACGGATTACTCGCGAAAAGAACACACGCCATAATACATACGATCGTTATTTTCGCTAGTTTGCGGATCAACATTTCATTCTCCTCTCTTACGTAAACATCGCATCGAAATCTCAAATCGGGATTTTGCTAATTCGCAATAGATTCAGGACTAGACATACAGATATGTGCAAGCTCCCGGGAAAGTGATGATGCAGCACACTTGATTGCCTGCGGCATTAAAAGTACAGGAGCCGGTTCCTCCAGAAAAGGTGCAATGCAGTTGTATATTTTGAACCGATGAGTTATTTACAACATCGTAGGTTCCGTAAATATGTGCAGTAACACCGTTATACGTTGTGTATTTATCTACCGAAACTGTATATACAGAATATCTTGTTCCTGACGATTCCCCTGAAAAAGAGTCTGCTTTTACGAGTTTTTCATTAACCGGACAAAGCAAAAGCAAAATAGACAGCATCAATAACCTAATAGGTAACTTCATAATTATTCCTCCTTATTCTTCAAAATCTTTCATGATGTTTTTGTAGATCTTGATCATCGCTTGATCAGCTTTTTCGCTCCCGTCATAGCTTTTGATCAAACCACAATAATTCTCTGAAATAACTCCTTCTTTGACCGCAAACACCAGTGGAACCTGTATCGATTTTTTTCCTGAACGTACAGGAAGAATCGGCGCAAGCTTTTCTTCGACCTGCTCGAGATAATCAGATAGCGGATACTGTGCATCATAAGCGTTTATGTAGTAAACGAATATATCACTTTCTTCAGCAGCTTTATCGATCAGTTTTACCGCTTCCTGGCAGTTGGGGCAGGACGCATATCCAAGATAAAACACAGCAGATTCCCCTTCTTCGATCACTCGCAATAATTCTTTCGGGGAAATTCGCATAAATCGGTGATCAACCGAATTCATTTCTTTATAAGAACTCATATCGACGCTGGTATAATCCAGTTCGATGATTTTGTAGTGTTTTTTGTCAACAAAAAGAAAAGAGATAACAGCTCCAAGGAATACGATCACCAACAACAGCGAAATGCTCTTTTTCATACTCTATGCCTCATCATTTTTTTGTGTCCGTTTGTCAAGAAGAAAAACTACTCGCAGAAAAAACCACAGCCGGTCCCACTTGTGTTTTCAGGAGCTTCCTCGCAGAACCACTCAGGTATTCCACCTTCGTTTATTACGTAATAGCAGTTCTTTTTCTTCTCGGGTATCCCGTCAGCTCTAATGCTTTCGTTTCCTGCACAAAAACACAGAAATACTAAAACCAGTGAGACGCATAAAGTCACTGTTCTGTTTATCATTTTTTCACCCCCCCGAGACAAAACTCGTTTTTTGTATCTTATCAGTCTGAGAACTCTGGAAACTGCCGTGCTTCCGATTCTTGCTGAAAAAACAAAAAATGCTTCCGATTTAAATAAATCAGAAGCATTGTAGGTACTTATATTTTAGGCATAATTGTCTATGTAGTTTTTTCGAGATATAAAGAAAGGTTTTTATAATTATGCGTTTCTTTGACAAGTTGCTGCATCTCATTAAATAGTACATCTCTAAAAAATGTATTGTTTTCGAACATCCGATAATAAAGCTTTTCTATCAGAAATTTCTCAAGCTCGGATGCCGAAGACCTTTGCAGATACTTGAGTTTATAGTAGCGTATAACATTGCGCGCCATCGGGAGATTAAGACTATCGTTTCTCAGTGAAGCAATAATACGGATTATTTCATCGGTTCTATCTACCAGTTCCAAAGACTTGAAGAGCAGAAGATAGTTCATCTCCAGCAGACTCTTATCTTCTTCGCAGACCTGTGACATTAACGAACAGCATTCTTCATAATCCTCTAAAACAAAGTTTCTGATCCCCATTCTTTTAATGACCTGAAGATACATGTGTTTCGGTAGTTTTGAATGTGTTTCGGTATCGTTTTTGATCTCCTCGAGATACTTAAGCGATCCTCTTTGATCAAACCGATTGTTACACGCATAAGCCAAAACAGAGTATACACAGTATCGATAAGAAAACTTTTTCCATTCCAGTTCTTTGGACCTGTTCTTAAGGATTGTTTCATATCGATGCTCAATATCAGCGGGATCGTTGCTCATTTCGACCCGAAATATGTCATATGGATTAGCGTATATATCGCTGTGTTTATAAACATCCGTCAGGTAAAGAATATAATCTGTATCTTTATTAAACCCAAGTGAATAATTAAGCAAAAAAGACATGGCGATAGTTCTGTCGTTTCCCGACAGATAATCAACATGCTTTTTTATAAGATAATATAGATTTCTGTTTGAGAGATCACCGTGAAGAAACCAGTTTAAGTATGATTCATAAAGATCCAGCAGCTCATATATGTATAGCTTTCCTTCAGCTCTTCTTTTTGCTTTCGCGATTCTGTTGCACAATTCCGAAAACTCTTTGACGGTCCTGTCTTGTTTAAAATATTCGACGATCATCCTTGAATACTTATCAAGAGAATCGATCTGGAAATCCGATTCAGAAAAAGAAAAACCAAGTTTTACAGCCAGATCGCCGTAAACACCTTCTATGCTGCAATAGCGTCCGGATTCTATGTTATAAAGAGTTCTCACCGACGTGATCGATTCGCAACACTCGTTCTGTTTAAGCTTGCGCTGATGACGAAAATGTTTTATCAGTTTTCCCAGAAAGACGTAGTTTATCAATTCGTTTTTCATTATCTTGATTGTACTGAAAACCTTATCTGCAAGCAATCAGCGCTCACGCAATCCAAAAGCCTTTAGATTTTAATTGTCACTTCAAGCAAAGAATAAAAAAACCTCTGCAGAACATATGTTCTACAGAGGCCAGTTATGCCTATTTCTTTTTCGGATTGATCGCGAGATAGAGATCGTCCAGCTGTTCCTGGTCGACTCCCGACGGCGCATCGGCCATCAGGTCCATCGCGCTCTGGGTCTTCGGGAAGGCGACGACATCCTTGATGTTGTCGGTTCCGCAGAGGATCATGATCAGGCGTTCCAGACCGATACCAACGCCGCAGTGCGGCGGTGTGCCGTACTGGAAGGCTTCGAGGAAGAAACCGAATCTTTCCTTCGCCTTTTCCGGGCTGAGGCCGAGAGCTTCAAAGACTTTTGCCTGCATCTCCTGGTCATGGATACGGACGGAACCGGATAAGAGTTCGTAGCCGTTTAAGACGAGGTCATAGGCGCGGGAGTAGCAGTTGCCCTTATCTGTCAGCATCTTATCGACATCCTCTGCTTTCGGAGCAGTGAACGGATGATGTGCGGATTCATAGCGCTGTCTTTCCTTGGACCATTCGTACATCGGGAATTCGGTGATCCAGGCAAAGCAGTATTTGTTTTCGTCGATCAGCTTGAGATCGTGACCGATCTTGACACGCAGTGCGCCGAGCGCTGTTTCGGCAACGCTCTGCTCATCAGCGATGAAGAGAATAGTCTCCCCTCCCTTCAGTTCAAAGCGTTCCTTTAAGGCAGCTTCTTCGGCCGGAGTCAGGAATTTGGCGATCGAGCCGCTGAAAGCACCGTCATTGAATTTCAGGTTCGCCAGACCCTTGGCACCGTAGATCTTGATGAACTCGCCGTAATGATCAAGCTCCTTACGGGAGAGGTTCTGGTCAAGCTTTAAAGCTTTGATCTTGCCGCCGTTGTCCAGTGTGCCGCGGAAGACGGAGAATTCAGTATCCGCGAAAAGGTCATTGCAGTCAACGAGCTTGTAGCCGAAGCGCAGATCCGGTTTATCGGAACCGTAGGAAGCCATTGCCTCACGGTATGTGATACGCGGGAAGCTGAGATCTTCGATCCCCTTAATCTCTTTGAAGATGTTGCGCATGCAGTTTTCAACGACCGCGAAGATATCCTCTTCCTCGGCGAAACTCATCTCGATGTCGATCTGGGTGAATTCCGGCTGACGGTCGGCACGCAGGTCCTCATCACGGAAGCAGCGGGCGATCTGGAAGTAGCGGTCCATGCCGCCGATCATTAAAAGCTGCTTATAGATCTGCGGGGACTGCGGCAGCGCGTAGAACTTTCCTTCGTAAAGACGGGAAGGAACGAGGTAGTCACGGGCGCCTTCCGGAGTGGATTTGGAAAGGATCGGGGTCTCGACTTCGGTGAATCCGAGTCCGTGCAGAGTCTCACGGAAAGAGACCATGACCTTGTCTCTCAGTAAGAGGTTCTTGTAGATCGGGGCGCGGCGGATATCGAGATAGCGGTAGCGCAGACGGGTATCCTCCAGCGCGTCTGTCTCATCAGCGATGATCATCGGGGTGGTCTTCGCCTTGCTTAAGACTTTCAGGTCCGAGACCAGGATCTCGATCTCACCGGTCGGGATCTTGGTGTTGGCTTCGCTTTTCACATTGACAACGCCTTTGACCTGCAGGACGTATTCGTTGCGCAGATCCTTTGTCAGCGGGGAATGTTCCTCATCGAAAGCCAGCTGGGTGACACCGTAGCGGTCACGCAGATCGATAAAGCAGATGCTGCCGAGATTACGCTTCTTGGCGACCCATCCGCATAAAGTTACTTCTTTTCCGGCGTCGCTCTTACGGAGCTCGCCGCAGGTATTTGTTCTAAGCATATTCCTCCTCCTTACGGTCAAGGCTTTCGATCAGCTCCTCGATCGTCATGCTTTTCTGTTCTTTTGTCTGGTTGTTCTTGACCTGAACGACCTTGTTCGCGATCTCATCCTCACCAACGATCACGGTGACAGCCGCCTTCTTGCGGTCCACCGATTTGAACTGGGATTTCAGGGAACGCGGAAGCAGGTTCAGCTCGGTCACATAGCCTGCCTTGCGCAGTGCTTCGGCTGTCTGTAAGGCATAGGGATCGCCGCCTGTCAGATCGATGACATAGACATCACAGACCTTTTCGATCTCCGGCAGCGCGTTCTCCGCTTCGAGCGCGATCATCAGACGCTCCTCGCCCAGGGCAAAGCCGATACCGGAAAGTTCCGGACCGCCCATTTCCTTAACGAGGTTATCGTAACGGCCGCCGGCAAAGATCGTTGCCTGGGAGCCGCTTTCGGGGTTGGTGGAGACGACTTCAAAGACGGTGTCGGTATAGTAGTCAAGACCTCTGACCAGACGCTGGTCGATCTCGTATTCGATATTGAGGGCGTCAAGATAGGAGAGCACCTTCTCGAAATACGTCTTTGCTTCTTCGGAAAGATAATCCTTTAAAAGCGGCGCGTTCTGAACGAATTCCTGCTCGTGGTCGATCTTGCAGTCGAGGATACGCAGGGCGTTCTTCTCGTAACGCTTCTTGCAGTCCGCGCAGAGCTCTTCGTAATAGGGAGCGAAGTGCTTTTTTAACGCTTCCTGGTAAGCCAGACGGGAGGCGCTGTCGCCGAGCGTGTTGATCAGGACCTTGGTATTGCGGATGCCGAGCTCCTGGACAAAATTCACGCCGAGGGCGATGACTTCGGCGTCGATCAGCGGGTTCTTGGCACCGATGTTCTCGATACCGAACTGGGTGAACTGACGCTGTCTGCCCTTCTGCGGATTCTCGTGGCGGAACATCTCACCGATGTAGGCGAGCTTGAGCGGGAGTTCATCCTTGCCGTAGAGCTTGTGCTCAATGACGGCGCGGACGACACCGGCTGTTCCTTCCGGACGCAGAGTCAGGGTATCCTTTTCGTTCAGTGAAAAAGAGAACATCTCTTTGGTGACCATGTCACTGGTATCGTTCTCTTTGTGGAATACGCCGGCGTATTCGATCACCGGGGTACGGATCAGATCATATCCATAGCGCTCCAGGAGCGCTTTGAATGCTTCCTCAAGATATTCGTAGGCCGTATATTTCTCCGGCAGAATATCGTAGGTTCCTTTTACTGTTTTATAAGACATATGCTACTCCTATTTGATGACACGCGAGACTTCGATGACGGACTCGACTTTGCGCAGGTTCGCCATGATGGTCTCCAGATGTTCTTTGCTGTCGACGACGAGACCGATCAGCGCGGTCGCGGTCAGATCGTCGCGGTTGGCAACGATATTCACAGACAACATCGTTGCACGATACTGAGCGATCACGGTAACGATATCCGATACCAGGAAGGCTCTGTCTTTTGAATAGATGGAAATATCCGTATCATACTTGATATTCGCGTCGTGGTCTTCATTCCAGTAGACATCGATCAGACGCGCTTTTTCCGAACGGACGTTCGGGCAGTCGCAGCGATGGACCTTGATGCCGCTGCCGCGGGTGACATAGCCGATGATCTCATCGCCGTATACCGGTTTGCAGCAGGAAGACAACTGGATCTTCATCGTATCGATGCCCTTGACATAGACGTCGGTCTTGGCTGCGGTATGGCGGCGCTTTGCCTTGTTCTTTTCGAGAACGCTCTGCAGCGAGGAAGAATCGAGTTCCTTCTTCTCCTGCTTGACGAGCTTTTCGATGACAGCCTGAGTAGTCAGTGATTTGACGCCGATCGAGTAGAAGAGATCGTTGACACTCTGTGCCTGGAACTGCGGTGCGATCGTTTCAAGCTTCTTATGGTCGAGGATGTCGAGCTCGAGATTACGGCGTTTAATGTCGTTCTTGAGCGCTTCCTCACCGGCCTTGGCGAACTCCGCCCTCTCCTGCTCCTCCCGCTTCTGCAGGAAGGCACGGATCTTGTTCTTGGCGTTGTTGGTCTTGACGAATTTCAGCCAGTCCTCGGAAGGACCGCTG
The DNA here is from genome assembly GCA_017431225.1 of Erysipelotrichaceae bacterium. Classification (GTDB taxonomy): domain Bacteria; phylum Bacillota_I; class Bacilli_A; order Erysipelotrichales; family Erysipelotrichaceae; genus RGIG5669. The sequence goes on along the minus strand of JAFRLM010000016.1, from coordinate 4,134 downwards.
TTCTTATTGGTGCGGATCGAAACGACGTCGCCGGTCTTCAGCGGCGTATTGAGCGGCACCAGGACATCGTTGATCAAAGCGCCGATCGTCTGATGGCCGACTTCCGTATGGATACGGTAGGCAAAGTCGATCGGGGTCGAGCCGTTGGGCAGGTCGATGACCCTTCCCTTCGGAGTCATGACATAGATGTTCGCGTTGAAGATATCATGCATGATATCGTTCATGTAATTGCTGGCGTCGCGGTCTTCGTCCTCGAAGGCCTTGAGCCATTCCAGCTCCTTAACGATATCCTTCTGCTGCTGGGAACGCTTCTGCCCTTCCTTATAAGCCCAGTGGGCAGCGATACCGCGTTCAGCGATCTGGTCCATCTCCTCGGTACGGATCTGGACTTCGAAGATCTTGCCGTCGATACCGATGATCGTTGTATGCAATGACTGGTACAGGTTGACCTTCGGCATCGCGATATAGTCCTTGAAACGGCCCTGGATCGGCTTATAGGTCGCGTGGATATAACCGAGGATCTCATAACAGTTCAGCTCGGTCTTGGTGATGATACGGATCGCGAGCAGGTCCAGGATCTCATCGAAGCGCTTGTTCTTGACGATCATCTTGTTGTAGATGCTGTAAAGATGCTTGGAGCGTCCGAAGATGCGGAACGGGATATTGTGTTCCTTTAAGATCTCCGAAATCTCCTCGATCATCGTCGTGACCTGCTTGTCACGTTCGGATTTCTTGTTTTCAACGAGATGCGCGATCTCGTGGTATTTTTCATTGTTCAGGTAGAAGAAGGAAAGATCCTCCAGCTCGTTCTTGATCTCCGCGAGACCTAAACGGTGGGCGATCGGGGCATAGACATCGAGGGTCTCCCTGGCGATACGTACCTGCTTCTCGCGGCTCTGGTATTTCAGAGTGCGCATGTTGTGGAGACGGTCGACCAGCTTGATCAGGATAACGCGGACATCCTTCGCCATCGCGATGAAGATCTTGCGGTGATTGGCAGCCTGGTATTCTGCCTGGTCCTTGATCTTCAGGTTACCGATCTTGGTGACCGCGTCGACCAGACGATGGATCTCCTCGCCGAAGACAGAGATGAATTCCTCATCGCTGACATCACAGTCTTCGATGACATCATGCAAAAGGCCCCCGCTGACAGTTTCGGGGTCCGCTTTTAAGGTCGCCAGGATATAGCCGACTGAAAGGACATGCGTAAAATAGGGATCACCGCTGCGGCGGAACTGTCCCTCGTGTTTCTCATGCGCATAGTCATAGGCTTTCCGGATCAGAGCCAGTGAGTCCTCGTTTTTGATATAGGACTTTACCTGATCGAAAAACTGCTGTTCAGTTACTATTTCCCCTTTTTTCATTCCCTTCCCCTATAAGAGAAAATCGAAGTTTCCTTCGATTTAGTAGGTCATCAGCGTAAAGACGTCGTAGCCTTTCAGACGTTCACGACCTTTTAAGTCTTCAAGTTCGATCAGGAACGCGCAGCCGGCAACTTCGCCGCCAAGCTGTTCGACGAGCTTGATGGTCGCTTCGACTGTGCCGCCGGTCGCGAGCAGATCGTCGATGATCAGTACTTTCTGACCGGGCTTGATCGAATCTTCATGCATATGAAGTTCATTGGATCCGTATTCCAGATCATATTTAACAGAAACCGTTTTGCGCGGAAGCTTGTTCGGCTTACGTACCGGAACGAATCCGATGTTGAGCTCGTAAGCGACCGGACAACCGAAGATGAAACCTCTGGATTCCGGACCGACGATGACTTCGGCGCCGATCTTCTTGGCATATTCGATCAGCTGACTGCAGGCTTCATGGAACGCGTCTCCGTCCTGCATCAGCGGTGTGATATCTCTGAAGAGGATCCCCTCTACCGGAAAATCTTTGATTGCTGCAACATAATCATTTAAATTCATATGCTTGGTCTCCTTTTACGCCAATATTATACATTACTTAAAAAGTGAATGAAATAGCTAGATTAAGTCCTCAACCAGGAAGGATGCGCGGTTTTTATGGTAGCGGTCAACTTCCAGATAACCGATCAGATATTCGAAACGGCTCACATCCTTTTCCCCGAAATAAACGGCTTCCGTGCCGTTGGCGAACTGCCATTTCGGATAACGGTTCTTGATGCGGTATTCACGCACGACCGCCGGCTTATGCAAAGCGAATAAAGGACGGACGAGATCGGTTCCGAAGGGTTCGAGCCCGGCAAGGAAAAGCGCGTTTTCATAGGTCAGATCTTCCGGTGAAAGCGACAGGCAGGTCTTGACCGGTTCATAGTCGAGTTCCAGCGAATCCAGATAGCGCAGGATCGTATCACGGTGCTCCTCATCGAAGGAAACACCGAATGCCGCCTCGTGTCCGCCGAAGGTCAGGAACTGATCACGGATCGGCAGCAGTTTGGAGAAGAAAGGATATTCCCCCAGGGATCTGGCGCTGCCCTTATAGATCCCGTCTTTTTCACTCAGGATCAGACAGGGCTTCTGGTAAAGTGAGACCATCCTGCCGGCGATGATGCCGCATAAGCCTTCCTCAAAGCGGCTGTCCGAAGCATATAGGATATCGTTACCGGTCAGAAGATCATCAGCATAGCCCATCATCCTTCTGGTCAGCTCCTTGCGCTCCTCGTTGATCTTTTCCAGCTTCCCGGCGAAATCATAGAGATCGCTGCCGGAAGAGGAAAGATACTTCACCAGCATATTGACGTTCGCCCCGTTCTCGAGACGGGCGACCGCGTTGATCTTGGGGATGATCTGATAAGAGAGGTCGTAACAGCTGTAGTTCCTGCTCGGGGCAAGCGCCTGCAGCGGTTCGACCGCCATCGTATTGAGATTGTTTAAAGCTTCCTTGATCAGGAAACGGTTGAAGCCGAATACCGATACCGCGTCCGCCAGAGTAGCGAGACCGGCGTAAGTATGCACCAGCGGATCCTTTTCATAGAGATCATAGAGCAGACAGCTGAGACCGGCGGTGCAGCAGTCATCATACCCTTCTTCCAGCAGATTTGGATGCAGGAAGGCATATAACGGCGGCAGTTCCTCATATTCATGGTGGTCGATGATCAGGACCTTGATCCCGTGATCGATCGCTTTCTGCACGGCCTCATTGGCTTTAACGCCGTTATCGAGACAGATCAGAGCGGTAAAGCCGTATTTGATCGCATTATCGACGATCGCGAGATTGAGACCATACCCTTCCTTATGCCGGGAAGGAATATAGTAATTCGCCTTGTAGCCGCGTTTTTCACACAGGCGCACCAGGATATTGGTCGAGCAGATGCCGTCGCAGTCATAATCCCCGACGAGCAGGATACGCTCGTTCTGCAGCGTATCAAAAGCTCTCCCAAATTCTTTCAGGGCAGGCAGTTCCGCCTGCGCGTCATAGGCGTCGGGATCACGGTCTTCGATCTTTAAAAAAGAAAGGACCCGGTCCTGGAACTGGGTCTCTGGTTCATTCAGAAATTCGTATTTCATCCGAAGAACCCCACAAGCAGACCAATGGCTGCGGAGAGGATCGCGAGCAGATAGAAGCTACCGACGATACGGGTCTCGGAAATGCCTTTCAGGCGGAAAGCGTAGTGGATCGGCGTATAGGAGAATATACGGCGATGGAACACGATGACGCTGAAAAGCTGCAGGGAAACGCAAAACATCTCCCACACGAAGACAAGACCGGCAAAGAAGAGCGCAACCTCTTTGTGCAGGATAAAGCCGAGAGACGCAAATAAAGCCCCCAGAGCAAGCGAACCGCTGTCACCCATGAAGATCTTCGCCGGGAAGTGATTGTAGTATAAATAGCCCAAAAGCGCGCCCAGAACGCCCAGGATCAGAAGAACGAGATTGCTCTCGCCGTCTTTTAAAGCGAACAGCACGAACGGGATCAGACTGAAGAAAGAGACGCCTGCGCAGAGACCGTCCATGCCATCGGTAAAGTTGACGGCATTTGCCTCGGTCGCGAAGACGAGGACCAGGAACGGCGCGAACAGGAAGCCCAGATCGACGTTCCAGTGAAGGAACGGCAGATAGATGGACGTCCCGATATGTTTGTAGAACAGGAGATACAAAAGAGCCGCGAAGACGAGCTGCGCCAGCAGCTTCTTCTACGGACTCAGTCCCTCGTTGTTGTGACGGA
>JAFRLM010000015.1 GCA_017431225.1 Erysipelotrichaceae bacterium | reverse complement strand
CCAGCAGCTTCTTCTTCGGACTCAGTCCCTCGTTGTTGTGACGGAGCAGGATCAGGAAATCATCCAGGAATCCGATCAGACAGAAGGATGCGTAGGAAAGGATCACGAACAGTGCCTTCGGATCAAGATACGCGGAAGGTCTGAGGATCAGCGTCACGAGCAGCGGTGCAACAACGAATAAAAGGCCGCCCATGATCGGGGTCTTGGCCTTTTCCTGATATTCTTTTAATGCGTATTCGCTGACTTCCTGGTTGTATCCGGCTTTTTTCAGGTAGGAAATATACTTCGGCATGACGACGAAGACTAAAGCCAGAGAGCCCAGAAAGCTTAATAAGTACAGTATTTCAATTTTCATAGCTTATATATATTACTCTAAATTCTATTCTTCGTCATCACTATAATAGTCTTCTTCGTAATATTCTTCGTCCGTTTCTTCCGGCTCCGGCTCTTTTTCGATATGGATATCCTCAAGATGGACTGTGATCTCCTGTTTCTTATCGATCACCGTTCCCGATTCGATGCTCTGGGAAGTAACGACACCATAGCCTTCGATCCTGAAGGGAATTCCGCTGAGCTGCCAGTAGTTGACGATCTCCTTGCGGGTCCAGCCAGTGAAGTCCTCAACGGTGACTTCATTCGACTGGGTCAGCAGGAAGACCTTCTCGCCGGCATAGAGATCATCCCCGGCTTTTGGCCACTGACCGATGACTTTGCTGCCGCTGCCGATCGTATGCGGATAAGCTCCGGCATCCTCGGCGGTCGCCTGCGCGTTATCGACAGACATGCCGACGAGATCTTTCATTTCGCTCTTTTCGGCGGTGTAGTAGCCTTCACGGTGTTCACGGCGCTCGTTCGTTGTTAAGATATAGACTTTCTTTGTCAGTTCCTGGATCGGCGCCGAACGGGTATGGATCTGATAGTCGTACGGCGCGACATAGGCAAAGTAGATCATGATCTGCGGATCTTCCGCCGGGAACGCTTCCATGACGGAGATGATCGCGAATTCGGAACCGTAGCTGCCCTCCCAGGCGATCTCACCGGAACCGGTCTTGGCCATCAGGTTAACTTCATCGATACCATACCATTTCGCGGTACCGCCTTCGTCACTGACGACGCGTGCAAGCAATGCCTGCATCTGTTTCGCGGTCGATTCCTTGATCGGACGGCCGACGACTGTGCGCTCGCCGCGGTAGATGACTTCCCCGTTCTCATCGACGACACGGTCGATGTAATACGGTTTGACCATCTCGCCATTGCCGAAGATCGCGGAGTAAGCCTGTAAGAGCTGCAGCATATTGACACTGGAACCCTGACCGTAAGTCAGAGCCAGTTTTTCACTCGGATAATAGAAGGTCTTCTTTCCGGGGTTCTCCGGGATACCGTCGGTATCCACGTTCTTGAAGAAACCGAACGCGTCCAGATATTCCTCGAAAGTACGGGAGCCGACATAGTCAGTCAGCAGTGTGGAAGTCGCAACGTTGGCGGAATAGATCAGACCGTAATCCAGTTCGATCGATCCCCATTCCTTATGATTCGCGTTGTAGATACAGCCGTAGTTTGCGCCGTAGCTGCGGTAAGGCTCGGTGCCGTTGGCGTAGTAGCAGAACGGCGAGGAATCAAATAAGGCGGTACCGTCATATACGCCGGTATCTATGGCCGCGGAATAGATGATGGATTTTAAAACAGAACCCGGCTCGTAGGTATACTGGCTACCGTAGTTGTTGTAGTCTTCGATATCGCCGATATTCGGGTCAAAGGACGGATACTGACCAAAGCCGAGCAGTTTGCCGGTATGGATATCCATGACCGCGCCCCACGCTTCAACGGCGCCGTTGATCTCGGCCATGCCTTCAAAGGCGGTCTGCAGAGCTTCGTTTACGGAGCTGTTCAATGTCAGATAGACGGAAGCGCCGTTTTTCGCGGGAGTCGTTTCCTCGTACATACCCGGAAGGATATAGCCGTTCTTGTCGGCCTGATAGATATGCATGCCGTTCTCACCGGCAAGCTCGTCATCCAGATAGGATTCAAGACCCATGCGTCCGACCAGTTTTCCGTTTTCATCGGAACGGGCAAAACCGATCAGATACGGGGAGAAGTTCGAACCGAGCGGATAGACACGCTTGGTGGATTCCTTGAAGCCGATACCGTGCAGATTCGGATCCGCCAGGATGCGGTCAACGGTCTCCTGGGAAAGGTTACGGCCGATCGTGCCGAGCTCTGTCTGGTAGAGATCCGGATTGCTTGTCAGCAAGGCAAAGATCTCCTGCTGATCGCCGTTCAGGATCTGGGCTAGGACCTGCGAGGTATAAAGCGGATCGTCGACATAGGCCGGCTCGTTCTTGGAACTGATGCGGTCTTTCGACAGGTAGCAGATGATATCGTAGGTGTTGACGTTCTGGGCAACGACCTGACCGTCGCTGTCATAGACAAAGCCGCGCTCACCATAAAGCGTCTCGCGGATCATCGAGACGGAATTGACATAGGGATCAAGATTGGTCATGGAGCGGACGTGGATCTTCGCGACCGCCACTAAAAAAACGTTGATGACCACCGCGAGGGTGAGTATCAACGCAAAGAGATAGACAAAACGCAGCATTCCGTTGCGTTTTTTCATATTAGTCACCGTTTACGCTGACGATGTTGTCGTTGATCTGAGTCAGGCCGGCGTTTTCAGCGATCGTAAAGATACGGTCGCGGTTCTGAAGAGACTGGATCTCAATCGTCAGACGCTGATTATCCGCGCGCAGGACGTCGCACTGTCTGCTCATGTCCTGGATCTTGATCATCAGCGATGCATTGGAACTGCGAAGGAAAAGATTGGAAAAGATCGTCAAAATGACGGCGAATGCGAAAGCGAAAAAAGCGAAGCCTTCGAAATGGATCTTTCTTTTCTGAGTTTTAACGATTCTTGCCATATTTTACCCCACTCGTTTAATTACGCGGAGAATCGCACTGTGTGATCGGTGATTCTCGTCTAATTCTTTGGCACTCGGTCGAACTTTATGTTCGGGAAGGATGTAATCGGGTTGTGGTATTTCCTCCGGTCGTAAGGCGATGCGTTTATCGACCTTGACGGTGGAGAGCTCTTTAAACCGGTTTTTGACCAGTCTGTCTTCCAGAGAATGGAAGGTGATGACTACAGCGACACCGTTGATCTTTAAGAGATCCGGGAGATCCTTTAAGAAGGTCTCAAGCGAAGTGAGCTCATCGTTTACGGCGATGCGCAGCGCCTGGAAGCACTGCTTTGCCGGATGGCCCTTCTTGGACAGTTCCTTCGGCGGCAGCGACATCTTGATGATGTCGACCAGCTCGAAGGTCGTTTCGATCGGTTTCTCCGCACGGCGTTTGAGGATATTGCTGACGATCCTGGATGCGAATGGAACTTCACCGTAGCTGCGGAAGATCCTGAGCAGCTCGGCCTCCTCTGCTTCGTTGACGAGCTTTGCAGCCGTCTTTTCAGAGCTCTGATCCATTCTCATATCAAGGGGGGCATCATATCTGTAAGAGAATCCGCGTTCCGCATTATCGAATTGTGGCGAGGAAACGCCCAGATCGAGCAGGATTCCATCCGCCTGCGGTACGTAGTTTTTCATCTCTGCATAGTTCGCATGAATGAATGTGCATTTTTCACTGTTCAGATTCTGTCTGCAGATCTCGATTGCTTCCGCGTCGAGGTCAAAGGCATACAGGTGACCGCGGTCAAGCCGTTTTAAGATCTCGCCGCTGTGTCCGCCTCTGCCCAGTGTCCCGTCCACATAGATGCCGTCCTTGTTAATTTCCAGAAGATCGATCGCTTCTTCCTTCATGACACTGTAATGGCTATTCATTTTTCAAAAGATCGCTGAGGTTTTCGGCAACTTCCTCAAAGCTGTCACTGGCTTCCTCGAAGTATCTCGTCCAGGTATCCTTATCCCAGATCTCGATATGATCGTTGACGCCGATGATCGCACATTCCTTGGTAATGTGCACCGGTTCCGCAAGGTAGTTTGGAATAATAATGCGTCCCATCTTATCCGGCGTGCATTCGCAGGCCTTCGCCGTCAGCATATGGATATATTGACGGGCAGCTTTTTTCGTGCTGGGAAGCTTTTCCAGTTCGGTGAGCAGTTTCTGCCACTGCTCAAGAGAGTAAATGGTCAGGCAGCCATCAAGACCGCGCGTGAGAATAAAGGAAGTGTGCAGCTCATCCCGGAACTTACTGGGAATGATGATCCTTCCTTTTGCGTCCAGCGTATGTGAGTATTCACCTATGAACATCCCACTTTTCCCCACTTTCAACCACTTCTTAACACCATTATGCATTTTTTATCGTTTAAAGTAAATAAAAAACGCGCAATTATTTGCGCGTTTTTGTTTTTTTCGATGCATTCGTTCCGTTCCTGACCGGGAAAAAAGAAAAACACCCGGCAGGATCCCGGGTGTCAGAAGTTCAACGATCGGAACGCGGACGGAAAAAGAAAAGAAATCTTTCGATTTCTAAATTCTTTCAAGCTTACTTATGACCGCAGTTCGGGCAAGCGCGATGAGCTAATTTGAATTCTCCGCAAGACGGGCATTTGACCAATGTCGGAGCCATCAGCTTATAATGGGTTCTACGCTTTGCGGTACGGGTCTTTGAGTTTCTTCTCTGTTGTACTGCCATTTCTATTCCTCCTCTTCGCCTACTAGATCCAACAATTTACTGAGTCTGGGATCTATTCGTTGTTTGCGGGATTCTTCGAATTCCGCTTCAGTCATGACTCTCCAGCCATCCCCTCTAGGATACTCTATTTCTTCGTTTTTGACAACCTTAATCGGTACGATCGGAAAGATAAAACTCATCACGAAATCCTCCAGATCAAGCTCCTCATCCACGAAGTAGACATCTTCCTCGTCCTTAAAGGACAGGCGGATCTGTTCATCCACCGAAAATGGGACATCGGTGTCTTCCAGAGTCAAAGCGCAGGGGCAGACAAGCGTACCGTCGATCGCGACGTCTGCTGTCAGTTGATCCAGCAGGTTGTAATAGATGTGAATATCGGAACGCACATCCTTGACCGCCCGCAGGAAAGGATTGTTGTCAAAAGCCTTATAATCGATGTCATAAGGAATATCCATTCCGTTCGTCTGAACCAGCTCAGCAGCGCTTATCTTCTTTTCCATGCCCAACTATTTTAGTTTACAGTCTGATCGTTTGTCAATTATAATTCATATTATGAAAACCTGCGGTATCGTCGTCGAATATAATCCCTTTCATAACGGGCATTTGATTCATATCAAAGAGAGCCGGAAACAGAGTGAATGCGAGTGTCTGATCGCGGTCATGTCGGGCAATTATGTCCAGCGCGGCGAGTTCGCGATCACCGATAAATGGCAGCGCACGGAATGCGCCCTTCAGCATGGTGTCGATCTCGTCATCGAGCTGCCGCTGATCCTGACTCTGCAGAGCGCGACCGTCTTCGGCGAGAACAGTGCCGGTCTTTTAAAACTGCTGGGCGTCGATCATATCGCCTTCGGTTCCGAGACCGCCAATCTCGAGGAACTGCAGAAGATCGCTTCCCTGCCGGTCAATGTCAACTACCTGAAGGAGCGCATGCGCAAAGGCGAAAGCTATCCCAGGGCTTACGGCCTTCTCTCCGACAGCGTGTATCCCAATGACCGCCTGGCGATCTGCTACCTCAGGGCACTGCTTGACAGCGGCGTAAAGCCGCTGGCCATCAAGCGCAACGACAACGCCAATGATGAGATGATCGATACGGTCTGCAGCGCCCGAGCGATCCGTAAAGCTGTTTTAAACGGACAGGATTATCATGACAGCACCCCGATGGAGATCACCTCCCCTGTCTGCAACGCCGATCTCTGGCCCTATCTGCGGCGTCTGCTCATCATGAGCGACCGTGAGGAGCTTGAGAAGATCTTCCTGGTCCGTGAAGGGATCGAGAAGATGCTGAAGGATAACGCCGAGAAATATGAGAACTATGAGGACTTCCTGCGTGCTTCGATCTCCAAACGCTATACCCGCGGACGGATACAGCGCACTCTGATGCAGATCGTCCTCGGTAATAAAAAAGAAGAAGTAAGCGCCCTTTCTTCCCCGGGCTACCTGCGTGTGCTCGGCTTCAACGCGACCGGCCGTCAGTTCCTGAAGGAATACGAAGGTCCGGGCAAGGTCATCACGACTTTCAAGGAGATCCCGCCAAGCTATAAGCTCTTTGAGGAACGCGGCAGCAAGCTCTACGCTTCCCTGTTCCCCGAAGAAAAAAGAAAAGAGCTCCTCAAGCGGGAGCTCCAGGGTCCGATCATCAAAATGCAGTGACATGCGTCACTGCATTTTTTGTTTAGTATTTTTGGAAGATCTCTTTGACGATCGCGATCGTCTTGTCACGGTCGATCTCCAGCATGACGGTGGAATTCTTTTCCGCCTTCTTGCTGTCGAACAGAGAATAGAGATCCGTTACGGTCTTGCCGTTGGAGCTGAATCCTCTGGTCTCGACATGGACATTGGCATCCTGGCCTTTGAACAGTTCCGGACGCGCCAGATACAGGACCGGACAGGAATCATGCATATGGACGATACGGCCGCGGCCGATGCTCTCGTTGAAGGCAAGTCCGATCTGGTTCGCCTTGGCGGTCAGACGGACCGCCGGGTTGTCATAGGAAGCCAGTTCATCAACTTCCTCCCCTGTCAGGTAAGCTTTCATCGTGACATCAAGACCGAACATCACGACATGGATGCCGGACTTGAAGACCGCCTGTGCCGCATGCGGATCGCATTCGATATTGAATTCGGACCAGGGCGTGGTATTGCCGCCAACGACAGCGCCGCCCATGATGCAGATCTCCTTCACATACTGCGGCAGATCGGGATACTTGGCGACTGCGGTCGCGATATTGGTCAGCGGACCGACCGCGACGACTTTCAGCTCGCCGTTGTATTCTTTCGCTGCTTTGTATAACGCGTCCCAGGCATGTTCTGTTTCTACGGGCGCTTTGGACTCTTCGAGGATCACCCCGCCGAGACCATCCGAACCGTGGAAGAAGGAAGCATCGACATAGGGTTTGATCCAGGGCTTATCCGCACCCGGATAGACTTTGACATCACTGCCGGCAAGCGCTACGACATCGCGGGTATTTTTGAAAGTATGATCAAGGCCGACATTGCCGGCGACAGCGGAGATACCGACGACCTCAAGCTCCTCAAGACGGAGAGCGATCATCAGCGCCATCGAATCATCGACACCGGTATCACAGTCGATCCAAACTGGTATCTTTTTCATGCCTGCTCACCTCCGAATCTGCTGATCATTTCGATCAGAAGCTCTACGAATTTCTCTCTGTCGATATCCACGACGGCCTTGCAGTTGGGTTCCTTGCCGGAACGGTGCTTCCAGTCGGCGATCGTCGCGCCGCGGGTGTATTCCCCGCCGAGCTCGATCTCGACATAGACATCGATGATCTTAAAGATCTCAGGATGGGTGATCGCCAGTACCGAGCAGGGATCGTGGAGCGTCGCCCCTTCCCAGCCGAGCTGTTTGAGATGGATGAAGAAGAAATCGAGCCATTCAGCAACGGTATTAGCGACCGGGTTGCCGAGCGCGCGGATCTTTTCCCATTCCTCCGGGAAGATCATCGCCTTCTCGGTGACATCCAGACCGCACATCATCAGCGGGACACCGGCATGGTATTCGATATAAGCGGCTTCCGGGTCAACGAGGATGTTGAATTCAGCGGAACTCGTCCAGTTACCGTTGCGCAGACCGCCGCCCATCGTGGAGATCAGGGCGATCTTTTCCTTTAATTCCGGATGCGCTAAAAGCAGCGTGGCGACATTGGTCTGGGGACCGGTAGCGATGATGATCACCTTTTCCTCGGATTCACGCAGGACCTTGGCCATCAGCTCGACGGCTGAAAGCGGGCACAGATCCTGTGCCGGTTCGGGAAGTCCCGGACCGTCAAGACCGCTCTCACCGTGATACTGGGGAGCGACCATCAGCTCGCTGATCAGCGGGATGTCCCTTCCCTTGGCGACCGGCGCATCGATCTTCAGCAAAGCGGCGATACGGCGGGCATTGTAGGTGACTTTCGCCATCGTCTGGTTGCCGGCGACCGTGGTGATCGCTTTGATATCAAGACGCGGATCGGCAGCTGCCAGGACCCAGGCGATCGCGTCATCATGTCCCGGGTCACCGTCAAGGATCACCGGGATCTTTTTGATCTCGTTCATAGATATTCCTCCTTAAAGAGTTTTCCCAAAAAAGACTCTGCCGCCTTGGCTGCAGAGTCTTTCCTGTTTCGGGGATTTCGCCGCCCGCTATTTGGCAGGCTGGCTGTATTCCAGATTTTCTTCGCTTTCCAGACCCTGCAGTCTCTTGAGTTCCTTATTGCGGGTGTAGACGGAGTAGATAACGACACCGACCAGAACGACCGCATACGGAAGAGCGTTGAGGGCGTAGATGGAAAGATTGGAAAGTGTGGCGAAGTTGGAGAAACCGTAGAAGATACCGAAAGCCAGACAGCACAGAGCGATGATGCCCGGGTTACCGGAACCCATGTTGCAGGCTGCCAGACCAACGAAACCACGTCCGGCGATCAGGCCACTGGAGAAGTAAGCCAGGTAGCATTCGGACATGAAGACACCGGCCAGTCCGCCCAGCGCACCGGAGATGATCAGAGCGATCGTCTTGATGTGCAGAGAGGAGATACCGACGGATTCCGCTGCGTCTTCATTTTCACCAACGGCACGGATACGCAAACCAAGCTTTGTCTTGAACAGAAGGAACGACATGACAAAGACGAGGATGTACGCGACATAGGTCAGGATGTAATGACCGGAGAGGATCTCTCCGATGATCGGGATATCCTTGATCAGCGGGATCGCGACCTGCGGCAGCGTACCGGAAGACAGGGATGTCGTCGTTGTACGGTCGCCGGTCAGGACATACATCAGGAAGACGGATGCGCCGGTGCAGATCAGGTTCATCGCGATACCGACAAGGATGATATCGATCTTCAGCCGGAAGGCAAAGACCGAGACCAGGAAACCGAGGAAAGCGCCGACGATGATCGCAGCGACCAGGCCGAGCCAGGGGCCGCCTTTCGCCTGTCCGCCGACAGAGCTGGAAACCAGAACCGCGACGAGAGCAGACATCGTCATGATACCCTCAGTACCCATGTTGATCGCGTTCGCTTTTAAGGCGATGGCACATGCCAGAGCTGCCAGAAGGATCGGAGCGGCTGACATGATGATCATGTAATAGAAAGTAGGAAGGACGACTACACGGGAAATCGTGTTGATAATTTCAGTGATAACTCCCATTACTCTGTGACCTCCTTTGCTGCTTCTGCTTTGAGTGCCTGCTTTTTCTTAGCCTCCTCGACGATCATCTTACGATGTGTCTTCGCCAGGAACTTCTCAGCAAGCAGGAACAGAACGATAACGCCTTCAACGATCTTGGTCAGTTCGTTGATCGGGCCGCCCGGCTGCGTAGCCATGATGGAAGCGCCGGCACGGATATAAGCGATGAACAGCGCTGCCGGAAGGACCTTCTTCGGGTTGTTGCCGGCGAAGATGCCCATGGTGACACCGTCCCAGCCGTAACCGGTCAGTTCAACGCCGTAATAATAGTTATAGTTACCGAGGATAACAGTCGCGCCGCAGAGACCGCCGATCGCGCCGCCGATGATCTGGACCAGGATACCGGTACCGACGATACCGACGCCGACATACTTCGCGAAGCTCGGGTTCTGACCAAGCTGACGGATCTTGAAGCCCCACTTCGTCTTGAACAGGAAGGCCCAGCCGATCACGACGATGGCAAGACCGATAAAGAAGCCCAGACGCAGTGTGAAGCGCGTACCCATAAATTTACGGAAAGTCAGGACAACATTTTCTGTCCACTGCCAGGAATACTTGGAAGTCTTCGTATCTCTGAGATTTGTGGAGAACAGGCAGTAACGGGAAATGTAAAGAGCGATGTAGTTCAGCATCAGTGAGGTGACCATGATGGAGGCGCCCCACTTTTTCTCAAGCAGTGCCGGGATCGATGTGATCAGTGCGCCGGCTGCCATGGAGACGAGCAGACCCAGGATCGCGCAGGCGACCGGATTGGCGTTCGCCGCCTGGATATCACCGTCCAGCAGGCAGCAGACCCAGCCGCAGGACAGACCGCCCATCATGATGGCGCCTTCAAGACCTAAGTTGAACTTGTTGGCCGAGAACATGATGCAGATCGCGGTACCGGTAAACAGAAGCGGGATCGCGCTCTGGATCCACTGGTCAAAGTAGTTCCAGCCGATGCCCTTCGCGACATTGGGATTGAAGATCTGCAAAGGTCCGAGGAAGAAGTATTTCAGAGATTCCAGCGGATTCTTTGCGCCGATCAGGATCAGGATGATCGCCGTGCCCAGACCAATGAGGATGGCGACTGCCATACGCATCAGTCCGAAACGCGCTTCAACATCCATTCCGCCGAACAGCTTTTCGAACACGTTCTTCGTTTCTTTTTTCTCACTCATGTAAAGCACCTCTAATCTCATCTTCACTCATATGCTTAACACCGAGCATGTAGAAGCCCAGATCCTCTTCGGTCAGGCTCTTGACATCCTTGAAGAAAGCATTGATCTTGCCGCCGTGCATGACGATCAGGGAATCGGACAGGCTCATGATCTCAGCGAGGTCCGCGGAGATCAGCAGGATCGCCTTGCCCTGGTCACGCATCTGGACCATTCTTTCACGGACGAATTCGGCAGCGCCGACGTCGATACCGCGGGTCGGCTGGTCACAGACGACCAGTTCGGAATGGCTGGTGAATTCTCTGGCAACAACGACTTTCTGAACGTTACCGCCCGAAAGCATGCCGACCAGCTGGTCACCGTCGTCACAGAGGACACCGAATTCATCGATCCATTTGTCTGTATCTTCCTTAATGGCTTTTTCATTGATGAAGAGGCCGTTGTTGTATTTCGGATCGGTGATCTTGTCCGCGATCATATTGTCGCGGATGCTCATCGATCTGGCACAGCCGTACAGGTTGCGGTCTTCCGGGATATGGACGAGTCCGTTGGTGCGCAGACCCTTGATATCCATGTCCTTGACTTCCTTGCCCATCAGCGTGATACTGCCGTAGCTGTATTTGGAAAGACCGGTGATCGCATCGATCATTTCACGCTGGCCGTTGCCCTCGACGCCGGCGATACCGACGATCTCGCCCTTGCGGACGGAGAAGGATACATCGTCGACTTTCTTCTTGCCGGCTTCGTTGTAAACGGTCAGGTCTTTAACGACCAGGACGTTTTCTTTCGGTTCCGCAGGTTTCTTCGGGATGTCGAGATCTACGTCGACGCCGACCATGTAACGGGAGATATCCGCTTCGGTAACATCCTTTATATTCCATACTCCGATCGTCTTACCCTTCTTGATGACGGTAACACGGTCGCACAGTTCTTTTACCTCATTCAGTTTGTGAGAAATGAAAATGATGGTGCAGCCGGAATCGCGCAGATTCTTCAGCTGTACGAATAATTCCTTTGTCTCCTGCGGTGTCAGAACGGCGGTCGGTTCGTCCAGGATAAGGATCTCACAGCCCTTGACCAGCGCCTTGACGATCTCGACTTTCTGCTTAACACCAACGGACAGGTCCTGGACATGCGCCTTCGGATTGATCTCGAAACCGTACTTTTCACAACATTCCGTTGTCATCTTGATGGCCTTGTCCATATCGAAGACAATGCCGTTGGTCGGTTCGATACCTAAGGTGACGTTTTCCGCGACCGTCAGGGTCGGGACCTGCATAAAGTGCTGATGGACCATACCGATACCGGCTTTGATCGCATCCATAGGAGAATTCAAATGCATATCCTTGCCCTTGATAATGATTCTTCCCTCATCGGGCTGCTCGATGCCGAACAACATCTTCATCAGCGTTGTCTTACCTGCGCCGTTTTCGCCGCAGATGGCATGGATCTCACCCTTTCTGGCGGAGAAATTAACCTTATCATTGGCAATGATACCGTTGTTGTAGATCTTGGTAACATTCTCCATTACAAGATAATTTTCCATAAATGTTATCCCCTCTTTAAGCAAAGTTGCCTTTGGCACCAGGCCAAAGGCAACTTTAGTACCTTCTTGATCTAAATTGGATTAAGTTAGATTAGAATGCTGTGTCAACAACGATGGAACCATCAGCGATTCCAGCCTGGACATCCTTAACAGCCTGGAGCTGTTCCGGTGTGAAGACGTTTTCAGTTGTGGATGTGATAGCAGCGCCAACATAACCACCGTTAACACCAAGTCTGTAGTTCTGACCGTATTCAAGAGTACCGTCGAGTTCCTTCTTGAATGTGTCATAGAAGCCCTGGTTAACGTTCTTTGTCATGGAAGTGATGGTCTTTTCAGCCTTAGCTGTTTCGCCAGCTGCTTCCCACATGGAGCCCTGGTCACCATCGACACCGATTACGTATACATCCGGATATTCAAGAGCAGCTTCGAATACGCCTAAGCCTGCGGAACCGCCGCATGCGAAGACAACGTCAACACCCTGGGAGTAGGATGCGGAAGCAACGTCTTTACCCTTGGAAGAATCAGAGAAGGAGTCCATCCATGTTTCGTCTACGACGATGTCCGGATTGTAAGCCTTAGCACCCTGCTGGTAACCAGCGAAGAAGTCCTGAAGAACTGTGTTGGACATACCGCCGCAGAAGGAGATGTGGTTAGTCTTGGAAGCCATAGCTGCCATGTAACCTACAACGTAGGAACCTTCGTTCTGCTTGAACAGTAAGGAGATAACGTTGTCACGCGGGTTGGTTTCGAAGTCCCACTGCTCATCGTAGAACCAGACTTTCTGATCCGGATATTCAGCAGTAAGTTCAACTGTCATTTCCAGCATGTCATATGTACCGACGATGATGATGTCATACTCTTCGGACATGAAGACGTTTTCTAACTGGGATTTCCAAGTTGTGTCATCGTATGTGAATTCGAATTCAACTGCTTCTGCCTTGTCGCCGAAGTCTCTGTTGATCCAATCCATACCTTCCGTACCGGAATCGAAGAAGGATTTATCGCCCTTTGTACCGTTGATGCAGTAAGCGATCTTGATCTTGTCTTCAGCCGGTGCCGGTTCTGTCTTTTCTGTTTCCTGGGCCGGTTCAGCACTCGGTGCCGGTGTGGTACCGCTGTTGCAAGCGACTAAACCGAAAACCATGAAGCAGGCTAACAGAATGCAAATAAGTTTTTTCATTGTATTCCTCCTGTAATAATGAGCTTAGCTCAAAGATATTTTATCTTAATCTGCAAGCGTTTACAACATTTTGTGTTAAACGTGTGAAATAGGAAAGACGGGTATTGCTATAATAAATGCGAGGTAAATATGTATGAATGATAAGATTTACGGCTCATTATTAGCCGCTGCGCTCGGTGATGCGATGGGCGCCGCGACCGAGACCAGAAGCATTGAACAGATCAAGGAAAAGTTCGGCGGCCTGGTAACCGAGATCCTGCCGATCCCGGAGGATGTCTTTGCCCGCGGGATGCCGCTGGGCTCTGTGACAGATGATTTCTCACTGGCGTACGAGACCGCGAAAGCGATCATCGACCATAAAGGCGACGTCGACCGTTTCTGCGCCGAAGATGCCCTGCTCAACTGGTCGAAGACAAAATACTATAAGATGGCGGGACCGACGACCGTAGCGGCCGTCGAGAAGCTGAAAGGCAACATCCTGCCCAATCCTTATGATTTCCTGAGCGTCGACAACGCCAAGGGAAGCAACGGCTCGGCGATGAAGATCTCCCCTGCCGGACTGGTAGCAAAAGGAAACATCGATACCGCGATCCGCAACGCGGTCACGATCTGTATGCCTACGCACGCGAACTCCGCCTCTTTAGCCGGCGCCTGCGCCGTCTCGGCTGCGATCGCGGCGGCTTTAAAGGAAGACGCGGATCTTGATAAGGTCTTTGAAGCCGGTCTTTACGGCGCGATGCATGGTGAGGAGATCGGGATCAAGATGGGCAAACGCCTGGCGACTCCGAGCATCCCCAAACGGATGATCCTGGCCAGAGAGATCGCGCTAAAGCGCAAAGACGATATGGAAGCCTGCCTGAAGGAGCTGACCGATATCATCGGCAGCGGCCTGGCAGCGGCGGAAGCTGTCCCCTGCGCGTTCGGTATCCTCATCCTGACCGGAGGTGATCCCTTACAGTCCGTCATCGGCGGCGTCAATATCGGCAACGATACCGACACAGTCGCGACCATCGCGGGATCGATCGCCGGCGCTCTGAACGGCAGCGCGGCGATCCCTGAAGAATATGCCGAGCTGATCGAACGGGCCAACGGTTTCGATCTGAAGAAACTCGCGGAAGATCTGGAAAGAGTCGCTCATGAATAACTATCTGACCGTGATCAGCGGCAGCGATATCGATACGATCTATGATGTCGAAAGCTTTCCCAAAGCAGGCGATGCCTGTCTTGCCAGAGAAGTCGACACCAAAGCCGGCGGCTGTATCCTGAATGTCGGCACGATCGCATCCTATTTCGGCGCGCCGGTCAAAGTCCTGGACTATCTGAAAGAGAACGATCCCGGCACGGACCTTTTGCTCTCCTCGATCAGAGCCTCGGGAATGGACTGCTCCCACATCCGTTTCGGAAAGGATGTCGTCAACGGACGCTGTCTGATCATGCGTAACGGAGACGAGAAATGCATCTTCGTCATTCCTCCGGAACATCCGGTCTATGAGAAAGAGGATCCGGAGATCCGGGAAGTCCTGGCAAATTCGGGTTACATCTACTCGATCGCCCATACCCTGATCGACGCGTTCGGTGAAGATCTTTCCCTGCTCTATCAGGCAAGAGAAAAAGGCGCGAAACTGGCGCTCGACGGATCGAGCCAGTATAACGATCCGCGGGAAGCGGAGATCACCGAGCACGCGGATCTCTTATTTATCAATACCCAGTCCTATCAGCGGCTGTCCGAGCGTTACGGAAGACCGGCGGCGGAGCATCTGCTGGAAAAAGGCGCCGCGATCATCTGTGTGACCGACGGCGCGAAGGGTTCTGTCTGCTATACCAAAGACGGAGCGCGCAGAATGGATGCCGTAAAACTGGAGAAAGTCATAGACTCCACGGGAGCCGGCGATACCTTTGCCGCCGTCTTCCTGAGCTCCTTGATGAAAGGCGATAGTGTTGCCGCGGCGCATGAGCGGGCAACTTACGCCGGGGCCAGGGCCTGTCTTTTTACCGGAGCGATCGACCCCTCCTTCAATGAGGAGGAGCTGCAGCGCTTCATCCTGCAACATTCCAAATAAAGAAAAAAACGAGCCGAAGCTCGTTTTCTTTTGTTCAGATCGCTTATTTCAGTTTGGCAGCTGTATCGGCTGTCAGTTTTGTCAGTTCGCTGATCTTCATCTTCTTAAGACCGCGGACATAGGTATCGAGATTGTCACCGAACGGCCTGGACCAGTATTCCGGAATGCACTCTCTGCCATAGATCGTGCCGATGATCGTCATGATCTGGGCGGCGTTACAGTCGACGTCCTGGCCGCAGCCTCCGCAGCAAGTGATCGTCTTGGTGAAGCCCCCTTCCCCGAACCAGAGGGCAACGATCTCAGCACAGGCGTTCGGATAAGCGTGGATCCAGTTGTATTTGATGTACTTCTCCTCGCACGGTTTCCAGGCGCTGTAGTAATCGTCGTGGGTCCTGCACTGCTCAAGCGCGAAGCGGATGACGCTGCCGTATTCGCTGTCAGCCGGGATCAGATCGACACAGGTCTTTACGATCTTGCGGATATCCTTTTCATAGTAAGCCATCGAGACCATCAGGGCATTGAAGACCTCACCCAGGATACCGTTCCAGTCATGGGAGATCGAAGCGTCCTTCCAGGCGCATTCCGCCGCCTTTTTCAGGTCACCGGGGAAGAGCTGGCCGCAGATCGCACCGCGCATCTGGGCGCCGATCCACTCGTTGAAAGGGTTGTGGAAACGTCCGGATTCCGGCGGCAGGATGCCGAGCTTCAGGTTGTTGAGCGCCCATTCCTCCGCGCTCCAGCCCATCGGGATACGGGCGACCCATTCGTCCGCGATATTCTTGGCGGTCGTCTCTTTTCCGAACTCGTTATAGGCCAGAAGCAGAGCGATCTCATAGGTGATATCGTCGTTATAGGTATTCGGCTTGCGGATATAGCGGTCAACTTCGCCATAGCGTTCCTTGATCGCATCACCGGTATAACCTTCGATGCAGGTGCCGTAAGCACCGCCGATGATCTGAGAGAGCCAGCCGGCATAGGTGCGGTCATAATAGGTCTCATCGATCGCGACGTCGACTTTCTCCGGGAAAGCGACGGCTTCGGCATATTCCTCGAAGCAGTCATAGAAGTGCTGCTTCCAGTAGGGACTATCATTATCTTTCTTGGCGCGGTAGCAGGCATTGAAGACTTCGTATGCCAGCTTATGCAGTTTCACCATATCCCCTTCTTCGTAGACGCGGAAGCCTTCTTCGATCATCTCCATACCGTTCTCGACCTTGAAACCCTTATTCTCGGTCGCCTGAACAGCAGCCAGGCAGATCGATTCATGGGCGCGGCTGCCCGGCACCTGGGAATGCCAGTGCATCTTCGTCAGCGCATCCTGCGCCATCTCGGGACCGTTGGCTTCTTCCTCCCAGATCATCTCGTTATCATTCTCTTCATAGCAGGGACTGCCGCTCTGCAGGATCTCCAGTGATTTTTCCCAAGCTTTCATTGTATTTTATCTCCTTTATTCAATTCTACTTTAGCAGATTCTTTCCTTTGAAAGAAGAACGACTTCTTTGGGCGAAAAAAGGCAATGATGATATGATGGAACTGACGAAAACAGGAGAAAAACCATATGAAATACGATTTCCCGAAACTCGATCTGCACCTGCATCTCGACGGTTCCTTCCGCATTGAAACGGTCTGGGAGCTCGCACAGCAGCAGAACGTGCAGATGCCTGCGCAAACTTTGGAAGACTACAAGCAGTTCCTTTACGACTGCAGCAACGCGGAATCGGTCAACGAATATCTGAAGATGTTCGACGCGCCGATCGCGGTCATGCAGGACAAAGCTTCCTTAAGCAGAGTCGCCTATGAACTGATCGAAGATCTGGCAAAACAGGGTCTGGCCTACGCGGAGATCCGTTTCGCTCCCCAGCTGCATACCGTCAAAGGCATGAGCCAGGCGGAAGCAGTCGAAGCGGTCCTTGACGGACGTGAAAGAGCGCTCGCGGACTATCCGCAGATCAGGATCGGCATCCTCACCTGCATGATGTCTGTCGGTATGCCGGATGTGAACTGGAAGCAGAACGAAGAGACGATCGAAGTCTGCCGGCAGTATCTCGGAAAAGGCGTCGTCGGTATCGACTTTGCCGGTGCTGAAGGCATCGTTCCCTTAAAGGAATATAAAGCATTGTTCGACAAGATCAATGAATACGGGATCCCGGCGACCTGCCATGCCGGGGATTCCCAGGACTGGCACACTGTTGAAGACGCGATGTCTTTCGGTGTTACCCGCATCGGCCACGGTCATCATATCTATGAGAACCCGGCACTGTGCCGTGAGGCGATCGAAAGAGGTATCACCCTTGAGATCTGCCCGACCTCCAATATCCAGTGCAAGACCCGCTCCTCCTACCCCTTCCATCCGGCGAAGAATCTTTTCGCCAGCGGCATGGAGATCACGATCAACACTGATAATATGACTTTGGCCAGAACGACGCTGGACATGGAATATGACCACTGTCTGAAAGAGATGGGCTTTGAATACAATGACCTCATCCTCATGAACATGAATTCCGTCATGGCTTCCTTCATGAAGGAAGAGGAAAAGACCGAACTCCTGCAGAAGCTCGTCAGCTGCCTGAAGGAGGATGAAGAATGAAACAGCCCCATATCCAGCTGGATGAAAGCGTACAGGCAAAGTGCGCGCTGATGCCCGGCGATCCCAAACGGGTCGATGTCATCGCCTCCCTGCTGGAAGATCCGCAGGAGCTGACCTTCAACCGTGAATACCGTTCACTCATTGGTACCTATAAAGGCATGCGGGTCATCGGCATCTCGACCGGTATGGGCGGTTCCTCTGTCTCGATCGCAGTCGAGGAACTGAAAAAGATCGGTGTCGATACGATGATGCGTATCGGCTCTGCCGGCGCCATGCAGAACGGGATCGGTCTCGGGGATCTCATCTTATGCGAAGGCGCGGTCCGTGATGACGGCGCTTCCCACGCCTATGTCAAAGGGATCTATCCGGCTGTTCCGGATTACCGGCTGATGAATCACTGCGCCGATGCCGCGAAGGAGATGGGTTTCCCCTATCACACCGGCATCGTGCTCTCCCACGAATCCTTCTATATCGATGACGATCTCGAACAATGCGAAGCCTGGTCAAAGAAAGGCGTTCTCGCCAGCGACTTTGAGACCGCGTCTCTGTTTACGGTCGGACGTCTGCGCGGCGTGCATACCGCCTCGATCCTGAACAACGTCGTTCTCTGGGGAGAAGACTCCGCTGAGAGCGTCGGCGATTACCAGGGCGGCGCTTCCCTTACCGCCGAGGGTGAGAAACGGGAGATCCAGGTGGCGATCGAGGCAATGTACCGTCTGCAGAAAGAACTCGGACGCTGATATAAAAGAGAGCAGTGACTGCTCTCGTAAAATGAATTCATAATTGCAAAGGGGCTGTTACGGATTAGCTATTTCGTAACAGCCCCTTGTTATGTTAGGCTTCTTCTTCTTCGTCTTCTTCGACGTTATGGTAGATCTCCTGAACATCGTCGACTTCGTCGAGCAGGTTCAGCAGACGGTTCCACAGCATCTTGTCGTCATCGGTAGTCAGCTTGACCATTTCACGCGGGACCATCTTCAGTCCGCAGGTCTCGAATTCGACATTCGGAATGAGTTCTTCGATCGCTTCCTGAGCATTGTGGAGATCGGTCGGGTCTGTGTAAACACGGACGAAACCGTCTTCGCTGCTGACGTCAGCGACGTTGACATCCTTTTCCAGTAAAGTGTCGAGGATCTTTTCCTCGTCATCGTACGGGAATGTCAGGACGCCGTAGTTATCGTAGTTGAAGGAGACGCTTCCCTTGACGCCCAGTTTGCATCTGGACTTGTTGAAGCACTGGTTCATCGCAGCGACTGTGCGGTTGGTGTTGTCCGTCAGACAGTCGATGATGATCGTAGCAGCGCCCGGTCCGAAACCTTCGTAACGCAGGGAGTCGTAGTTTTCACTAGCGCCGCCCTTTGCCTTTTCGATCGCGCGGTTGATGACATCTGTCGGGACCTGGTTTGCTTTCGCTTCTTTGATCTTCTGCTTTAACGCCAGGTTCATTTCCGGATCCGGAACACCGTTCTTCGCAGCGATGTAGAGTTCCTTTCCGTATCTTGAATATAATTTGGATTTGATCGCAGCCGTTTTCGCCATGGAGGCTGCTCTTACTTCATGTGCTCTTCCCATAAAAAATTCACCTCGTTACTGATTTTAACACAAGCCCTTTACTGATAAAAGACTTAATTCTCCTCGGGAACAGCCGGGATCTCGGTACCGCCCGCATGGCGGACATGCAGGATCCTGACGCTGTCTTCCCCGAATAAGGCGCGCATTCCGGCCGCGTAGCTTTCCAGCATCGTCTCCGGGACGAAGGCCTGGATCGTTCCGCCGAGACCGCCGCCGTGGACACGGGTGACACCCTGATCGCCAAGCAGTTCCTCGCTGCGCATTATCGCCAGCGCGTAATCCTGGGAAACGCTCTGTGAAGGAACGAAGACGTTCTGCAGATAACGATAGGAGGAGAGTCCGGACTCGCGGATGCAGCTGAGAAGTCCTTCGCAGTCCTTCTCTTCCACGCACTTCCGGGCACGGGCAACACGGTCGTTCTCTTTGAAGAAGTGGTAGGCGCGCAATAAGGCGCGGTCATTCTTCAGCTCTTTTTTCAGCTGCGGAAGTCTGGCGGCGAATTCCGCCTCGCTCGTGCGGGATAAGACTTCGCAGCCCAGAGCCTTAGCGACCATCTTCATTTCCGCCGGCATCTTGCCGTATTCATCCGACAGCTGGGAATGATCCGCCTTGGAGTCGGTCAAAACGAGTTCATACCCGTAATCCCCGAAATCGAAATCAAGCTTCTCGACTTTGGGATCCTCAGCATCATAGAAATCGATATAGACGAGACCGCCGCAGGCAATGGCGCACTGGTCCATCAGACCGCAGGGTTTTCCGAAGAAGCGGTTCTCCGCTTTCTGGGCGATGCGGGCGATGGTGACCGGATCGATCTTTCCGTCGTTGTATAAATGGTTGATGATCTCGCCGACCAGGATCTCAAAGGATGCCGAGGAGGAGATCCCGGAACCCGGGAGCACTTCCGAGGTCACAGCCGCGTCAAAGCCGCCGCTCTGATACCCCTCTTCCTTGAAGATCACCGCCATACCGCGGATCAGACTTTCAGTCGTATTCTTTTCCTCTGCTTTGATCGCTGTCTCGGTCAGATCGACCGGCGCGATCGCGAAACCTTCGGAATCGATGCGGATCAGGGGCTGATCCGTTTTCTTAGCCCAGGCCAGAGAATCGATATTGACGGCTGCTGCCATGACCCGGCCCAGCTGGTGGTCGGTATGGTTGCCGATCAGTTCACTTCTTCCCGGTGCGGAGAAAAGACGGTATTCCCCTTCCCCGTATAACGCCTGGGCGCGTTCGTAAAGTCTTTCGTAGCGCGGGATCTCGGTAGCGCTGTCGCGTGAGAGTTCTTTGTGAATGAACTGTTTCAGTTTTTCATCATTTCTGATCTTCATAACATGTCCTTCTTGTGAGTTTATATGTGATCCTGTACGCAGCCTTCTCGCCTTTGCGAAGGATCGGGCTGCGGCAGAAATCGTAGTTGACCGCGTTGGGATAGAACTGCCCTTCGAAGCAGATTCCGCAGCGGGGCTTATAGAGGAATCCCTCTTTCCCGGGTTCCGGCAGATCCAGGAAGTTCGCGGTATAGACCTGCAGTCCCGGCAGATCGCTGCCGGTCGTCAGTTCAAGTTCGTCGCTGCGCAGGACCGCCATCTCCGTATATCCCCTGCTGTCTTCAAAAAGATAATTGTGATCGATCCCGCCGGTGATCTCCATGTTGGGATGGGGATGTTCCAGGGCATCGCCGATGCGGTGGAAGTTCTGGTAGTCAAAGGCCGTTCCTTCGACATCGAGGATCTCCGGGGAAGCCATGCCGTCCGGATCGGCTAAAGCGACTTTCCCGCTTGCGATCTTCATCTTTTGATCAAAGACCGTCTTATGTTCCCGGCATTCAAGATTGAAGTAGCTGTGATTGGTGATATTCAGGACCGTATCCTGATCGCTCTCTGCCTCGATCTTATAGAGAAGAGTCGGGCCGTCAAGCTCATAGATGATCGTGAGCTCGAGCTTTCCGGGGAAACCCTCTTCCCCGTCCGGGGAAACATAACGGTAAACGACCTTCGTTTCGCTTTCCTCAACGAGTTCAAAGACACGCTGGGAATAATTGACGATCCCGCCGTGCAGACAGTTGGGACCGTTGTTGACGGCGAGCTTGTATTCCTTTCCGTTCAGGGTGAAGCAGGCTTTGCCGATGCGGTTGGCACAACGTCCGACCGTTGCCCCGAGGCAGGAACCTCTCAGATCGGTATAGGGTTCAAAGCTGTCAAAGCCGAGAACGACATCGCGGCCGCTCTGCTTTTCAGTAAAGCTGCGTAAAGACGCGCCGTAGTTGAAAACTTCCGCTTCGATATATTCGTTTTCAAGATGACTG
Source organism: Erysipelotrichaceae bacterium (assembly GCA_017431225.1). Lineage (GTDB taxonomy): Bacteria > Bacillota_I > Bacilli_A > Erysipelotrichales > Erysipelotrichaceae > RGIG5669. The sequence goes on along the minus strand of JAFRLM010000015.1, from coordinate 58,376 downwards.
AGAAGGATCTCTTTTCCTTCGTATTCTCCAAAATGTTTCATATCATTCCACGAAGAACGCCGCGCCGAGCACGCCCGGTTCCTTTAAGACAGCTCTTTCGATCGGTACCCCGCGCATCGCAGGGTGCACCATCTGATCATAGTAGACACGGACCTTGTCGAAATAGAGGTCGGAGGCATTGCTGCAGCCGCCGCCGATCACGAAGATATCCGGATCAACGACATGCGCGATCGTTGCCAAAAGCTGCGCGAAATCTTCGCTCATTCTCTCGATGATCGCCCAGGCTTTCTCATCGCCTTTGCGGGCCAGATCAAAGACATCGATCGCTGTCTCGACACCGAGCGCTTCCTTGCCGTAACGGCCGATAGCCGTACCGGAAGCCTCGCTCTCCACTGCGCCGATATTCAGGCCATTGATCTTTTTGCGGTCGCGGTCGATGATGATATTGCCGATCTCTCCGGCATAGCCGTTCTTACCGGAAACGACCTTGCCGTTGATGATCAGAGCGCCCCCGATCCCGGTGGACTGGGTGACATAGTAAACGATCTTCTTGCCTTTGCCGGCACCGACCAAAGCTTCCGCAAGACCGGCGGCATTGGCGTCGTTGCCGACGAAGACCGGCAGTTTAAAGCGTTCTTCCAGCACGCTGGCGATCGGATAACCGGCAAAACCGGGCAGATTGGTCGCTAAAGTCATGACTTTGCGTTCGCTGTCGACCGGTCCCGGGACACCGATACCGATGCCTTCGCAATCCGAGATATCGCCGAGACTCTCGATCATGTCCGCGATATGGGATAAGACGACAGAAGGACCTTCCTTGGCGTAGCTGCTTTCCTTAAGATCTTTCAGGATCTTTCCTTCGCTGTCGACGATCGCGGTGCGGACACTGGTACCGCCGAGGTCGACGCCGATCGATTTTTTCATACTGTTTCCTCCTGAACACTTCCGTAGAATTCATAAGCATCCGCCTTTTCGATCTTAACATTCACGAATTCCCCTATCGGGAGATGTCCGGCATGACGGATGATCAGAGCCGGATCCACTCCTTCCGGCGCGGCAAAGGCCGCCCGGCCGTAGGAAAGGCGGCGCAGCGGGTCGTTCTGTTCGACCAGGACCGGATAGACCCGGCCGACACGCTGCTGGTTCTTTTCGGTGACGACTTCCTGCTGAAGCGCCATCAGTTTTTCGTATCGTTCCTCCTTGAGCTCCTCCTCGACCTGGTCGGGGAAATCGTAGCTCGGAGTTCCTTCTTCTCTTGAATAGGTGAAAGCGCCCAGGGAGTCAAAACGGCATTCCTTGACGAATTCCATCGTTTCTTCAAAATCCTTTTCCTCTTCGCCCGGGAAGCCGACCATCATCGTCGTGCGCATGGTCTCCTCGCCGTTGAAATAGGAATGGATCAGGGCGAATTTCTCCTTCAGCATCTTCACGTTCGTGGGGCGGCGCATGCTGCGCAGGATCCTGTCGGAACCGTACTGCACCGGCATATCGAAATACGGCAGAACGTGTTTTGAATCTCTGATCGTCTTCAGCAGTTTTTCGTCGATCTCTTCCGGATAAAGATACAGCATCCGGATCCAGGTGAAATCCATCTTATCGAGTTCGGCTAAAAGCTCGCTCAAAGCGCAGTGCTTATAGAGATCGCGTCCGTAGTAGGCGCAGTCCTGGGCGATCAGATCAAGCTCCTTCACACCGGCAGTGGAAAGCTTCTTCGCCTCTTCGATGAGTTTTTCCAGAGGCTCAGAAACATAGTTGCCGCGGATGCCGGGGATCGCGCAGTAAGCGCAGCGGTGATTGCAGCCGTCGGCGATGCGCAGATAGGCAAAGTGCGACGGCGTTAAGAGCGTTCTTTCGTTCCGGTCGCAGCCGGAGAAATCATGTTCAAGGACTTCCCCGAGGATCTCGGTGATCCGGTCGTAGTCGTCGATGCGGATAAAGGCATCGACTTCCGGGAATTCCTCTTTGCATTCCTCAAAATAACGCTGGACAAAGCAGCCGCAGACGATCAGCTTTTTCAGACGGTCCTTTTTGTAGGCGGCCATCTCCAGGATCGTGTCGATCGCTTCCTCCTTGGCAGAGAGGATGAAACCGCAGGTATTGATCAGGATGACATCACATTTGGAGGGGTCATTTTCCACCCGGAAGCCGTCCTTAAAAAGCGCGATGATACGTTCGGAATCGACCAGATTCTTCGAACAGCCCAATGATATAAATCCAACATTTAACATGTCTTTATTGTAACACTTTGTCTATTCACAGAAACAGACGTCTTCCGTAAAATAAGAGTTATGGAAAAGACCGTACTGGGCATTTACGCGGATGTCGATGCCGGAAAAACGACCTTCTGTGAAGCGCTTCTGCACGCGACCGGGATGCTGGCGAAAGCCGGCCGTGTTGACAACCGCGATTCTCTGCTGGATTACGGCAGTGAGGAGCGTAAGCGCGGGATAACGATCACCGTCAAAAGCGCCCGTATCACTTTAGCGGAAAAGGAACTGATCCTGCTCGATACCCCGGGTCACCGGGACTTTGCCCCGGAACGCCGGCGGGCAGTCAAGGCGATCGATCTCGCCCTTCTGATCCTGCCGGCCTCGGAAGATATCAGCCGGGCGACCAGACAGATCTTTGCCGAGCTTTTATCCCAGCAGATCCCGATGCTGGTGTTCGTCAATAAGATGGACCGTTTCCGCGGGGATCCCCAGGAACTGCGCAAACGTATCAAGGAAGAGCTTTCCCCGCTGATCGTGACCGAGGAGGAACTCAACGATCTGGCAGCTTTGAACGATGAAAAAGTTCTTGAACAGTATCTGCGCGACGGCACTGTCGATTTTGCCCTGAAGCAGGATCTTTTTGCGCGCCGTGTCTATATCCCCTGCTTCTTCGGTTCCGCTTTAAAGGAAGAAGGGATCATGGAACTCCTGCCCTGGCTTGAGTCCTTCAAAGCACAGCGCGAGGAAGGCGAAGATCCTTCCTTCTATGTCTATAAATACGCGAAGATCGGCCGCGAGAAGATGCATTTCCTGAAAATGCTCGGCGGCCGCTTAAAAGTCAAGGACGTCGTTGACGGAGCCAAGATCGAGGAGATCCGTCTCTATAACGGCGTGAAATACGAGAATGTCAGTGAAGCCATGGCCGGCGAGCTCTGCGCTGTCAAAGGCTTGAAATGCGAGGCGCCTTCCTACTATCCGCCCCGCGCGGTCGAAAAGGAAAAACGCAAGGGCTCCCTACGCTTCATCCTCTCTTCGGAGCGTGAGGACAACAGCGCCCTCTATCTGAAACTGCGTGAGATCGGCCAGGAACATCCCGAGATCGGCAGTGACTTCGATCCGCGGAAAAACGTGCTGACCGTCTCCCTGCCGGGACTGCTGGCAGCCGAGATCTTCTTACAGGACTTTGAGGAGCGCTACGGTTATCGTCCGCTGCTTTCAGAGATCGTCTATCCCTATTACGAAACGATCACGAATGAAGAGACCGGTGTGGCCCATTATGAATCGCTTACCCGCAGTGCGGAAGTCACCGTTGATCTGCTGCCGCTTGAATATGATAAAGAAATGGAGGCTGCCGACCTGGCGCATCAGCCGCTGAGTCATAGACTTCTTGAAGAACTGCGTTATAATCCGCCGCTCGGCTTCCGCAGCGGTCTGCCTTTAAAAGCGATGCGGATCGAGATCCTTTCGATCACCACGAGCCGTCAGGACGCCTATGAGGAATGCCGCGAGGCACTTTACCGGGCGATCAACCAGGGACAGGAAAAAGCCGGCAACCTGCTGATCGAGGACTTTGTCCGCTACCGCCTGGAAACAGAAGATAAGGAAGAACTGCACATGTTCTTCGCGCGGCGCAATATCCAGTACGAAGAAACAGAGAATGGTTTCCTCTTCCTGTGTCCGGCCAGAGACAGTTTCTCTCTGATCGAGGAGCTCAGCCGTACGGGACTTGAAGCGGAACTTGTTGAAGAGATGTATCTGCCCTCACCGACCCCGGAGCCCGAGATGCGCAATGAGATCTCCGGAAGCTCTTCCTCGATCTTCCAGAAAAGCGGGAAGATCCTTGAAGTCCGCGGCAGTGAAGTCGAAGAATACCTCGGTATCAATCAGCCGCATACTCCTTTATACAATCCCCAGAAGATCTCCGACAGTGAACTGCGCCGGGTCTGGGCTATGACCCATAAGGACAAGGAACGGGTAAGTGAAAAAGAAAGACCGAAGCCGGCCAAGGAAGAACCGGCCCATGTCGATATCAAGGAATCCGTCACAAAAGAGAACGCTTATCTGATCGATGGCTACAACCTTCTGCATGCCGATCCCGAATGCGACGCGATCGCCAAAAGCGATCTCTATAACGCGCGCATCCGTCTGATCGATAAACTGGCGGATGCCCAGGGGTATCTGCAGGCACGGCTGATCGTCGTATTCGACGCCTATAACCGCGACCGCAGCATCCCCACCCTGACCAGAAGCGATGATCTGACCGTCATCTTTACCGGCAAGGATCAGTCCGCCGACCGCTACATCCAGGAGAATACCGAACTGCTGGCGAAACACTACCGTCTGCACGTCGTCAGTTCCGACCGTCTGGTCCAGCTGGCTGTCTTCAGCCGTCCGGTCAGAAGACTTTCCTCGGCGGAATTCTGGAAACGGATCAGTGAGACAAAAGAAAAGACGGCTCCTCCGGTGCATAACGCGCCGGCGAACCGTCCCCTTCAGGATCTTAAAGAACTGCTGGAGAAGGATTAATCCTTCTCCTCTTTTTTTGCGCGCGCAGCCGCGCGGTAACGCTGTTTCTTCTCCTCGTTGATCTTGGAACGGATGAAGTCGCGGCGTTCCTTGCGCTTGGTCTCCTCGACCAGCTGGCGTCTCTTCTTTTTATAATTCGGTTTGACCTTCTGCTTTTTGGGCGTGAAGCGTTTGGCGATCTCTTTTTCACGGAGATCATCCTTGGAGATACGTCCGGCAAAGGGATCCTTCAGATCCTTCCACTCCCCGTTCTTGAAGGAGCGGTAACGGAATTCGATGCCCTGTTTGCGGAGTGTGCGGATCGCGTTCTCATCGGTCTTGTTGAAGATCGCGAAGCAGGTGCCTTCCCTGCCGTTGCGTCCGGTACGGCCGGCACGGTGCGTATAGAAAGCGAGCTCCTTCGGGAAACCGAGCGAGACGACATGAGTGATGCCTTCGATATCGATACCGCGGGAAGCAACGTCGGAAGCGACGACATAGCGCACCTCATCGTTCTTGAGAGCGCGCATGACTTTGGAACGCTCACGCGGATTGAGACCACCGTGCAGTTCGAGACAGCGGATGCCGTTCTGACGCAGCAGCTCATACGCGGAATCGCATTCCTCACGGGTGTTCGCGAAGATCAGACAGACATAGGGATCAAATCCCGGCAGGATCGTCAGCAGCGCTTCGGCATAGCTGCGGTGCTTGGCGTCGATCAGGATGTGATCGATCTGGGGAGCGGTCTTCTCCCCTTCGACCTTCAGGATCTCGGGATTGCTGAGGTATTTGGCGATGAAGGGTTTAAGTCCTTCAGGAAGCGTCGCGCTGAAGCAGAGGATCTCTGCTTCCTGGGGAACACGGCCGAGGACGACGTCGATGTCATCCAGGAAACCGTATTCGAGTGTCATATCCGCTTCATCGATAATAAACATGCGGACCGTATCGGTACGGAAAAGCTGTTCCTCAAAGAAGGAACGGATCCTGCCCGGGGTGCCGATGATGATATGCGGAGCGTTCTTGAAGCCCTGACGGGCACGGGTGCTGTCCGTACCGCCGCTGAGCATCTTGACGCGCAGTCCCGGATAGACTTCTTTCAGCACCGCGGCCGCGGAGTTGATCTGGAACGCCAGCTCTCTGGTCGGGGCACTGATGATGACCTGGGTCTCATCCTTTTCCGGGTCGATGATCTCAGATACCGCGAACAGAAAAGCATGGGTCTTGCCGGTTCCGGTCGCGCCGACGGCGATCAGATCCTTCTTGCGGCGTCTCGTCTCGAGGACCATTTTCTGGATACTCGTAAATTCACGGAAACCGTTCAGTTCAAAGAACTTCCGGGTCTCTTCTCTTAATTCTGTTTTTGCCATGGCTACATTGTACAGAAAAAAAGCTGAACCGTCGAGAACGGTTCAGCTTTCGTTCGTTTTAAAAGATTCGTGCTCAGCTTAGTCAGCCAGAGTTCCCATCGGATCCCAGGGTTCGAGCTCGACAAGCTTAGTGTTGAGCGCCTTGACAGCCTTGCTGCTGAGGTACTTCTTGTTGACGACAGCCTGGTAGACATAGCGGTCAAACCATTAGTCGCTGGCAACGAAGTAACCCTTATGAGCGATCTCATCGCCCCAGCTGTTCTCGATCTTCCACTTGGTCGGTTTGTCATCGTCGAGGTTGACACCGGTGATGACCATCGCGTGGTTCATCGCGCTTTCTCTGGAATTCAGGGCATCTTCCTTATTGATCCGGAAATCGATATTGAAGAGCGATTCGTAATCAAAGGCTTCCGGTGCCCAGTAGCCTCCCTGGCGGTCGCCGAACGGAGAGCAGTCGGAACCGAACCAGACGACCTTGCCGTCTTTCAGCTGGTCGATGACAGCCTTCTTGAATTCGCCTAACGGCAGGTTCAGGTGCTTGACCTTCTTGCCGACGACATTGCCGAGGTACTTGACGGTATAGCGCTTGTAATACGGCTTGTCTTCGGTCGGGGCATGGATCATGGATACATAGTCCGAGAAATCCCAGTCAACATATTTCTTGAAGAAGGACTTCGGTGTCAGACCTTTGACACAGTGATACTTCTTATCCTTGTCGACATATTCGAAATCGAATTTCTTCGGCGGAACACCGAAGCAGCTGCACTGCATGCGGTAGAGCTCGTTCAGGCATTCTTCCTTGAGGGCAGCAATCCTTTCCTTATCGCCGTTGGCCGCCTTGACATCGGCGCAGAAACGGCGCAGACGGCGGTTGGTCAGTGTGTTGATCGTTCTGGTGGCGTTGGAGGAAGCGGTCTCCGGCATCGCGTCTTTCGGGACCAGACCGTATTTCTCAACGAGAGCGGTGAACATATCCCACTGGCCGCCGTCACCGACGCCCCAGCGGTTGATCCAGTCTAAAGTGCGGTCATCCCATTCTCTGTCCGCAAGCTCAATGACGGATTCCATATAGAAATTGATCTTTTCGAGCTTATCCCAGAAAGCGATATAGTTCTGGGAGAATTCGAATTTCTCGAGTTTCAGTTTCGTTGCTGTATCTTCACGAAGGGTATTCAGCGCGGAGAAGATCCAGCAGCGGCCGGACTGTCTCTGGTTGGTGACCGGCAGCGTCTTGATGTCGATCGAGAAGCGGTCAGCGATCTTGCCTTCATTCTCCTGGACTAACGCGGCTTCGTTCAGCTTTGTGCGGTAAAGGACACGGCGGACTGCCTTCTGTACCGGATCGTTTTCATACTCATCGGCAAACTTCTTTAATACAGATTCAGTGATTTCGTTTTTCATGTACAAATCTCCTTCACATATTTTGAATTTAACACACTTCAATTTGAAAACAAACTGATTTGATCACTCACTTGAGCGAGAAAGGATCCTTGTCCTTCTTCGCATGATTGAGCGTTTCCTTGAGTTCCGCCAGACTCTCGATCTTCTGCTCGCCCGTGGGAATGCGGACACCGACTTCCGTGTCAGAGCCATAGGTGATATCCTCATCAAGGCTGGCCGAACGGCGGATATGTTTGAGCGCCATGACGTCCAATACGATGATATAGATCAGGAAACCGTAGAACGCGTAGTCGCTGTTGATCGTCAGAGAATAATCGTAGATGCCGTGCAGCAGGGTCGGCACTGCCAGCGTCTTGAACAGTTCGTAGTTCCGGCGTCCGGTCATGCCTCTTCTGTCATACATCTTGGCCCAGCCGTAGTAGGTACCCATATAGATACCGAAGATGCAGTGGCCGGGGATCGCTGTCAGGGCGCGCAGGACCGCGTTGCTCATGCCGTTGCTGGTAACATAGAGAACGTTTTCGGCAGCCGCGAAGCCAAGCGAGACGAAGATCGCGTAGACGATCCCGTCAAAACGGTAATTGAAGGATTTGTTGTTCCAGGTGGCGAAACGCAGGAAGAGATACTTCAGTCCTTCCTCGACCAGCGCCACACAGATCAGGTTATCGATCAGGTAATAGAGATTTACCGTAAAATCCGTCAGACGGACATTATCAAAGATCTTGACCAGAAGATTCCCGAGACCGAGCTCAAGCGCGATCGCCGGGACGGTGGATACCACACCCAGCAGAAAAAGGAATAACAGCAGTTTCAGCGGTTCTTTTTCGATGCGGTCCAGACGGTAAACCCGCATGAGCAGATAAAACGGCGGTATCAGAGCAGCCAGTACCAGGACCAGCATGGAATCGCTAAAGGAAAAGTATTTCAACATAACACTCACCCTCCCTATTCACTTATTGTACACGAATTCCGCAACTACGATAAAATAAGGTCATGGAAATCAAAAGAGTCATTCCCAGCGGATACTGCAAAGGTGTTGTCCGCGCTGTCATGATGGCGAAGAAAGCGAGAAAGGATCATCCCGGCGAAAAGATCTATGTCCTGGGACGGATCGTTCATAACCGCTATGTCGCCGAGGCATTAGAATTGTATGATATCAAGACCCTTGAGGGCGGTGCTTCCCGGGAGGAAATGCTGGAGCAGATCGAGGAAGGGATCGTGATCTTCAGCGCTCACGGCATCTCCGCCGCGATCAAGCAGAAAGCGCTTGATAAAGGTCTCAAAGTGATCGACGCGAGCTGTGAGGATGTGATCGCTACCCAGGAACTGATCAAAAAGAAACTCGCGGAAGGTTATAAAGTCCTCTACATCGGCAAGAAGAAACATCCCGAAGCGGAAGCGGTGCTCTCGATCAGCGAAGCGATCTCCCCTGTCTATTCCTTAGAGGATATCGCGAAGATCGAAGCGGAAGGAAAGATCTTCGTCACCAACCAGACGACGATGTCGCTCTTCGAGGTCCGTGATCTCTTTGCCGCGATCGCGGAACGTTTCCCGGAAGCGGAATTTGAAAAGGAGATCTGCAGCGCCACCACCCAGCGCCAGCAGGCGGTGATCGATCTCAAGGACGCCGACCTTCTGATCGTCGTCGGCGATCCCGGCTCCAACAATTCCAACAAGCTGCGCGAGATCGGCCTGAAAAACGGCGTAAAGGAAGCGGTGATGATCGAAGACGCTTCCGGACTTCAGGAAGACTGGCTGAAAGGCAAGGAAAAAGTCTATGTAACAGCCGGCGCCTCCACCCCGCCCTATCTGACCGATCAGGTGATTGCGACATTAAAAAAATATGCCGAGACCGGCATATTGGAAAAAACATCGGTTGAGATCAGTAAGATCCTCTAGTGACGGAAACGTCTGAGGATCTTTTTAATTGAGAGATCCTTCATGTGGAAGACTTCCTGCGGGACTCTAAGCAGCGCCGAGACACCGACATAGATCAGGACCATCACGATGCCCTCGATCCCGAAATGAACAAGACACAGCAGACGGCTGCCGTAGTTCAGCGGCAGGAAATGGTTCAGCAGAAGGACCGGCAGGATCGCGCAGAGCGAGGAGATCACCGAGCGCAGTGTGACCTGCAGCAGGGAACGGATGTTGAACTGGAAGTTGCGTTTCAGAAGCACCAGTCCTAAGAAGATAACGATGACGCTCGATAAAGCGGTCGAGAAGATCATGCCGAGCTCACCGAAGAGATAGACAAAGATAAAGAAGCTGATCAGCTTGACGACAGCCGCGATGATCAGGAAGATGATCGCGTTGCGGCGGAAGCGCAGCGTGATCAGCACCGAAGAGAAGATCGGCGCGACGGTGTCGGTAAAGGCGACCAGCGAATAGAACGCTAGTAAACGGGCACCCTGCTCAAGGCTTCTGCCGCCATACATGATCGCGTAGATCGCCGAAGCAAAGAAAGCGATGATCAGAACGACCGGCGTGAGGATATAGATGACGGTCTTGAAGATATCCGCCAATTGCTCACGGAGACGCGTCTGATTCTGCTGTTCCAGCGATTCCGTCAGATACGGGACCAGTCCGGCACTGAAGCCGAGCGTCAGGACCTGCGGGATCGAAGCGATCTTACTGCAGTTGACCTGCACGATGCCCAGCGCCTTCATGGCGGTATCATAATCGATGCCGACGCGGGTCGCGTACGGTACGAAGAAATTGGCGTTGACCAATGGTCCGGCAGTGCCGATAAAGGAAACGGCGACATAGGGCAGACCGATCGAAAGCAATTCATTGAAGATCCGCTTAGCCGGCAGCGCTTCCCCGTTCTGGGCAGCGACCAGTCTGTCGAAGTTCTCCCCTTCTTTTTTGGCGGCCAGTAGGAAATAAACGACTGTTAGGATCGCGGCCAGTCCGGCGGCGAAGATCGCCATATAGATCGCGTAGACAGAATCAAAGTGCAGCACCCGGACCAGCAGGAAGCCGAAGGCGACGATGCAGAAGACACGGATGAACTGCTCCAGGACCTGGGAAGCGGCGTAGATATCAAGACGCTTCAAGCCCTGGTAAAAGCCGCGTACCGAACTGAGGAACGGTACAAAGACGATCGCCAGAAGCAGGATCCGGAAAAGCGTCAGCAGCGAAGCGATGTCTTCCGGTGTTGCCGCATGACCCAGAGCTCTGGCCGCCAGCGGCCGGGAACCGAGGAAGAACACACAGGCACCAACAAAAGAAAGCCCCATGATCAGGGAGGTACCGAGCCTTCTGACCAGGGCGGCTGTCTTATAATCTTCACGGCTGACGTATTTCGCGACCATGGCCGCGATCGCGAAAGGAATACCTGCGGAGCATACTTTCAGCAGCAGGTCGTAATAGGTATAGGTGATGCTGTAGAATGCCATGTTGCGCTCTCCGGCAAAGGAGTTCAGCGGCACGACATAAAACAATCCAAGTGCCTTGGAAAGGAAAACACCAAAGGAACCGGTCAGAGCCCCGGTCAGCAGCGACTGCTTTTTATTGTTCGCTGTCATAAGCGATTTCCAGACGGTAGCACTCTCTGTAGGAAGCAGTGCCGCCGTTATTTTCCCAGCGGATCAGAACTCTCAGACTGACATTTTCGGTCGCGCATGTTCCGCTGATCGCGATACCCCCGACATAACCAATATCGATATTTTTCTGGTTCGGGACCATATTGTATTCTTTTTCTTCAAAGATACCAACGTTGGCAGCCATGGTCTTCTTGTGATCGACGCCCTCGACGACCGCGATCGCTTCCACGTCATACATGGCAACACGCGGGTTGTCGATGAAAACATAATAACGGTAACCGTCATCGATCTTGCTGACTTCGCCGCTCAAATCATAATACTCCGGTTTCGTTTCGGAGACTTCATATGTGCTGGCTAAGTCGACCATTGCATAGTAGCGCTCTGTCGGATCCTGAAGGACTTCCTGTTTCTTCGCGCATCCGAAGCAGAACAGCAACACAAAAAACACGAGTATGAGGCGTTTCATAAAAGTATTATACCAAAAACCCGGGATTTATACCCTCTTCATCACGAAGTAGTTCTTCTTGCCCTTGCGCAGGATAAAAAGATTTCCGGCCAGCGCGCGGTCGATCGTCAGGACCGCCTCGACGTTGGTCTCTTTTTCACCGTTCAGGCTGATGGAGGAACCCTTGATCAGCTCACGCGCGTCTCTTTTGGAGGATGCGGCGCCGACCTGGATCAGAGCGTCGACCAGCGGCAGATCTTCGCTGACTTCAAAGCTCGGCATATCGGCGATCGCGGAGGTCAGCTGCTGCGGAGTCAGTTCACGGATCTTGCCGGAGAACAGCGTCTCGGAGATCTTGACTGCGCTCTGGTATGCTTCTTCCCCGCGCAGGAAAGTGATGACTTCGTGCGCCAGAGTCTTATGGGCTTTACGCAGATGCGGTTCTTCCTTATTGGAGAGCTCAAGCGCCTCGATCTCTTCCCTGCTGAGGAAAGTGAGGAACTTCAGATAGTCGATGACCTTGTCGTCTTCGGAGTTCAGGAAGAACTGGTACATCTCATAATCGGATGTCTTATTCGGATCGAGCCAAATGGCTTTGCCGTTGCTCTTGCCGAACTTGGTGCCGTCGCTCTTGGTCAGAAGCGGCATCGTGAAGCAGTAAGCCTCGTCGCCTGTCTTCTTGCGGATCAGTTCCATACCGGCAGTGATGTTGCCCCACTGGTCCTGTCCGGCGACCTGCATGTTGACGCCTCTGGTCTCGTGCAGATAGTAGAAGTCCAAAGCCTGCAGCAGCATGTAGGAGAATTCCGTATAGGTGATGCCTTCGTCCAGTCTGCGCTTGACGATATCCTTATCCAGCATGTAGTTGATGTTGAAGAATTTACCATAGTCACGCAGGAAGTCGATCGTCTTGATGTCTTTCAGCCATTCATAGTTGTTGACGACTTCAAAACCGAAGATGCTTTCCGCCTGATTGCGCAGGCATTCAACGTTGTGCGCAACTTCCTCATAAGTGATCATCGGTCTTTCCGCGTCCGGTTTCGGATCGCCGATGAGACCGGTACCACCGCCAACGAGCAGGATCGGATGATGTCCGGCAGCCTTCAGACGGCGGCTGATCAGGAACGAGGAAAAATGACCGATATGCAGGCTGTCGCCTGTCGGGTCGGTTCCGATATAGAATTTCATGCCTCCGGCATTCAGTTTTTCACGCAGATCCGGCGAGGAAACGTCTTTGATCAGTCCGCGCCATTCCAGTTCTTCATAGATACCCATACTTCAATTCCTCCATAAAAAAGGCAGAACCAAGGTCGCTTTCGCGAGGTCCCACCTTTATTTCTTACTTATCCCTTAACGCGGGGAACGTCTTACCTTTTCTGATAAGAGACTCAAAGCTGTATTCACCTCTTCAGATGACTCCCTTTCAGCGACCGGGAGCTCTCTGTGCATCGTTACGAAGCTACTCTTTCTTTTCTCAGTCCTTTAATGTTGTCTGTCTTTCGACAAAGAGATATGTCAGGCACTTCTCCTTGTCCTCGACGCTCCCGTTCTCCAGCATCTTGGTCATCAGACGCATGCCGACGGCACCGAGATCGTAGGACGGGATGGTATAAGCCGAGATCATCGGCCTTACCATAGAATTATACTTGGTATCGATCACACAGACAAGTTCCATTTCTTCCGGAACAGAGATACCGTTTTCTCTGGCGGCATTCAGTGCGGCGAATGCCTGAGAGTCACGGTTCACGATCACGAGTTCATGTTTATGATCTTTGAAATAGTGTGACAGGAAACGGTAACTGGAGCGCTCTTCCTTCGGGATCGGCACAAAACCGTTAAAGGTCAGGCCGTTCTCGGCAAAAGCTTTTTCCGCGCCGCTGACAAGCTGTTTGGATGTCGAACGGTTCTTGCGGTCTTCCAGGATAACGATATCCTTTTTGCCCTTCTTCAGATAACTGTTCGTCAGTTCATAGATCGCGTTTTCAAAATCCACGTAAACAGAACAGATGCGGGAAGCGGAGATCTTGTTTCCGATGACAACGATCGGGATGTTGTAGTCGCTTAAAAGATTGATCTCTTCGCTGCGGATCTTATCGGAACAAATGATCACGCCGTCGACACGGGACTTGATGATGACATCGATGATCTTATCGACATCCGAGATCCCTTCCGTGATCGTGTGCAGTACGACGCTGTAATTGTAGATCTTGGAGACATCAAGCAAACCGTTGATGATCTGTCCTGTATAGCTGAAGCTCGTATCCGGCACGATCAAACCGATCATGGTCGTTTTCTGCAGAGCCAGTCCCTGAGCGATCGCGTTCGGTTTATAACCGAGGCGCATGATCGCGTCTTCTACCTTCTGTTTCGTGGCCGACTTAACAACCGTGGAATCATTGATCACCCGTGATACCGTTGCCAGGGAAACGCCCGCTTCTTTGGCAACGTCATAGATGGTCACTCTCTTCATTTCTTTTCCTCTTTATTCTTGCCGTACAGTTCCGGTCTCAGCCAGCGTTTCAGGGCGCTGACGCCTTTTTCGGCTAATTCAATGGTCGTGTCCTTAACGCGGTCGATCTTTGTGTCCAGATCGTTCTTTTCCGCGAATTCCACGAACGCCTCACGGGCAGAACCGGTAACATCCGTCACCTTATCCGCGACCCGTTTATAGGAATCGGTCTTCTTCAGGTTATCGAAACCTTCGTTGACACGTTTATATGCATTCGAATTTCTAAGCTGATCGAAGCCCTCGTTAACACGTTTGTAAGCTTCCGAGTTTTTAAGCTGGTCAAGGCTCTCGTTGATCTTTTCGCCGACCTTCAGAGCAGTCTCTTTGACTGTTCCGTTCTTCGGCTCGTATGTGTGATTGACAAGAACGATATCGCTCTTCTTCAGCTCTTCCAGTTTTTCCGATGCGTAGCCGCTGATCTCATCTGTCTTGGAGCGGACATATTCGATCGTCTTCTTCACCTGATCCGAATCGGCTGCTGTCTGCAGACTGTCGGTCAGTTTGACAGAAGTCTTCGCAAAGCTTTCGCTGACTTTTTCGGCGAGTTCGCGCGCTTTGGCGCCGACTTCAAGATCCGTGATCTCTTCCGCCGTCTTCATAAGTCCGGCAGCGCGATCCTTCATTTCACTGATCGTCTCTTCGACTTCCTGTTCCAGTGCTTTCTTTTCTTCTTCTGTCATGGTCACTCTCCGATGATGTCTTCCGGACCGGGTTCCTTGACGACCGGTTCCTTCTTGGCGGTATTCTTGACCTTCTCGATCATGGCATCGGCTTTGCCGATCATCTCATCCGCCTTGACTTTGATGGCATCCTTGTTTTTGGCGACATAATCCTTCATATCGCCCATGGCTTTTACTCCGGCATCATAGGTCCTGTCTACACCGCCGGAAACTTTAACAACTGTATCTAAAGGTGACTGTAATTTGGTGATGCTCTGATCGACCAGGTCGATAGTGGTATGAGTCTTCCCCAGAGTATCTCCGATCTGTTTCAAAAGCTTCGTTAAACGGATGAGAAAAACGATCAGGCAGATCAATGCCACTAAACCAGCGATAGGCAATAATAAACTGGCCAAATCACCGCTCGCGATTAAAAATGCGTCCATATTTGACCTCTCTTTCTTGTCTATATTTTAGATGAAATGAAAATAATTTTCAATGTAAAGGGTTACATTTGCTATATTATTTCAATAAATCCTTAACTTTCTGCGCCAGATGGTAAATATCCTTACTGGACATGAACACGAAGCAGGCATCTTTGTGGGATGCGAGCTGTTTCACACCCTTCTCATCCTCGCTGAGAACGACTGCTTTTTCAAAGCCGTTCGCCAGGTAATGGATGTCGATATCGGTACCATCCTGCTTGTCATCGATACTGGTGAAATCGAGCAGATAGACCTTGTCGGCCAGGTTCAGGGCATCGCGGAAATCCTGGGCAAAATAGAGTACCCGGCTGGCGCGGTGCGGTTTAAAGACAGCAACGATCTCCTTGTCCGGGTAACGGTGTCTGGCAGTCTCCAGAGTGACCTTTACCTCAGTCGGATGATGTGCGTAGTCATCGATGAATACGGTATTGCCGACCTTCTCGACTTTGAAACGGCGCTTCGGGCTGCTGTAGGCACTGAAAGCCTGCTCAACGACGAGCGGGTCAAACGCCAGCATGTAGGACAGCGAAAGCACAGCCATTGCATCATAAAGAAGATGTTTCTCAGAGAAAGGCAATGTATAATCAGCGATCTTCTTATCGCGGAAATAGAACGCGAAAGACGCGGATTCGATCTCATCTTTCAGATCGACCGGATGGAAATCGTTCTCCGGTGCAAAACCGAAGGAGTAATTCTCACAGGGGATCTGCAGTTTCCGGCACCACGGATCATCACCGTTATAGAAGACAATGTCCTTGACCTGTTTGACGTATTCCTGATAGGCGTTGAAGTAATCTTCCTCATCCTTGAAATAGTCGACATGGTCGATCTCGATATTGGTGATCAGGGCATAGTTGGGATAATACTTCAGAAAGTGATGACGGAATTCATCCGCCTCAACACACAGATACTTGCTGTCCTTGGAAAGGCAGCCTTCCCCATCGCCGATCAGATAGCCGGTCGGCAGAAAACGGGAAACGACTTCCTTGGCCATCGTGGTCGTCGTGGTCTTGCCGTGGGAACCGCTGATCGCGATACTGGTGTAATTCTCCATCAGAAGACCGAGATACTCGTGGTAACGGTAGCATTTGCAGGTCGGATTGGAGCGGGCAGCGATGACTTCCGGGAAATCCTCCAGGAAAGCGTTGCCGATGATCACGGTCATGTTGTCGCGGATATTTGCCGGATCGAAATCAACGATCGGGATATTGCGCGCGATCAGTTCCTCTTCGGTAAAGAAGTGTTCACTCAGGTCACTGCCGGCGACTTCCTCGCCGATATCATGCAGCATCGCGGCTAAAGCCGCCATACCGGTTCCTTTGATGCCGATGAAGAAGATCATGCTTTTTTCTCCTTGTCCAGTTTGAACAGTTCATCAAACAGGCTGATCTCTTCCTCTTTTTCCTGCGGACGGTTGTCCAGGATCTCCTCGATCGGATGATTTA
Organism: Erysipelotrichaceae bacterium; assembly: GCA_017431225.1. Classification (GTDB taxonomy): domain Bacteria; phylum Bacillota_I; class Bacilli_A; order Erysipelotrichales; family Erysipelotrichaceae; genus RGIG5669. Next base: position 41,802 of record JAFRLM010000015.1, on the reverse strand, counting down.
CGAAATCCTCTTTTACCTCGCCTTCCTTCTTCTCTTCCGGTTTATCCAGCAGATCGGAGAAAAGGTCATCGCCAAGGTCGCCGAGTTCGAGCTCCAGATGATCAAAGGTTCTGTCGAGATCATCCGGTTCAAGCTCTTCGATCTTCTCCATGGAGAGCGGTTCCTCGGAAATGGAGATCTGTTCGATCTCTTCGCGGGTATCCTTATGTTCCGGTTCAGCAGTGACCGGAGCTTCTTCGACAACGGGTTCCTCTTCTTCCGGTGCCTCATAGCCATTGAGGTGCATCGGGCTCAGCGGGATCGTCTCCCAGACAGTTTCCGGGACGACTCTTTCAGTGACAGCCGGGACCGGGCGTTCTTCCGCGCGTACCGGCTCTTCGATATGCCGTTCCGGCTCCGGGATCTCTTCCTTCGGAGCGGCGCTGTGTTTTCCGTTGCTGCGGTAATCCTGTTTCATGACACCGTAGTACGGAGAATAGATCGTGCCTAAAAGCGAACCGGTATCGGTCTTGATCTGCGGTGTGTGAAGGACAAAGTCTTTCGGCTTTTCGCCATCCAGATAACCGAAGATCGGACTGATCGTCGGATGGCTTTCGTATGGTTTGGGATCCGCCTCGATCCTGGGCTTCTCCTCCTGCTTATCATTCTTTTTGACCTGGAGTTCTTCCAGATTGATAAAGGAGCCGGAATGCTTGCGGGTGGTCTGCGCCTGCTCCGTCTTCGTCTCTTCCGGTTTTGGTTCAGGCTGCTCAGCCTTGACTTCCGGTTTCTTCTCCGGAGCGGCCGCCGGTTTTGGTTCTTCCGGCTTCTGTTCGGGTTTGTCGGTCTTTACCGGTTCCGGTTCAAACAGATAATCAATCCACTTCTTCATAACCTACATCTTCTCCTTCTACTTCTGTTTCTGCCTCTTCCTGTGGTGAGCTGCTTTCCACAGGCTCTTCCTTTTTCGTTCCTGAATCATCAATAATCATATCACTTAGGTGTCCGTTCTTCGGAATAATGATGTCGAACAGATCCACCTGCTTTTTCTGGTAATCGATATCGATCGTATCGCTGAAATCTCCGCGGATTCGTTCATATTCGAAGGTCGCGTTCTTTCCCAGCAACAGCATGTGACGCAGCACATCGTTCTGCTCCTGCTCGTTCGTGAAACTGTAGATCTTGAAACCCTGCGTGCGCAGGATGATCAGGCTGCGGTCCTCGAAACGGTAGATCGAGCACAGATACGGCTCGTGACCGCCGTTGTAGTTGACGAAACTTCCCTCCCGGTTATACATGAGGTTCTTCTCCGGGTAGAATCCGGATTCGAGCGAAAGCGGCATATCGGAGATATTGCGGTGCAATAGACCGGCGATATTCAGACTCATCAGGATCGAGCTGTCGTTATACTCGATCACGACGCCGGTCTCCTCACTCTGGAAACGGTGCATATCCGACGGAAGGTAATATGAAAAATACTTGCTGGTGACATTCGGGCGGCGGAAAACATAACCGTTTTCGAAGCTGTCCAGCAAAGTATCCGTATCCTGTATCGTTGCGCTGCAGCTGCAAAGCAGCAAAACAGCTAATAGGAAAAAGAACTTTTTCATATCTATTATGATTTTAGCATAAAACCGGAACTATCCGTCAGCGAATGGAAACGCTTTTATGCTCTCCCGGCTGACGTTCCGGAACATTGATTTCAAAGCCTTTGAGACCCGCTCAGTTCCCGCGGATCCGGCGGAAGAGATAAAGAAACAGACGGCGGATGAACCAGAACAGCAGCACGCCGGCCATATCGATCAGCACATCCCGGAACTGCGCGCTGCGGCCGCCGACGAAGAGCTGATGCAGTTCATCGCTGCACGCGTAAAGAAAACAAAAGACGAATGCGGGGATATCCCCTTTTTCAAATATCTCAAAAAAGCGGAAAGCGAAGAAAGCCAGAACGAAGTATTCCAGGGCATGGGCGAATTTGCGGATCAGCACGCCGGCCAGGGGAAACCGGGCAAACAGCGGAAGAAAAAGGAGGAAACCGTCCGATAGTTCCTGAGACTGCTGACCGCCCTGCGCGGAAAAGGAAAAGATCACAGCGCACCACAGCGCCAGCAGGATCCCGCGTATCAGCATTTTTCTGGACATTCAGCAGTTATCTCCTTATCATTAATTCAATGAAAATCGCAGTGATCGGTTTTACCGGCTCCGGAAAAAGTTCTCTGGCGCTTCGCCTCTCGGAACTGCTTGACTGCCCGCTGATGCACCTGGATAAGGTGCATTTTGAAGCGCAGTGGCAGCGCCGCGACCGGAAAGAAGCGTATGCCGAGATCGACCGTTTCTGCGATCTCCCTTCCTGGGTCATCGAGGGAAATTACTTCTCTCTGGGGATGGACCGCCGTTTTGCGGAGGCGGACCGGATCCTGTTTTTAAATTGTAATCGCTTCCGTTGCCTATATCAAGCATTGGCCCGGGCCTGGCGCTACCGCGGCAAACAGCGGGATGATCTGGCGGAAGGCTGTCATGACCGTATCACCCCTTCTTTCCTGGCCTGGATCCTCTTTAACGGGCGTTCCGGAAAATGGCTCGCGAAATACCGTTCGATCGGGCGCCAGTATCCGGAGAAATTCGTGACATTGCATACGCACAAAGAGATCGACGCGTATGTCCGCAGACTTGAAAATGAACTGAAATAGCGCATCTCACGGTGCGTTTTTCTTTGGGTCCTTCCGTTTTTGCATATATCGTTTATCGTTATCGAATATCCGGCAAAAGAAAACTGCCTTAATCAGCATAAGGCAGTAATAGTTTCCGATAGATCGCTTTCAGTTCGTTGATGCTTTCCTTGGAAGGATTTGTGGAAGAGAACGAGGTGACAAGACCGACGTGATAATCACCGAATTCACCATCGATCAGCTGGAAGACATCCGGCGTATAGATACCCTTCTTGCCTTCCTTGTCCGTACCGAGGATCGGTTCGAACCGGGCAACGACTTCATCATAGACTTCCCCGTTGCCGGCGACATTGTAGTCGGCACGGTCGATATTGATGTAATAGACCGTTACCCCAAGCTCCTTGGCGACTTCGTTCAGATAGCGCACGCCATCCTGACAGTTATGACAGTTGGGATAGCCCAGGTAGAAGATACCGGAGCCACCCTTCTCGATGAACTCATAAACATCGTACAGATTCACCTCGACGAACTGGTGATCGGTGGAGGACAGACCCTGGTACGCCGACATATCGACTTTACTGGTGGCGATCTCCACTTTGCTGACGATCTTCTGCTGTTTGCCGTTGCAGGCGCACAGCAGGATCAGCATCAAACAGAGCAGCAGTTTCTTCATAGTTTCTTTACGTCCAGCTGGCTCGCGAAGCCTTCCAGGTCATCCGGATTGTGTTCTTCAAGATAGTTGATCTGAGAAGCGGCGACCGCGTAGGTGAAAGCCTCTTTACCGGTGGCACCGCGCTGTTTTGCCAGCAGGAAGCCGGCGATCAGGGAGTCATCACGGCCGATCGCGTCTTCGGTCTCATCGGCACGGGTATGATAGATGCCTTCCTCGCAGCAGAGGTAGACCTCATCCTCATTGTTGTAGAGAACGTGGGAAGCGCCCTGATGATAGATATCCTTCAGAGCTTCCTTAAGATCCTTCTTATCTGTCAGGAACGGAAGATCAAATTCATTCAGACGGACAAGATACGGATGGAATCCCAGTGCTCCCTTCATGATGCAGGGATTGGTATCGAGCAGGACTTTGACACGGTCATAGATCAGTGTTTCCACAGCATCCAGCATGCGTTCCTGCAGGTCATCCTGAACATTGCCGCTCAGAACGAAATAGTCGTTCGCGTAGATGCGTTCAAGATACTTCATGAAACGCTCATACTCTTCGTTCGTAACTTGCGGACCGCGGGCATTCACGGCTGTTTTGGTCTTGGTGACTTTGATATTGATTCGGGTATTATCTTTGATCCTGGTAAAGATCGGCTGGACAGAACGGTGACCGCTCAAAAAAGACAGATAGTATTCACGCGGGAAACCGCCTAAAAAACCCAGGGCAACGCTGGGGATCGACATATGGCTCAGAGCGATCGAAACATTTACTCCTTTCCCTCCGGCTTCATAGTGTTCGACTGTTGTCCTGTTAACCTGTCCTTCCGTCAAAGGCTCACTCAGCTCGAGATAATAGTCGAGCGATGGATTTGTTGTACAGGTATAGATCATACATTCATTATAGGTTTTTTTAACTTTGAAAGGAAGTGTATAATAGTGGTTATGAGCGGCCTGACTTCGATGTTTGAATCACTGTCTTTCAAAGGTATTCTGCTGTTTTTCGCCCTCTTCGCGATGCTCACGGCGATACCGGCATTGCTGCTTTACCGCTCACATTCCCGTCTGAACAAATATGCCTTTCTGCTCTGGCTGACGGTCAATTATGCTTTCCTGACCTTCCTGCAGCTTGGCTCCTTAAAGAGCCCCGAGACGACTTTTCAGAGCAGTCATGCCGGGGAAGAGGTCATCCTGAAGCTCGACGAAAAAGCTTCATTCGATAAGATCTATACGACTGCGCTGGAAGGCGATACGCCGGTCGAAGGCAGCCGCTACCGGGTCTATTATCACGATATCCGCATCGCCGGCTCGAATGATCTCAAAAACTGGGAAGAATTCGCTGTCCTGGATGAGAAAAGCTATCTGAAATGGGATATCGAGGAATGCGGACAAAAGGATTATGACTATCTGCGGCTGAGTTTCAATGAGGCGAGCATCCTTACCGAGATCGGCCTTTACGACAGCAGCAGCAAGCAGTTTCTTCCTTTGGAGATCTTCTCTTCCGAATCGGAAGAGGCAGGGAAGCTGATCGATGAACAGGATACGCTGACCGCCGATCCGGATTACCGCAACGAGACCTATTTCGATGAGATCTATCACGCCCGCAACGCCTACGAGATCGCGCATCATCTGCCCTTCTACACAGCCGTTCATCCGCTTCTGGGAACTAGATTCATCGCGCTCGGCATCAAGCTGTTCGGCATGAATCCCTTCGGTTACCGTTTCGCCGGCGCCGTTACTTCTGTGCTTCTGATCCCGCTGATGTACGCCCTGGCCTACGTGCTTTTCCGGAAAAGAAAAGCGGCGGATCTGGCAGCATTGCTGTTCGCCTGTGATTTCATGCATTTCACGACCGGACGGATCGCGACGCTTGAGCCTTTCTCGCTCTTCTTCATCCTGCTGATGTATCTGTTCATGGCGCTCTTCCGCCGGACGGAGATCTATCACAGACCTTTTGAAGCGCTGAAGTGGCTCTTCCTTTCCGGCCTTTCCATGGCATTTGCCTGGTCGGTCAAATGGACCGCGATCTATGCTTCGGTGGGACTGGCCTTCATCTTCTTCGAACATCTCTTCCGCTGCTGGCGGAAGGAGGAAAACGAGGATAAGGCAGCCATCACGCTGATGATCATCATCGCCTGTTTCTTCTTCTTTGTGCTGATCCCGATGGCCGTCTATTTCCTCTGCTACATCGGTATCCGCATCTATGATCACACACCGGTGAACCTGCTCGAGCATCTCTATCAGGTCGCGGACTATATCAAATACGCATTCACCTACCATGCCGGACTCGATGATACCCACCCCTATTCCTCAAGATGGTTCATGTGGCTGATCGATCTGCGTCCGATCTGGTATTATGTTAAATACTATGATGACAATATCCGCAGCATCTCCTGCTTCAACAATCCGCTGATCTCCTATGGCGGGATCGCGGCGCTGCTGATGCTGCCGTACTGCCGAAAGGTAAACGGACGTTTCTTCCTGCTTCCCTTCGCCGGCTATATCACCCTGCTGCTGCCCTGGATCTTCATCTCGCGGACGGCATTCGCTTATCACTACTATCCCTGCATCCCCTTCCTGATCCTTCTGATCATCGATCTCTTCGAAGCGATCAAGGAGGATTCTGTACGCAGAAAAACAGTTGCAGTCTATCTCTTTTTCACGATCTTATTATTCCTCGCGTATCTCCCGGTCAGCGGAGGTTTCCTGAGTTCACGTTTCTACGTGACGAAGATCCTGGCCGTGGTACGCGGTTGGTGGTATTTTGGAGGCTAATATGAAACTCAGCAAACTCTTTCCCCAGGCAGTCTTAACCGAAGATCCCGAGATCACCGGACTGAAGACCAATTCCCGTGAAGTTGAGCCGGGAGATCTCTTCCTTTGCATCAGCGGCATGAATGCCGACCGTCATGATTATTTACCGGATGCCATTGCTCACGGCGCGGCAGCGGCTGTCGTCTCAAAAGACGTCGAATGCACGATCCCCACAGTACGTGTCGAGGATGTGAATAAAGTCGCCGATGAGATCCATGACCGTTTTTATGACCGTCCCCAGGACAAGCTGTGCCTGATCGGCGTGACCGGCACCGACGGCAAGACAAGCACCGCGACTCTGATCCAGACTTTCTTAGGCGATGAGAACTGCGGCTACATCGGCACCAACGGTGTTTCCTGCCGCGGCTACTACGAGGACAACGCCAATACGACACCGGACCGTGACTATCTTCTCGGTTACTTCCGCGACTTTCTCGATCACGGCTGCCGTTATGTGGCGATGGAAGCAAGTTCCGAAGCCTTCTTTTACAACCGTCTGCGCGGTCTGACCTTCCAGGCAGCCGCGATCTCCAATGTCACGAGCGAACATCTCAATACACATAAGACTTTAGAGAACTACATTGCCTGCAAACAGCAGCTCTTCCTGCAGAATGCCGGTCCCTCGATCCTGAACAAGGACGACCAGCATTACAGTGAGTTTGCCGCAGTCGCGAAAAACGTACGCACCTACGGCCGTGATCCGGAAAATGATCTCTGGATCAAGGATTACAAGCTGAGCGCCGTCAATACGGAGATCACCTTCGTCTATGAAGGAAAAGAGTATAACTTCACTTCCCCGCTCGTCGGCGAATTCAATGTCGAAAACCTCGCGGAAGCGATGCTGACGTGCCTCAGCATCGGCATTCCCTTCGAGCAGCTCCTCGGCAAGATGGAAAAGCTCCATGTCGAGGGACGTATGGAAGCGATCGATCTCGGACAGGATTTCCAGGTCATCGTTGACTATGCCCATACTCCCAACGGCATCCATAAACTGATGGATTTCGTCAAGAGGCTCAACGGCAAACGTATCATCACCGTCTCCGGCCAGGCCGGCGGACGCGATGCCGAAAAGCGTAAATTCGTCGGCGAGGCGATCGCCCGCAACAGTGACTGGTGTATCTGGACACTGGAAGACCCGCGTTTTGAAAAGGTCGAAGACATCGCCGCCATGATGTGCGAACGCATCCCTGATCTGCATAATTATGAGACCGTCGTTGATCGTTATCTTGCGATCGAGAAAGCCGTCTTCATGGCGGAGAAAGGCGATATCATCCTGATCTTAGGCAAAGGAAGCGAAGACAGCAACGTCATCAACGGAGAGGATGTCCCCTTCCCGGGCGATATCCGCTGCGCGGAGATCGCGGTCAAGAAACGTCTGCGCAATTTCCCCTTCTAGATCCTTCACACAAAACAAAAGACAAAAAAACACCGAAGTCACAGGACTTCGGTGTTTTCGTTTTTCGCGGATCAGCGCTGTGTCGTATGGTACTGCTTTTCAAGATCCGCCAGGATCTTGTCGTACAGCGGCTGGACCTCTTCGGTCTTCAGGGTTCTCTCCGGATCAAGGAAGCGGATCGTGAAGGACAGGGAACGCATGTTGTCATCGATGCCCTTGCCTTCGTAAACGTCGAAGACTTCAACGCTGTCGACCAGATTGCCGCCGCTCTTCTTGATCGTCTTCATCAGATCTTCGACTTTGACAGCCTTGTCAACGAGGACGGAGATATCACGGCTGATCGCCGGGAAACGGCGGATCACAGGCGCCTTGGTAACGGCTGCCTGCTTGTTCATCAGCTGATCGAGCGAGAGTTCGAGATAATAGACTTCGCCGAGCTTCTGCTTTCCGGCAAATCCCGGATGGACCTGACCCAGGATACCGACTTCCTGACGGTCGATCTGGATCTTCGCGGAACGGTACGGATGCATGAGCGGTTCGTCTTCGAGCTCTTCGAGATGGATACGCTTTTTGCCGTAGCCGAGTTCATCGAGCAGGTCGCAGAGCAGTCCCTTCAGGGAGTAGAAATCGCTCTTTGCTGTTTCCCTGCCGATGCGTTTGGATTCCGGTGTGCCGCAGAGGGCGATCGCCAGACGCTCATCATGCTTGTCCCCGGCTGCGTAGAGCGAGGAAAGCTCAAAGATATTGACATTGTTCATGCCGTGGTCGAGGTTGTATTTCAGGGTCTCCATCATGTTGCTGAAGAGGGAGACACGGATGTACTTGCGGGCATCGCTCAGCGGGGAAGCCAGAGCGATCGTTTCACCCAGCGGACGGATGCTGTTGCGGATGCCTGCCTCATCGGTCAGGGTGTAGCTGACGGTCTCGTGCAGACCATGCTGGGAGAGATAAGTGCGGATCACGCGGCGCAGCGCCTGCTTTCTGGAGAGACGGCCGATCGTCTGCGGCATGACCGGCAGTGTGGCGGCCAGGTCGTCGAAGTCAGTCAGACGGATGACTTCCTCATCGATATCCTCACGCAGACGGATGTCATCGCTTCTCCAGCTCGGGATGCGGGCAACGATCTCTTCGCCTTCGACATACGGATCGAAATCGAGACGGCGCAGGACGGAAAGAACTTCCTCCTGGGCGTATTCCTTACCGATCAGAGCATTGAGGTGCGCTAAAGTCTCACGGACCTCATGCGGTTCATAATCGCATTTGCCGGCTTCAACGGTCTCTTCGAAGCCGTCTGCTTCCGCATATTCCTTTAACAGCTGGACAGCTCTGTCCATCGCCTTCTGCTGGGCCAGCGGATCAAGACCCTTGGCAAAACGCATCGCCGCTTCGGTCTGCAGACCGAGACGGTTCGCGGTACGGCGGATCTGCGCGTAGTTGAAGAGCGCGCTTTCGATGATGATGCCGGTCGTATCGTCGAGGATCTTGGAACCGTCACCGCCCATGATGCCGCCGATCGCGATCGGCTGCTCATCGCTGGTGATCAGGATATCGCCCTTCTTGAGATCGTAGGAGATCCCGTCGAGCGCGGTATACGCGCCTTCATAATCATCCACGACCGTGATGTTGCGGTTCGGGTTGGAACGCAGATCGAAGAAGTGCAATGGCTGACCTGTTTCCAGCATGACGAGGTTCGAGATATCAACGACGTTGTTGATGGATTTGACGCCGTTGCTGCGGAGCAGCTGACGCATCCATTCCGGGGACGGACCAAGCTTGACGTGGTTGACGACCTTCGCCATGTAGTGCGGGCAGTTCGCGCTGCGGGAAGCGACTTTCAGTGTGCTCGGACCGCCGACTGCGGCAGCGCCGTCGAATTCCGGCAGAACACATTTGCGGTCGAGGATCGCGCCCATTTCCTTTGCCATGCCGTACATGGAAAGGCAGTCCGGGCGGTTGGCATAGATCTCGACTTCAAGGATCGAATCCTCATAACCGAGTTTCTTCAGGATATCGGTCTCACCGACCTCAAAACGGTCATCGAGTTCCTCGATACCGTTCTGGGACGGGGAATCATCCGGTAAGAGCTCTTTCGGGACACCGAGCTCCAGCAAGGAGCACAGCATGCCGTTGGAGACTTCGCCGCGGATCTTGCCGGCCTTGATGGTGCCGCCCGGCAGTTCAGAGCCGACCTGGGCAACGATGACCTTCAGACCTTCACGGCAGTTGGGAGCACCGCAGACGATATCGAGCACTTCGCTGCCGATATCGGTCTTGGTGACATGCAGGTGGTCGGAATCCGGATGATCATGACATTCGATGACTTTACCGACGACCAGTTTGGTGCCGACACCCATGCGGGTGATCTCTTCGATCTCAAAGCCCGCCTTGATGGTGCGGTTTACGATCTCTTCTTCAGTCAGGCCTTCAAGATCGACCAGCTGAGAAAGCCATTTTAAACTTAATTTCATTGTTCGCTGTCCTCCTTATTGATACTTCTTGAAGCCCTGCAGGAAACGGATATCGTTGGTGTAGAGATCACGGATATCGGTGATGCCGTATTTCAGCATCGCGATACGCTCAAGACCGACACCGAAGGCGAAACCGGTATATTTCTTGGGATCGAAACCGTTGATCTCGAGGACATGCGGATGGACCATGCCGCTGCCCAGGATCTCGATCCAGCCGGTATGTTTGCAGACATTGCAGCCTTTGCCGCCGCAGATGTGGCAGGACATATCGACTTCGAAGGAAGGCTCAGTGAACGGGAAATAGGAAGGACGGAAACGGATCTTGGTTCCCTCCTTGAACAGGGATTCGATCATGAACTGCAGCGTGCCCTTGAGATCGGCCAGGGTGATGCCCTCACCGACGACCAGGCCTTCCGACTGCATGAACTGATGGGAATGGGTCGCGTCATCATCGTCACGGCGGTAGACCTTGCCCGGGCAGACGAGCTTGATCGGCGTCTTGCCGTGGGCAGCTTCCAGAACACGCATCTGGATCGCGGTGGTATGCGTTCTTAACAGCGTGTTGGGATCGATATAAAAGGTATCCTGCATGTCACGGGACGGGTGATCCGCAGGGATGTTCGCTTTTTCAAAGTTGTACAGGTCAAGCTCAACTTCCGGACCCTCGGCGACTTCATAGCCGAGACCGACAAAGATGTCTTCGATCTGCTGGGTGATCAGTGTCAGCGGATGCAGGCTGCCCACCGGGGCGCTGCTGGCATCGAGACTGATATCGATCTTTTCGGTCTTCAGACGCTCATTGAGCTCGCTTTCCGCCAGCTGTTTCTGACGGTCTTCAAGAGCCTGGGTGATGACCTTTTTCAATTCGTTGACTTTCTGACCGAACGCCGGCTTTTCTTCCGGAGAAAGGTCTTTCATCTGGACCATCAGCTGCTGGACCATGCCCTTTTTGGCCAGGTATTCGATGCGCAGCTGCTCCAGATCGCTGGTTTTTTCAGCTTTTTCGATTCGCTGAAGTGCTTCATTCTTTAATGTAACTGTGTCCATTTGCCCTCCAAAATAAAAACCACGCTTAAGGAACGATTCTTAACCGTGGTACCATCCTACTTTTGCACTCTTTTGACGATAACGGGTCATACCGGAGGTGATTGGCCTCACTGTAAAGAGGAATCCGTTGACCGGCGGCAGGGAATTCGCAGCTCCCTTCCCCTCTCTTGGCCGCTTTCTGTCAACCACGTTTCTTTACTGCGTTTTATCTATTATACGCCCAAAGCTTTGGGAATGTCTATTCTTCTTCGGCGTCTCCCTCTTTTTTCAGGTAGACTTCGCGCGGCTTGGAACCGTTGACCGGTCCGATATAGCCTGCTTCTTCCAGAGCGTCGATCAGACGGGCAGCGCGGTTGTAGCCGATGCCGAAACGGCGCTGCAGGAGCGACGTCGAGGCTTTCTGTGCTTCACGGATGTATTCAACGACTTCAGGCATCATCGGATCTTCGTCCTGACGTCCCTTGCTGCCTTCGCCATTGACCTTCTGGTTGTTGACCAGAGCGAAATAGGTATCGTCATAATCCGGAGTCGCTTCCTTCTTCAAGAAGTCAGTAACACGCTTGATCTCATCGTCACGGACAAAGACGCCCTGCAGACGGATCGGCGCGCTCTCACCCTGCGGATAATACAGCATATCGCCATAGCCCAGAAGGCGCTCAGCGCCGGTCTGGTCAAGGATCGTACGGGAGTCGATGCTGGAAGAGACCGCAAAGGAGATACGGGACGGGATGTTCGCCTTGATAAGACCGGTGATGACATCGGTGCTCGGTCTCTGGGTCGCGACGATCAGATGGATGCCGCAGGCACGGGCGAGCTGGGTGATACGCTGGATGGAGAGTTCGACTTCCTTTCCGGCGATCGCCATCATATCGGCAAGCTCATCGATGATCACGACGATATAGGGCATCTTGTTCATCGGGGTCTGCCCTTCCTCGAGGTTCTCATTGTTTCTTTCGACGAGTTCGTTATAGTCTCCGATCTTGCGGACACCGGCAGCCGCAAAGACGTCATAACGTTCCTCCATGATCGCGACGATGCGCTGCAAGAGCGAGGAAGCGATGGCGTTATCGGTAACGACCGGCCAGAGCAGATGCGGGACATCATGATACGGCGTGAATTCGACCTTCTTCGGGTCGACCAGGACGAGCTTCACATCGTCCGGATGATTGCGCATGATCAGCGACATGATGATCGTGTTGATACAGACGGATTTACCGGAACCGGTAGCGCCGGCGATCAGAAGATGCGGCATACGGTCAAGCTCACAGTAAACGCCTTTGCCTAAAAGATCTTTGCCCAGTACGAAAAGCAGCGGGGAATCCTTCAGTTTATCCGGGATCTTCTGCATGAGCTCACTCATGTAGACCGGGACCGGCTCGACGTTCGGGATCTCGATACCGACCGCGTTGCGGCCCGGGATCGGGGCTTCGATACGGATATCCTTGGCCGCCAGTTCCATCTTGATGTTGTCGGAGACGTTCTGGATACGGTTGACCTTGACCGAGGAATCCGGTTTGATCTCAAATTTGGTGACGGACGGTCCGATGTGGGTATTGACGAGTTCCGCCGGGATACCGAAGTTGTTCAGGATCTCGAGGACTTTCTGTCCCTTCTCTTTTGCAGAAACGGTATTGGCGCCGCCTCTGCGGGTATCCGCCTTATCGAGCAGGGAGATCGGCGGCAGACGGTAGGTCTTGGCCGGTTTGACGACCCGGGTCGTTTTGGCCGGGACTTCTTCCGGAGTCTCCTTTTCTTCTGCTTTTTCTGTGACCGGAGCAGGCTCTGTGACCGGAATATCCACAACAGGATCTTCCACTGCCGGACGGGCAGTTTCCTTTTTAGAGACATCGATGAAATACTTGGACTTTACCTGTGTCAGATTCTCAGCCGGCTGATCCTCTTCATCACCGAAGATCAGGCGCTTGTCGATAAAAACCGGCAGATCCGGATTATGCAGGTAGGCATCTCTGGCCTCCTGTTTCTTGCGGTCGATCTCCGCCTGTTTGGCGCGTTCGATCGCCAGACGCTGTTCCTTTTCCGCCTGCAGACGCTGACGCTCTGCTTCTTTTTCGCGTTCCCGTTCCTCGCGGTACTGGCGTCTTTCCTCCGCGTACTTCTCGCCGCTCTCCTTGACCTTATCCATCGAGCTGCGGTAGAAGCTGAACGGGATCATCAGAAGGACACCGATCACAAAGATGAGCACGAGGAAGAGGATCGCGCCGACGCGGTCAAATAACTGGCATAAGGCGCTGTAAAGGAAGTAGCCGATCATTCCGGCGCCGTAAGTGTATTTGGTCTTATCGGCCATGTGCCAGATCCCCTCTTTCATCCAGCCGCCCATGGCGGAAAGCGTGCTGATGTCTTTTTTCAGTACACCCAGGAAGAGGAAGATGGCGATATTGACGAGCCAGAGGCCGATGAAGAAGTTCACCCGGATCGGGTGTTTTCTTTCAAACAGCAGCTTGTAGACGCATAAGAAGATCAGCGTCAGCATGATCGGCAGATAGAAATCGCCGAACAGGAAGGACAGGAAACCGTCGCTGCTGGCGCCAACGATGCCCATACGTCCGACGGACAACACCAAAAGAACGATCAGAACGATCGTTCCTATTGCGTATAAAAGAAGATTCGAAGTATCTGCCTGTTTCGTGTTTTTCTTTTTCTTGGACATTCTATGCCTCGTTGATCTCAACGATCGCCGGCAGGATCATCGGCCGTTTGCCGGTCTGCTTGGCGATATAGCGGCTGATCTTTTCCTTAGCCTCAGCACGTACTTTCATATTATCATAACGGCCTTCCTTTACCGCTTCTTCTACAGAAGAGATGAGGATCTTGCCAACTTCTTCCAGGATATAATCCGCGTCTTTCAGATAGATGACGCCGCGGCTCTGGACATCGGGGCCGCCGATGACTTTCTTGGTCTCAAAGTTCAGAACGATACCGAGGATGATCGCGCCGTCCGTGGACAGGGTCTCACGGTCTTTCAGGACCATACCGGTGACATCAAGCTTATCCTTGCCGTCGATCAATGTATCGTTCAGCTCAAGCGTCTCATGGGTCGAGATGAGATGACCGTCGGTGAATTCCGCGAACTGGCCGTTATCCAGCACAACGATGCGGTTCGGCAGATAGCCGACAGCCGTGGCGACTTCAGCGTTCGCGATCAGGGAACGGTATTCCCCTTTTACCGGGATGTAATATTCCGGCTTGAGGATGTTCAGCATCATCTTCAGATCTTCCTGGGAAGCATGCATGGAGTATGCCTGTTCCTTGCCGATCTTGAAGACCCGGACACCAGCGATATAAAGGTCATCCTCCATATTGGCGGATTCCTTTTCAGTACCGGGGACGACCGGGGAAGCGACGATGACAGCGTCATTGCGGGAAAGCTCGATCTCACGGTCATCACCGATCGCGATGCGGTTCATGCGGCGGAAGACTTCGTTACCGGAACCGGAGACGATGATGATCAGATCATCCAGAGAATTGCTGAAGTCCTTCTTGTTGACGATCAGCGAAGCCGGGAATTTATAATAGCCGAGCTGCTCGACATCCTGCAGGATACGGCGCTGGTCCTCTTCGGTAAAGTAGACTCTGCGCTTGTATTTCTTCGCCAGTTCGAGAACTTCGAAGATACGGTACAGGTTCTGTTTGTATAAAGTGATGAAGAAACGGCCGCGTTCCGCTTCGAAGTAGCGGTCGATCGCCGGGGTGATGCGGTGATGCGGGGAAGTGAAGCCGATCCGGTGGGCGCCGACGGACTCGCCCAGAAGCGCCAGTACTTTTCCGGAGCCGATCTTGGAAAGCGTCGGGAAGTCCATCTGGAAGGACTCGTTGAGACCGTCGTAATCGAAGATGAATTCGCTGCTGTAAACGATCTGGCCGTTCTCCGTCTCAAAGGAGATGCCGATGCAGTCCGGGATGGACTGGGTAACGGCAAAGGTATGGATCTTATGGCCGGCGATCGTGATGTCGCTGTTGCGGCGCAGCAGATTGACGTGTTTATTACGGATACCCATGGCATCGAACTGCCTGCCAAGGATCTTCGCAGTCAGCGGCGTCGCGTAGACCGGCAGATCCACTTCCTGCAGAAGATAGCCGAGACCGACCATGACATCATCATGCCCGTGCGTGATCAGTACTGCTTTCACGCGCTCTTTATTTTCAAGGATATACGTAAAATCCGGGATAATGCACTGCACACCCAGCTGTTCCGAATTCGGGTATTTTAGACCACAGTCAACAACAAAGATATCCTGATCGATCTCGATGACAGCCATATTTTTGCCGTCTTCACTGAGTCCGCCCAAAACCATTATGCGCACTCTTTGCATAGATGATATCCTCCTGTTAAATCTATTTAATTATATTGAAAAGCTTATACCTTTTCAATTGCGACACCGTTGAGCGAGAAGTTGTGGCACTCGGTGATCTTCACCCGTACCAGATCTCCCGGCTGCAGGTCTTTTCCTTCGAAATTGACCAGCTTGTTTTCCTTTGTGTAGCCGGCATAGATGTCGCTGCGTTTTTTGGAAGGTCCGTCCGTCAGAACTTCGACGATACGGTCCTGGTATTCAAGATTGTGTTTTTTCGCGTAGTAAGTGACCTTCTCATTGAGACGGCGCAGACGCTCTTCCTTGACTTCCGTCGGGGTATGATCCTCGATCTTGGCAGCCGGCGTGCCGTTGCGCGGCGAGTAGATGAAGGTAAAGGCATTGTCAAAGGCGCAGCGGTCATACAGCGTCATCGTCTCTTCGAATTCCTCGTCCGTCTCGTTGGGGAAACCGACGATGATATCCGTTGTAAAAGAGGCGTTGGGAACGCTTGCCTTGATGCGGTCAAAAAGATCGAGATAGATCTCGCGGGTATAGCTGCGGTTCATCGCCTTCAGCACCCGGTTGCTGCCGGACTGCACCGGCAGGTGGAAGGCCGGCATGATATTGGGATATTTCGCCAGCATCGCGACTGCGGCCTCGTCAAAGTTGCGCGGATGCGGGGTCGTGAAACGGATACGCGGGATCTCTGTCTTCGCCACTTCCTCAAGCAGCTGCGCGAAACCGTTCTCCATGCCGAGGTCGAGACCGTAGGCATTGACGTTCTGTCCAAGCAGTGTGACTTCCTTATAGCCCTGCTCCTTGAGCTGACGCACTTCCTCAACGATCTCGCCCATGCGGCGGGAACGCTCCTTGCCTCTGGTGTAAGGGACGATGCAGTAGGTGCAGAACTTGTCGCAGCCGTACATGATGTTGACCCAGGCCTTATGGTTCAGAACACGGCTGGCCGGCAGATTCTCGATGACTTCCCCCTGCTTGGAGAAGACTTCAACGACTCTTTTCTTTTCCCTGACTGCTCTTTCAAGAAGCAGCGGCAGACGGTAGATGTTATGCGTGCCGAAGATCAGATCGACCTGCGGATATTTTTTCAGGATCTCGTCCACGGTCTTTTCTTCCTGTGCCATGCAGCCGGACATCGCCAGCAGCAGATCCGGGTTGCGGCGCTTGTAGTCCTTGAAGAAACCGAATTCACCAAGGACCTTCTTTTCCGCGTTCTCACGGATCGCGCAGGTGTTGATCAGGATCAGATCCGCTTCCGCGGGATCTTCGGCCGCTGTATAGCCCATGTCCTGCAGGATGCCGGACATCGTTTCCGAGTCACGCTCATTCGCCTGGCAGCCGTGGGTGCGGATATAGTATTTCTTTCCGCTGCCAAGAGTCTTCAGTTCCTCCGGGAGCACGAAAAGGTTGTCTTCGATGACAACTTCCCGGGAACGGCGCGCCGCCTGGCGCAGTGATGGCAGTTTATAATCGTTCATAATGCACTTCCTCGCAAAAGCCAGGAAGGCCTGACTTTCTTTCTTTGTCTCTGCTTTCCGCAGGCTTTTTTAAACAAGCAAATTATACCTGTCCGCACAGAGCCGGACAAGGATCACTTGCTGTGGGGATGAGCCGCCAGGATCGCTTTCGCCAGACGGTCATAGGTCAGATGGGTATAGATCTGCGTCGTCGAGAGCTTCGCGTGTCCCAAAAGCTCCTGCACGGTCTTGAGATCCGCGCCGTTATCGAGCAGATGGGTCGCGAAGGAATGACGCAGCATATGAGGATGTAAGGAGAACGGCAGGCCGATCCTCTCCCCGCTTTCCTTCAGCATCAGCTGTACGGAACGGGGCGTCAGCGCGCTTCCCCTTTCACTGACGAAATAATCGTCATTTTTCGCGTAGAGACTGCGGTATTCCCTTTCATAGAGATCGAACAGGTCATTCAGTCCCGGATAATACGGCATGATCCGTTCCTTGCTTCCTTTACCGAAGACCCGGATCGTGCACTCTCTTTTATCGATGTCACTGAGTTTCAGACTGCAGCATTCCGAGATACGCAGCCCGCAGGCATAGATCGTTTCGGTGATCGTGCGGCTGCGCAGCTGTCTTTTATCCTCGAGATCGAAACTGCTCAGGAGCCGTTCGACCTGATCGAAGGTCAGAACGTCCGGCAGATGTTTCTCCACATGGATGCCTTTCATCAGCGTGAAGGGATTGTTTTCACAGCGTCCCTGCTCACAGAGATAACGGTAGAACGTCCTGAGCGCCGAAAGCGAGCGGGAATAGGTCGCGTTGGAGATCTTCTTTCCGTCGGTCAGTGAGCCGCTGCGTAAAGCCGCGCTGTATTTCAGTACTGTTTCCTTTCCGACCTGTCCGGGATCGCTGATCCCCTCTTCCTGCAGATAGGCGCAGAAACGGCGCACATCCTTGCCGTAGGCGGTAACGGTATTCTCCGAGCCGCTGTGCTGCTGTCTCAAATAGGCTTCAAAGCGCTCCAGCAGTTCATTCATAAGCTGTCACGGTACTCCCGGATCTTCTGCAGGTCCGCATCGGCGAAAGCGCTCTTGTCCTTCTTGAAGAGATCACCGGTCTCCATGATGCCGAAATTGGCGTTCATCGGAACCAGCTTGCTGATCGTCGGATTGGAGACATAGATCGCCATCGAGCCGATGACGGTATCTCTTCCGAGTTCCTTCACCGACCCCTTTTCCAGGTACTGCGCCATGGACAGCGCCGCGTAAAGACCGGAAGCCATGCTTTCGACATAGCCTTCGACTCCGGAGATCTGTCCGGCGATGAAAAGATTCGGATAGTTCCTGAACTGGTAATGGGCGTTGAGGTGTTTCGGGGAATTGATATAGCTGTTGCGGTGCATGACGCCGTAACGGACGAATTCCGCATGTTCGAGACCGGGAATCATCGAGAAGACTTCCTTCTGCGACTTGTAGGTCAGATGGGTCTGGAAACCGACAAGGTTATAAAGCGTATCGATCGCGTTGTCCTTGCGCAGCTGAACGACTGCGTAGGGACGGCGTCCGTCCTTCTCCAGGCCGACCGGTTTTAAAGGTCCGTAAAGCAGGGTCTTGATCCCTCTTTCCGCCATTGCCTCGACCGGCATGCAGCCCTCAAAATAGATCTCCTTATCCATGTCGCGGACTTTCGTCTTCTCGGCGTGCATCAGCGCCTGGTAGAAATCAAAGAATTCATCCCGGTTCATCGGGCAGTTGATGTAGTCGCCATCGCTCTCGTCATAACGGGATTTATAGTATGCTTTCGAAAAGTCGATACTGTCACGGGTAACGATCGGGGCGACAGCATCGTAGAAGTATAAGGAGTCCTCGCCGGTCAGTTTGCGCAGTTCCTCCGCCAGCGCTCCTTCGCAGAGCGGTCCGGCACAGAGGATCGTCGGTTCGTTCAGATCGATCGCAGTGACTTCCTCATGCACGACGGTGATCCGCGGATGTTCGAGGATCGCCTTCGTGATCTCTTCGGAAAAACCTTCGCGGTCGACAGCAAGCGAGGAACCTGCCGGCAGACGGTGTTTGTCCGCGCTTTTCATGATCAGAGAGTTCAGTTCCCGGCATTCCTCTTTCAGAAGACCGACTGCATTTTCCTTACGGTCGCTGCGCAGGGAGTTCGAACAGATCAGTTCCGCAAAGCAGTCCGTATTGAATGCCGGATGGCGTTTTACGGGTTTCTGCTCAAAAAGGGTTACTTCGAACCCTTTTTCCGCTAATTGATAGGCTGCTTCACAACCGGCCAGGCCGGCTCCGATGATCTTAACCTTCATTTTTCTTTCTGCGCCTTACGAAGCGCGGTTTTTCTCCTTCGATGTTCTCCAGATAATGGCATTTCGGATAGTTGGAACAACCGAGGAAATAGTTACCGTAGCGGTTCTTGCGTTTCAGCAGTTCGCCGCCGCATTCCGGACAGATCTTGCCGGTCTTTTCCGGTTCTTCCTTCGGTGTCTTGTTCAGATTTGCCGTGTATTTGCAGGACGGGAAGTTGGAGCAGGAGATGAACTGTCCGAAACGGCCGCTGCGGATCACGAGATCGCTGCCGCAGAGAGGACATTTCTCACCGGTCTTCTCCGGTTCCTTCTTTTCCATCTTCTCATCCGCCTTTTCATAGAGCGGCATGAATTTATCGTAGAATTCCTGAAGCGCTTTTCGGGAATCGAGATTGTCCAAGGCGATCTCATCCAGTTCTTCTACCATCTTCGCCGTGTACTTCTCGTTGATGATGCTCGGGAAGTATTCGGTAAGTTTTTCGGTCGTCAGTCTTCCCTGTTCTGTCGGGAAGAAGACCTTGGTGCGGGAGTTGTCGGCAGCTTTCTTCAGATCGGTGTAGTTCCGTTTTACGATCGTATCGATGACAGTCGCGTAAGTTGACGGACGGCCGATGCCCTCTTCTTCCAGCGCCTTGATCAGCTTCGCTTCGGTATAGCGTGCCGGCGGCTCAGTGAAATGCTGGGCGCTCTCCACTTTCTTGGCATCGAGCTGTTCCCCTTCCACGAGTGCCGGAAGCAGGACATCCTTGCTGGAATCGTATTCCTTATATACACGGAGGTAACCGTCAAAGATCAGGACGGAACCGTTGGCTGTGAATTCAAGATCGTTGGTCGTCAGAAGACAGCTGACGGTGTCGTTCTTGGCGGGAGCCATCAGTGAGGCAAGAGCGCGCAGATAGATGAAGCGGTAAAGCTTGTACTGATCCGCTGTCAGGTACTGTTTGACTTTCTCCGGGGTATTGCGGATATCGGTCGGACGGATCGCTTCATGCGCGTCCTGGGAATTCTCATCGTTTTTGACGCGGTAGAAGCCTTTGTATTCCTTGCCGAATTCGTCTTCGATATAGTTCATCGCGCTGGCGACGAATTCACCGCTCATACGGGTAGAGTCGGTACGCATGTAGGTGATCAGACCCTGTGTCTCTTCACCGATGTCGATACCTTCATACAGCATCTGTGCGACCATCATCGTCTTCTTGGCGCCGAAATTCAGTTTTGTGGAAGCTTCCTGCTGCAGTGTGGAAGTCGTGAACGGCAGGCGCGGCGGACGCTTCTTGGTGCTTGATTTCAAAGAAGATACGGTAAAAGGATTGACCGCTCTTCCGAGAACGGCATCCGCTTCCTCACGGGAATGGACCTCGGCTTTTTCACCGGCGATCTTGCTGAGGGATGCCTCGAATTTATGTCTGCTCTTCTCGAACTGGGCACTGATCGACCAGTATTCTTCCGGTACGAAGGCTTCGATCTCCTTCTCGCGGTCGCAGATCATCTTTAAAGCGACGGACTGAACGCGTCCGGCGGACTTGGACTTGATCTTCTTCTGGAGCAGTTTGGAGAGCTTGAAGCCGATGATACGGTCAAGGATACGGCGTGTTTCCTGGGATTTGACCAGGTTCATATCGATCTTGCGCGGCTCATTGACGGCTTTTAAAACAGCGTTCTTGGTGATCTCATGGAACTCGATACGGTTCGTCACATCTTCCGGAAGACCGAGGACTTCCGCTAAATGCCAGGAGATCGCTTCTCCTTCGCGGTCCGGGTCGGTCGCCAGTAAAACGTTGCTGGCTTTCGCGACTTCGTTCTGCAGCTGCTTGACGACTTCCTTCTTATCCTTGGAGATCTCATAAGTCGGTTCAAAACCGTTTTCGACATCGACTCCGAGACCGCCCTTTCCTTTGATCGCAAGATCACGGATGTGACCCTTGGAAGAAAGGACACGATAATTCTTGCCCAGATATTTTTCGATCGTTTTTGCCTTGGATGGTGACTCGACAATAACTAATTCTTTCATTTTGGTGTTTCCTTTTTTTTCAATGAATAGTATTAGCATACTTTCTATAAAAGCGCAATCTGTAAAAAATTGATTTTTTCCGCGGATGAAAGTATGCCCTTCTATCCTTATTAATAGCAAACCTCTTCACATATGGAAGAGGTCCGGATTTTCGATTTCTTCTAACAGGCGTGCGACCGGCCGGTAGCTCCTGCGGTAGAACGGCAGAACACCGTATTTCTCCAGCAGCTCCAGATGGCGTTTGGTCGGATAGCCTTTGTGTTTGGCGAATTCATATTCGGGATACTGACGGTCATATTCCTCCATGATCCTGTCCCGTGTCACTTTTGCCAGGATGCTGGCAGCCGCGATCGAGATGCTCTTGGCATCGCCCTTGATGATCGGGATGACAGTCTTGCCGGGGATCTCAAAAGGCATCGCGTCGCTTAAGATGATACGGCAGTCATAGGAAAGCGCAAGCTCCTTCATCGCGTCACGGGTCGCCGCATAGATGTTCTTGCGGTCGATCGTTTCCGGATCGACGAGCAGGACCTTCCAGTAGAGCGCATCATTCTTGATGACCTCAAAGAGCTTCTCCCGCTTTTTGGCTGTCAGCTTTTTGGAGTCATTGATCTCGTCATTCTGATAACCGGAGGGCAGGATGCAGCAGCCGACCGCCAGCGGTCCGCACAGAGGTCCCCTTCCGGCTTCGTCGATCCCCATCACCGGCTCGCCGGCATAGAGATTCTCATATTCATTCAGCACAGGGTTTCTCCCAGCTGATATTCAGCTGTCCCTCACGCAGATCGTAGAGGACCTGCTCCGCTGTTTTCAGAGCGTCGACCTCGCCGCCTTTCTGCAGCCAGTTCTTGGCTCTGCCGATCGATTCCAGGGTCGAGATGCTGGAACCTTCCTCACATCCGTAATACTCATGAAGACGTCCCGGGTATTCCTTCAGCAGATAATAGACGCCCTGACGGGCAAGCTCCTTGGCGTCGACGATCTGGGGATTGATCGAGCCGATCAGAGCCAGGATCACCCCGGTCTGGGGATCACTGAATTTCGGCCACAGGACACCGGGAGTATCGAGCAGCGCCAGCCCTTCGGCCAGACGGATCTGGGCCAGGGATTTGGTCACGCCCGGACGGTTCTCCGTCTTCAGGCTCTTCTTCCCGGAAAGCTTATTGATGAAAGTTGATTTCCCGACGTTCGGGATCCCGACGACCAGCACACGGAAAGTCTTGTTGCGGATACCGCGGCGCAGGGCCCGTTCACGCTTGTCCTTGAGCAGTTCCTCGATCGCCGCGAGCAGTTCCTTTTTAAAAGGGTCACGGTTCAGATCGAAAAGCAGTGTCTTCTGTTTTTCCGCGAAATAGGAAAGCCATTTCGCGTTTTCCTCGGGATCGGCTTTATCTTTTTTGGTCAGCACCAAAAGGAGCGGCTTGTCCTTGATCATTTCCGCCAGCATGGGATTAGAGGTCGCCAGAGGCGCTCTCGCGTCACGAAGCTCAATAACGAGGTCGACATTATTGACCGCCTCATTCATTTCCCTTCTGGCTTTTTCCATATGGCCCGGATACCAGTTGATGTCCATGGTCGGGATCTTTTCTTCGAGCAATTCGTTCATTTTCGCCACCCAAAATCCTGCAGCGGCCAGATCAGGAAGACATGGTTGGCAGTGATATCCTTTCCCTTAAACGGTCCGTAATAACGGGAATCGCGGGACACCTCGCGGTTGTCGCCGAGACAGAAGTATTCATCCTCCTGCAGTTCATACTCAAAATCCGAGGTAACGGCATCTTCAAGGAACGGCTGTTCCAGAAGCTCGCCGTTGATATAGATCTGATCATTGGTGCAGCGGATCGTTTCCCCGGGCATGCCGATGATCCGCTTGACGAGCTTGCCGCTGGTGATCTCATTCTCAATGATCACGGTATCAAAGCGCTCGAGACCGAATTTGCGGGTGATCACGAAACTGAAACCACGGTCGCCGTCTTTGAGCGTCGGATCCATCGACCGGCCGTCGACCTGGACCGGCATGAGCACGAAAACACGCAGCAGAAAAACGATCAGGAGCGAGATCAAGATCGTTTTCAGCAGATCAAGCAGTGTTTCCGTGAACTTTTTCATATATGACCTCAGTTAAACAAAAAGCCGCATGATGCGGCCTTTAGCGTACCTCTTTCAGACGTGCGTTCTTACCGGAACGGCTACGTAAGTAGTAGAGACGAGCTCTTCTTACACGACCGACGCGCAGGACCTGGATCTTGTCGATGGTCGGGGAATGAAGCGGGAATGTTCTTTCGACACCAACACCATTGGAGATCTTACGAACAGTGATTGTCTCGTTGATACCTGTACCCTTTACACGGATTACTACACCTTCAAAGGCCTGGATACGTGTCTTGTCGCCTTCTCTAATCTGTACATCAACACGTACGGTTTGTCCTGGTTTTAATTCGGGCAGATCAGAACGTAACTGCGATTTGGTGATGTCACCTACTAACTGTAAATTCATCTTATCCTCCTCTAAGTCAGCTATAATCAACGCTCATAATCCATAGGAAAAGCGGAACATTGATGCACAAGTGCTTTACTAATATATCATAAAGAAACCGGGAAGGACAAGCGTTTTTTCCAGGTTTTTTACTTATCCGATACGGGTTTTCAGAAGTCGGGCGTATTGTTGGTCAGACGGTCGAGCAGACCCGTGTTGCGCTTGGGGCGTTCCCGTTTCAAGGCGTCCGTGAAGACCTGCCGGCTGCCCAGGATATAAAGGCGGCTCTTGGCTCTCGTGACAGCCGTATAGAGCAGTTTTTTCTCCAGCATGCGCTGATGATAGCGCGAAATGATCAGGAAGACATACGGATATTCGCTGCCCTGCGATTTGTGGACGGAAAGCGCGTACGCCAGCGTCAGCGGGCTCAGGTCATCAAAAGGATAGGAAACGAAGTTGCGGTCAAAAAGCACCATGACGCTCTTGGTCGCGTAATCGATCTCTTTGAGCACGCCGATATCACCGTTATAGACATCGTCCATCGGCTGGTTTTTCAGCTCCAGGATCATATCGTTCACACGCAGTGTGTGCGGTCCGTTCTTGATCTCACGGCGGTCCCGCTCGCCCGGGTTATAGC
Source organism: Erysipelotrichaceae bacterium (assembly GCA_017431225.1). Classification (GTDB taxonomy): domain Bacteria; phylum Bacillota_I; class Bacilli_A; order Erysipelotrichales; family Erysipelotrichaceae; genus RGIG5669. Next base: position 17,543 of record JAFRLM010000015.1, on the reverse strand, counting down.
GTTCCTGCAGCAGATGATTCAGGCTGTCGATGCCCGAACCTCCCTTATACATCGGCGAGAGCACCTGGATCTCGTCGAGTTCCACGCCCTGCTCCTGCAGCTCATCGATCTTCTTGAGCAGGATATCCTCCGGTGTCTCAGTCTCCAGGAACAGAACATCCTTATTGTAGCTGCTGAAATCCACTTCCCCTTTCAGCATGTCCCCGGCAAGGGCGATGATCTCATTGTCCTTGCGCTGGCGGAAATTGGCTGAAAGCGCCGTTGAGACGAAACAGCCGCTGCTCAGCAGATCGTTCAGGACATCGCCCGGACGGATCGAAGGCAGCTGGTCCTTATCGCCGATCACGCAGATCTTCTTGACCGCGCCGCTGGCCCGTAAAAGGCTGGCGAACAGCTGGTTATCGACCATGGAGAACTCATCGATGATCAGGATATCCAGCATCAGCGGATTCTGATCGTTGAAATTGAAACGGTTGGTCTCTTTATCCCAGCCCAGAAGCGAGTGGATCGTCTTGGATTCGACATCACATAATTCATTGATACGTTTGGCTGCACGGCCGGTCGGGGCGGCAACGTTGATCAGATCATAGGGATTGCGTTTGCGGCTGAGATCAACGAGCGCCTTGACCAGTGTCGTTTTGCCGGTACCGGGTCCGCCGGTGATGATCGAAAAATCGTTCTCAAAGAAAGCGGAGATCGCTTCATACTGCTGATCGCTGTAGACGATGCCGTTTTCATCCTCGAGAGCTGTGATCTCCTCCTCGAGCGAAGCGAAGCTGCCGGGCTCGTGTCCGGCATATTCCTTCAGCCGCTCCGCGATCAGGCATTCATCCAGCCAGTCGTTGTAGCGGTAATAGCGGTCGCCCTCTTCGACCAGAAGACGTGCCCGCAGCGCGTTATCAAGAACGAAGTCGCCGTCCTTGAAGCCGCTCTCGCGGTTATAGCGGTCGACGAATTCGTTGTAGTAAAGATAGGTATTGCCGCTCTGGAAGGAACGGTCCTCGAAAAGATGGACCAGCAATGCGGTCTTGCGCCGCAGATCGGTCACCTCCACCCCGGAATTCAAGGCATAGCGGTCGACTTTCGTGAAGCCGATGCCGTAGACGTCATAGAACATCTGGTAGGGATCTTCCTCGGTGACCGCGAAATAATCCTGCTCAAAGTGCGCGAACAGCAGATTGATCTCCTTGCGGCCGAAACCGGCTGTCAGCAGCTTCATCCGTTCTTCTTCAAACGGATCGTTGAAACCGGCGATCCCTTCGACCAGCGCCATTTTCTGTTTGGCAGTCAGCGGCAGATCCTCGATCGCCTCCGGTTCCTCTTTCAGGATATCCAGGGCACGGTCGCCCAGCACATTGACGATCTTGACGGCTGTTTTTTCACCGATGCCTTTAAAAAAGCCGCCGGAAAGAAAACGGACAGCCTCTTCTCTTTCCGAAGGCAGCAGCTTTTCAAAATGATCGACCTGAAACTGGAAACCGTAACGCGGATGCATATAGTAGTTTCCGTAAAGGCAGTATTCAAACTGCGGATCGATATCAACGAGCGGTCCGCAGACCGTGATCTTCTCTTCGCCGTCCGTAAAAAGATAGACAGCATAGCTGTCACTCGCAAAATGGCATTTCAGGAATTTTCCCTGTAATCTGATGATCTCTTCATCCATAAAGTCGTTTCTGCAGTCTTTCCGCGGAAGACTCGCCGCCGACAAAAGTCTCCTCGATCACGCCGCCGCCGAGCATCTCGTCATTCTGGTAAAAGACCGCCTGCTGGCCGGGCGTGACCGCCTTGATCCCCTGCGGATACGACAACATGACCGCGTCTTCGCCGATGTGCTGAAGCGTGACCTGCTGGTCCTCCTGACGGTAGCGGAATTTGACCTGCAGCGGACCGTTTTCCGGCTTGCGGATCCAGTTGATCTCGCGGATCTCCGCCTGATCGGAATAAAGGAAACTCTCATCCTTGTGAGAAGTCAGATAGAGCTCATTCTTTTTGACATCCTTGCCGGCGCAGTAATACGGGCCGTTCTCGCCACCTACGGCAAAGCCCTTGCGCTGGCCTAAGGTATAGTAATAAACGCCCTGATGACGGCCGATCACCTTGCCGTCCGCCAGGTCGATGATATTTCCTTCTTTCATCGGCAGATAGTTCTTCAGGAATTCGCGGAAATTTCGCTCCCCGATAAAACAGATGCCGGTCGAATCCTTCTTCGCGGCGATCGGAAGACCGAGATCCTCCGCGATCTTACGGACTTCCGGCTTTGTGATGTCGCCCAGCGGGAAAAGACACTTGGAGAGAGCCTCGCGGGAGACCTGGGCCAGGAAATAGGACTGGTCCTTATTGCGGTCAAAGGCTTTCAGAAAACGGTCTTCGCCGTTCACGGTCTCTCTTTTGAAATAGTGGCCGGTGGCGATCATGTCAAAACCATTCTCCATCGCATAATGCAGGAAGGAATCGAATTTGATGTATTTATTGCAGAGGATGTCCGGATTGGGCGTTCTCCCCTTTCCGTATTCCTCGACGAAATTGCGGAATACATGTTCCCAGTATTCGGAGATATAGTCGACCCGGCGCAGTTCAAGACCGAGCTTCTCCGCGGTGCGCAGAGCGTCGAGATAGTCGCTCTCCTGGGGACAGATGTCATCGTTCAATGTCGGATTGCCGAGCGTGTCGTTATTTAAGGCCGAATCCCAGTTACGCATAAAACAGCAGCATACGTCATAGCCCTGCTGCTGTAATAGATATGCGGCGACTGCGGAGTCAACTCCTCCGGAAAGACCTACCAGGACTTTCACGCTTCTTCTCCCAAACCGGAGCAGTGAGCGAATTCCGGGCAGGACGGATCACACTTGGCGATCTTCCGCAGCTTGTCCGGCAGGAAGGATTCGATCTCTTCCGAATCATAACCGATCTGGAACTGGCGGTCGCTGAGGATCAGCGGACGGCGCAGCACCGACGGGTTCGCGATGATGAAATCGACCAGCTCGCTGACAGACATCGACTCGAGGTCGACCTGCTGCTCCTGAACGATCTTGGAACGCTTTGAGATGATATCGTCGGCACCGTTTTCGGAGCGTTTCAAAAGATACATGATCTCCGTGCGGTTCAGGGCAACGGAAAAAATGTTCTTTTCCACAAACGGTAATCCATTCTCTTTCAGCCACGCTTTTACCTTTCGGCAGGAGGCGCAGCCGGGTGAAGTATAGATGACGATCAAAGCATTTCCTCCAGTTTTTAACGGTCTAATTATACGGCATGTATACTTGATTTTCAATGAAGCATGAAGTATAGTTTTTGATGAAGCTGAAGTAGGTCCGCAGCCGACAGAGAGAGTAAAAATGCTGAGATTACTCATACCGGACTGAAGTGGGACTTCCTCGTTGAACCGGCACGAGTCGGTTCCGGATTTCGCCGTTACCGAATCAAGGTTCTTTCTGAACGAAGTTGGGTGGCACCACGGCAGACAGTCGTCCCAAAGGGGCGTTTTTTTATTTTAAGGAGACACAGTTATGAAAAGAATGTTATCGGGTATCAAACCGACCGGGCAGCTGACACTGGGAAACTATATCGGCGCTCTGCACCATTTCGTGGAATACCAGGACGATTATGAAATGATCGCCTTTATCGCCAACCTGCACTGCATCACGGTCTACCAGGATCCGAAAGAGCTCTCGACCAACCTGCGTGACGCGGTCGCCTTGTACCTGGCCTGCGGTCTTGATCCGGAAAAAGCCACGATCTTTTTACAGACCGACGTCAAGCAGCATGCCGAACTCGGCTACATCCTTGCCTGCTACACCTATCTCGGCGAGCTCAACCGCATGACCCAGTTCAAGGACAAGACCGCCAAGAACGAGCAGAACCTGACAGCCGGTCTTTTCACCTACCCCTGCCTGATGGCGGCGGATATCCTGCTTTACGATCCGGATTATGTACCGGTCGGTGATGACCAGAAACAGCACGTCGAGCTGACCAGAGACATCGCCATCCGTTTCAACAATAAGTACTCCCCGACCTTCAAGGTCCCGGAACCGCTGTCCGCGAAAGTCGGCGCCAGGATCATGTCCCTGACCGATCCGACCAGAAAGATGTCCAAGTCCGAGCATTCCGACAAGGGCTGCATCTACCTGCTCGACGATCCGGCGAAGGCAAAGAAAAAGATCATGGGCGCGGTCACCGACAGCTTCGGTGAGATCAAGGCTGATAAAGTCAACCAGCCCGGTCTCTATAACCTGATGGAGATCGCCGCTTCCCTCAACGGCTCAACACCGGAAAAGATCGCGGAGGAATTTGCCGGAAAAGGTTACGGCGAACTCAAACGCTACGTCGGCGACGCGGTCGCGACCACCCTGGAAGGCATCCAGGCAAGATACCGCGACATCCTCGCCAACAACGTGATCGACGAAGTATTAAAACAGGGCGCTGAGAAAGCCACCCTGATCGCTGCGAAAAAGCTTGATGAAGTAACCAAGAAGATCGGACTCGAGATCCGTTAATCCAAAGGTTTCTGATAGTAATTGCCGATGACCCGGCGTGTCTCAAGGATATTGATGAACGCGTGGCTGTCGGCTTTTATTATGGCCCGGATGACGTCACCGGACTGATAGGAATTGATAACGGAATATAAGACCGTGTTCTCCCCGTGCTTGTAGGCGCCGCGGGCGTGGATCTCAGTGATGCCGTGACGGACGCAGTGCAGCATCGCTTCTTCCACCTCCTGCGGATAGGAAGTGACGATCATCAGTGTTTCCATACTGTAGCGTTTGTGCATGCGGTTGATGATCTGGGTCGAGCAGAACTGCAGGATGATCGAATACAGGGCTGTCTCCCAGCCGTACAGCATGCCGGCGACCGCCAGCATGACGGCATTGCCGATCATGACATAGTTCCAGATCGGTTTCTTGTAGAGACTGCTGACATAGATCGCGATGAAGTCCGTGCCGCCGCTGCTGGCATTGTGCGTCAGCGCCAGCGAGATCGCGAAACCGTTCATGATACCGCCGAAGACCGCCATCAGAAGCGGATCGTGCACATCGAGCGGCAGCGGTTTGAAGATCAGCGTGAAGACGGAGACAAGGATGATATGGATCAGCGAAAGGATGCTGAAGCGTTTGCCGATCTTCTGGAAGACGAAGATCAGAGTCGCCGCGTTCAGCAGGACATAAGGTGCCGCGAACGGGATCACCAGGTTGAAATAGTCCTTCAGGAAATCGACCAGGATGCGGCAGATACCGGTATATCCGCCCGGATACAGATGCGCAGCCATGGAAAAAGTCACCAGGCTGGTCGCGTGCAGCACAGCCGACAGGATGACCCACAGCAGATTGGTCAGATCTTTTTTTGCTTGTGATTGTGTTTCTGTCATACCAGGATATTATACACTCTTTTTCCGGCAGCGGACGCAGACGTTCGCGGCGCGGGAAGAGTTCCTTTACTGTTTACTCGGCGCAATAGAAAGTGACCGAAACGTCACCCTTGCTCAGCAGTTCTGTCATCTCGGACGGTGTCTTGTCTGTGATATGGCCGATCCGCGTATAAGCCCAGGCGTTCGGTCCGTAGAAGACAACGATCTGGTTTCCGGAATAGAGGACGATATCGCCGCTGGCGGTCGTCGTCTGCGCGTCCTTATGGGGCAGTGAGGTGCCGAGCGGCCCGACCTGCTCGAAGCCGCCGTACATAGACAGTTCAACAGTCAGCTCCCCTTCTCCAGCAAGTTTCTTTAAGGCGTCCACGGTCTCGTTGTCTTCCCAGGATACCTGTACTTCCGTGTCTTTGATGCGCAGATACAGCTGCATATCTTTTTCCTCCTCGGTTTCTTTTACGGTCTCCGCCGTCTCCGGCGGTTCTGTCGCCTGTATTTCCTGCTGCGGTGCTGCGTTCTGACAGCCGCAAAACCCCAGCAACAGAATGCAGATGCTGAAGATCAGTATCTTTCTCATTTTCAGTCTCCGAAATACTCGCGGATCTGCTGCATTTTCTCCGACTGATGCACCGAGAACGGGCAGCGGGAATCGCAGTGTCCGCAGCCGATACAGTCGGATGCGTTCTTTTCGAGAGTGCGGTAATGCTCAGCCGCCATCTCATCCCCGGCAACGGAAAGATCGTAATACTTGTTGACCAGACCGATATCGATCCCCATCGGACAGGGTTTGCAGTGATTGCAGTAAACGCAACGGCCGCTCGTGCGGATCGGCTCAAAGGAGGAAATCGCGGAATAGTCCAGTTCCTCTTCGCTCTTTTCGTAATAGGAAAGCAGCTCTTCGACCTGGGCAACGCTCTGCGCACCCGGAAGCGCGACGAGCACACCCGGTTTATCGAGGATGTATTTCAGACACTGATGAACTGTCAGTGCCTTGCCGAACGGCGAGGTCTTAGCGTCGAGCAGTTGGCCGCCGGAGAACGGCTTCATGACCGAAATCCCGATGCCCTCCTTTTCACAGCGGCGGAAGATCTTCTCCCTTTCCTCAACTTCACCGTAGGCATATTCCCCTTTTCCGTAGTCATAGCCCGGGTTCACTGAGAACATCAGCATGTCGACCTCAGCTTCGTCCAGGACCTTCTCGATCACTTTCGGGGTATGTGAAGAGAGACCGATATGGCGGACGACGCCTTCTTTTTTCAGCTGCAGGATATAGTCGTAGATCCCGTTTTTCTTATAGCTTTCCCAGTCGGAGAATTCGTCCTGGCAATGGATGAAACCGTAGTCGATATAGTCCGTGCGCAATTCCTTCAGCATCTTTGCGACAGAAGCTTTGACAGTTTCAAGATCAAGCGTCCAGCCGTAGTCGCCTTTTGTGTAATCGGCACCGAAATGGATCTGATAAAAGATCTTGTCCCGGAAAGGTTCCAATGCTTCTCCATAGATCGGGAAGGAATCACCGTGTCCGGCTGCCAGATCAAAATAGTTGATCCCGCCTTCAAATGCGCGGCGCAGCGCTTTTACCGCTTCTTCCCTGCCGGCTTCATACATATAGGAGGAGCCGATGCCGATCTCGCTGATGCGGTCGCCGGTCCTGCGGTTGATCCTGTATTTCATGTGTTTCCCCTTTCTCTGGTCCTGACAAAAACCCAGCGGATGGTGCCGCAGGGTTCCTTTATTCGTCTTCGTTCTCGTTGTAGCGTGAGAGACTGTTCAGCGTGTGTCTCAGACTGGAGGATGTCCGGAAGTTAAAGAAGGAACCGACCATGATGCGCAGGCAAAAGACGACGATCAGCATCAGAACGATAAAGCTGAGCCAGTCATTGAACGTTTCCAGCATCTTCCCCCTCCTCGTGCAGTTTCTGATATACCGCTTCCGCGACTTTCTGCGGCAGCGATTCCGCCAGTTTTTCGATCGGCAGGTTCCGCAGCGCCTTGATCGATCCGTACAGACGGAGGAGCGAGGTCCTGCGTTTCTTTCCGAGTCCCGGGATCCCGTCGAGCGGTGATGCATAGACCGCTTTCGCGCGCCGCTTGCGGTGATAGGTGATCGCGAAGCGGTGGACTTCATCCTGCATGTTGGCCAGGATGAAGAACAGGTTGGAACTCTTGTCAATATCTATCATAGCATAGTCCGAAGACATGAGATAATTCGTATCATGCTTGTCATTTTTGCCGAGACCGGCGATCGGGAACGTCAGTCCCAGCGATCCGCAGACCTCCTTGGCGACATCGATCTGGATGCGTCCGCCGTCGACGATCAGAAGATCGGGCGCTTCCCCGCCTTCGCTGATCAGCCGGAAATAACGGCGGTATAAGACCTCATGCATCGACTTAAGATCGTCTGCCCCTTCCTCAAGCTTATAGAGACGGTAATCCTTCTTGGAAGGCTTGAGATCCTTATAGACGACCATCGCGGCAACGGTCTCCTTACCGGCAGTATGCGAGTTATCGAAAAGCTCAATGCGGTGGATCTCTTTTCCGAAGATCCGGTCCAGCTCTTTCTGGGCATCGTCATAATAGTGCTCCTTGCGGGAGAGGATGCTCTGATGCTGTTTCAGGTTGACTAAGGAGTTCTCCTCCGCCTGCTTCAGCAAGGCGCGCTTATTGCCGCGGGTAACGGTCTTGACCGGGAACGGGAACGCCTCATCAAGATAAACGCTCAGACTTTCCGGAATATATAAGGTCTTCGGTTCTTTCTGCAGAGAATAGAACTGATAGAGATACGAAGAGACATAGTTCTCCGGGTCGCCGATCAGGTAATCCAGAAACTTATGGTCGCTTAATAGCTTGCCCTTGCGGATGAAAAGCCCGGTGATCGCGATATAGCCGTCCTGGGCAGCGTAGTTGAAGACATCGAAATCCTCGCGGTTGCGGATCTGCACATCCTGCTTGGAGGCGACATACTGCACATCATTGAGAAGATCGCGGTAAGACGCGGCTTTCTCGAAATCCATCGCTTCTGAGGCTTCCAGCATCTTCGTCTTCAGATCCTTGATGGTATCACCGATATCGCCCGATAAAAAGGCGTCGATCTCGTTGCGGATCCTCTCCTTTTCCTCGGCCGGCACTTCCTTCACGCAGTATCCGGGACATTTCTGGATATGGTAGTAAAGACACAGTTCCTTTTTCAGCGGAAAGCACTTGCGGGTCTCGAACAGGGAATTGATCAGATCAACGGTATGACGGGCTGCGCCGACATCCGGATAAGGACCGAAGAGCTTACCTTTGTATTTGGCGCCCTTCTTGCGCAGACGTACGACCGCGCAGTAAGGCTCCTGCTCATCGGAAAGCAGAATATAGGGATAGGACTGGTCGTCCCGGAAAATGATGTTGTATTCCGGATCGTGTTCCTTGATCAGGTTGTATTCCAGGATCAGGGCTTCCTTTTCGCTCTTGGTGACGATGTAGTTGAAATCCGCGATATGAGAGACGAGCTTCGTTGTCTTGTAGTCATGGGCACCACGAAAATACGAGTTCACCCGATTCTTCAGATTGATCGCCTTGCCGACATAAATGATCTTGCCGTCGGCATTCAGCATCTGGTAACAGCCCGGTTTGGAAGGCAGAGTCAGCAGTTTATCCTTGAGATCCATTGACGAACTCCACGATCGTTACGGCGCCTCCGCCGTCATAATAATCTCCGTCATGGAATGCATTGACGAAGCTGCATTTCTTCAGATAATTGCGGCAGGTATTGCGCAGAGCCATGGTGCCGATGCCGTGGATGATCTTGACGCTGCTGCGCTTGCTGCCGAAAGCGTCATCCAGATACTTCTCCAGAATGGGAAGCGCTTCTTCGACACGCATCCCGACCAGATTCAGCTCCGCGGAAACGCGTTTTTTCAGTGCCCGTTCTGTATAGGACTTTTTCTTTGCGAGCGGGGGCAGACGGGTCAGTTCCTTCTGTTTGACATCGATCGAAAGGCCCTTCAGATCGACCTTGGCTCTGCCCTTCTCCAGTGAGATGACCGTACCGACGCGTTCGCCGTCTCCGATGCGGACACGGTCGCCGACGCGGATCGGTTCGACTTTTTCTTTGACTTCGAGCGTATTGATCTTTTCAAACTGCTCCGTCTTCTTTTTCAGCTGTTCGCTGCGCAGCTCGCTCTTGCGGATCTCATCGATCAGCTGCTGCGCTTCTTCCTTCTTGGCTTCAAGATAGGCATCCAGTTCCTGGCTGGCCTCCTTCTTCCGGGCTTCTTGGGTCTCTTCAAAACGGCGCAGCTCTTCCTCGTGTTTCTGCTTTGCCTGCTCCGCTTCTTTCAGAAGAGCGGCGGTGCGCTCCTCGTTTTCCTTGGCAGCCGCCAGATTCTGCTTGATCTCGGAAAGTGCCTTCTCCTCTTCGGAGCGGTTGCTTTCAAGGTAGTATTCCGCCCGCTTTAAAAGATCTTCGTCCTGCAGATACTTGCCGGCGATCTTCAGAGCGTTGGATTCCCCAAGTGTATTCTCGTAATAACGGTAGGTCGGAACCAGTTTTTCGCGGTCGAAACCGACAGCGGAAAGCAGGATATCCTCATTGCGGTAAGCGAATTTCTTGATCTCCTCGTAATGTGTCGTCAAAACGAACGGGATCTTTCTTTCCAGGAAACGTTCGAGGATCGCTAAAGACAGCGCCTCCGCTTCCTTGGGATCCGTGCCGGTGCCGATCTCATCGATCAGGACCAGGGAATTGCTGGTCGCGTTCTCAAGATAGTAACGGATCTTGGAAAGATGGGCGGAGAAGGAAGACAGAGCGTTCGAGATCGACTGATCGTCTTCGAGATCCGCATAGACCTGATCATAGAGCGGGATCACAGCCTTTTCCGCGATCAGTGGGATCCCGGCATAGGTCATCAGGACACTCAGACCGATCAGTTTTAAAGAGACTGTCTTGCCGCCGGTATTTGAACCGCTGATCACGATGCCGGAGATATCGTGTCCGAAATGGTAAGTATTGCGGACGACCTTCCGCGGGTCGATCAGAGGATGCGCGATGTATTCGAGATAAAGCTCCCCGTCCCGGTCAAATTCCGGCAGGATGCCTTTATGGCTGTGACCGAACTTCGCTTTGGCGAAGATCAGATCCAGGGTGCTTAAGGAGTCGTAATTGGTAAGATACATGTCCGCCGATCCGGAAACGATCCGCGAAGCCATGCGTAAAAGCCGCCGGATCTCTTCCTCGACCGCGATCGAGTTGTCGTTTCGGGCGTTGTTCAGCTCAATGAACTGTTCCGGTTCGACATAGGCTGCCTGGCCGCTGGAACTTTCCCCGTAGCGGTAGCCTTTGTATTTATTCTTGTCGGCGTTTTTCAAAAGGAAGGTCACACGGTCATTTCTGGTGAAACTGTTCTCCTCCTGCAGGGAACTGCGGTGTTCCTTGATGAATTCCCGGGCTTCCTCGCTGATGCGCTTGTTGATCTCATAACCGGCATTGTAAAGGCGGCTCAGTTTTTCGGAAGCGTCCTTGCGGATCTTGCCGTTCAGATCGAGCATCTTTTCGATCTCACGGTAATTCTTATCCAGGACAAGCGTCTGGAAGTAATCGTTCAGATATTCGGAATGGTTCTCTTTAAAGCTCTTTTTAAGACGGTCGCAGTGACGGTGAAAGACCAGACACTGGTTGAGCTCATAAGCTGTCAGCGTTTCGCCCTTGGAAGCTCTTTGCAGCAGCTCGCGGACATCATTGATGCCTTCAAAGGAGACTTCCTTCCCCTCTTCGAGGATCGCCATCGCCTCGCTTGTCAGAGCCAGATTGCGTTCTATCAGCAGCGGATTAAAAGGAACCTCTTCGTTCTGAAGACGTTCCGGAGAAGAATCCATTCCACAGTAAAAGGCGATCTTTTCAAGGACCGCGTCGAATTCAAGGCTGTGATAATTGTTATTCAGCGGCATCGATCTGCTCCTGCAGCCATTGCTGGAATCTCTGGTCCATTTCCTTGACGTTCTCTTCCAGCTCGTCGACATCCACTTTGGACATCATGTAATTGATCCCCTGGTTCGTCAGCTCGTTGATCGGTTTGAGAACGGTCTTCTCACGCAGTGCGGGTCCGTTCTTGATCAGCGGCAGCGTCAGGAACATGGAGATCAGAAAAACAAGGATCGTCGCGTTGATCACACCTAAAGCAGCGCCAAGAAGCTGGTTGACGCTTCCCAGAAGCGGCACATCCGAAAGCTTTTTGAAAGCCGGCAGAAAGAACAGGACGATCAGGCGGATCAGGATCACGATGATCAGGAACCAGAGGATCTGGTTAAAACGCGGTATCAGGGCAATGAGAAGGACCTCCGAGAACTGTTCCGGCTTCAGCAGCGGAAACAGATTGCAGAGGATCGGATTCAGACGCAGCGCCAGCCAGAAGGATCCGAGCGTCAGCGCCAGATAGAGAAATTCATATAGAAATCCGCTTTTATAGCCCTTGACGATCGAATATACATAGATCACGGCGACCGCGATATTAATAGCTAAAACAAGATCAATATTCATATCCTCATTCTACCCTCCCCGATTCTTTTTGCCAAGAAGCCGAACAGGTTGTAAAGTATATTCGTATGAATACCTTAAGCCTGAAACTCGATGAAGAAGCGATCGTCCGTCTGACCGGCGCTTTCCGCGACGACATCAAAGAAAACCCGAATCCCTACGTGCGCGCATTCATTCAGAACGATGACGTCACGATCACCGTTTATACGAGCGGAAAGGTCGTCTTCCAGGGGAAGGACGCAAATCTCTACGCCTCTGCCTATCTGACCAGACGTTACCATGATGAGGCGGGATCAGATGAAGTCGGCACCGGTGATTATTTCGGTCCGGTCTGTGTCTGCGCCTGCATCGTCAGCGCCGAGATGCACACCTGGCTCGATGCCCTGCAGATCAACGACTCCAAAGAACTCAAGGACGAACAGATCCGGGAGACAGCGCCGAAGCTGATGGAAAAGCTCCCCCATTCGCTTCTGATCCTGAAGCCGAAGAAGTATAACGAAGTCGCAAAGACCAACAACATGAATGAGATCAAGGCGAAGATGCATAACCAGGCTTACGTCAATCTGCTTCGCAAGGGATATACATTGCCCAAGGCGACCTATGTCGATCAGTTCGCCGAGGAGAATCTATATTATCGTTATTTGATAAACGAGAAGGAAGTCGTTCACGATCTGATCTTCGAGACCAAAGCTGAGAGCAGTCACCCGGCGGTCGCCTGCGCCAGTATGATCGCCCGTTACGCCTTCCTGAAGGAAATGGAGGCGATGGAGGCTTTTTACGGCATGAAACTGCATAAAGGCGGCGGTGAACAGGCTGATCTTTCCGCGCTGAACTTCGTCCGTAAATACGGTTACGACCGTCTGGGAGAAGTCGCCAAGCTGCATTTCAAGAACACCGAGAAAGTAAAAGAACTGCTCGATCAAAGCAGTTCCAAATAATATCGTATCTCGTTATCGTTATTCTGCTATACAGCCTTCCCTATCGGGAAAGGCTTTTTTATTCTTCCGGAGATGGAATGCCGAATTCCTCCGGCTGGAAACGCGGACAGACGCTTTCCTTGGTCGTAATGACTGATGCCGCGAGACGTGTTCCGATCTCGCAGGCTTCCTTCAGTGTTTTTCCGTAAGTCAGACCGATCGTCGTTCCCGCGAAGAAGGCGTCCCCGGCACCGGTGGTATCGATCACATCCACCTTCCAGGCCGGCACGTAGCCGGAGTTTCCTTCGCAGTCCGCATAGACCGCGCCTTTGAAGCCCTGGGTGACGACCATCTGCTTCAATCCCGCATTACGCACTCTTTCGGGGAGAATATCGACAAGCTCATCCTCGCTGACTTCGGTAAAGTCATCCGAGAAGAACATGCCGGCTTCCTGCTCGTTGCAGACGAAGCAGCCAGTCTTCTTCAGAAGATCACGGCGTTCCACGGCGATCGACATATTGGAGACGACGCCATAGACTTCCTTGTTGTATTTTTCCGCCAGCCAGAAGATGCGGTTCAGAAGATCAGGTTCCATATCGATCTCGACGACGACACTGTCACATTCGGAGATGATCTTTTCCCCATACTGATCGAGGATCTCGGAGATCTTGGAAAGATCGGGACGGCGGGAGATCGAAGCGACGACATCGCCGTTATTGTCAAAAACAGCGAGCCAGGTGCCCAGTGTATCCGGCGCCTGCGCGATATACTGCGTGTTGACTTTATGCTTCTGCAGCTTATTGATGACATCATAGCCGCTGCCGCTGTCATCGACGACGGAAACGAAGGTCGGGCGCAGCTCGACATTCGCGATATCCTCCGCAACATTACGGCTGACACCGCCATGGGTCTGTATGACTCTTCCGACGTTTCTTCCGCCCGGGATATACTGTGCAAGCGGATATCCTTTGATATCAACGAATACTGCTCCGAATACGACGATTCCCATAGATCTTTCCTCCAAAATCCAGACAAAACAAGTATACCTATTTTCCCCTTTACGGAAAAGGCGAAACCGCCTGCAACTTATGTGATCCGGAAGGATCGGGTCACAGGAGGTTGTGCTTTTTTCTCTTTTGGATTATTTTTTAGAAAAATGAACCACTGTTTCCACTTGCATATCCGGAGGAAAAAGCATGAGAAGAGAATACGGAATACAGTCTTTAAAGTCCCTTCTGCCGCTGCTTTTAGTCAGCGGCGAAACAGGAACGATCGGAGAACACGGACCGCTGAAAGTAACGATGCTGAAGGTCGGCAAGGCCGACGCGATCGTGCTTGAACAGGACAGAAAAGCACTGCTGATCGATACCGGCGAGGAAGATGACGGCGAAGATCTCGTGGATTTCCTGTTCCGGGAAAACGTTAAGGAGATCGAATACCTGATCATCACCCATTACGACAAGGACCACGTCGGCGGAGCGGATACCCTGATCCGCACACTGCCGGTCAAAAAGGCGATCTTGCCGGACTATGATAGCGTCAGCTCCGAATACCGCGAATTCCTCAGGGAAGCGGAAAAAAGCGGGAGCGAGCTGATCCGGCTGAACGAAGACTGCGAATTCAACTTTGGCGGATGCAGAGTCGAGATCGAAGTCCCCTCTTCCTTCGCGGGCTATGATCCCGATCTCGATAATGATAACGATCTGTCGCTGATCACGACCGTGACTTACGGTGAGCACCGCCTGCTCTTTATGGGCGACAGCGAAAAGAAGCGTCTGAACGAATGGCTCGCGAAAGACCACGGTCAGTTCACTTTCATGAAATTCCCGCACCACGGGGTCTACAACTCTGCGCTGGGACTGCTGCTGTCAAAGACGCAGCCCGAGTATATCGCGATCTGTGACTCGAAAAAGAATCCCGCTGATAAAGAGACTCTGGAACTGCTCGAAGGCAGAGGTACGGTCTTTGAGACCAAAGATGGCAACATCCTCCTGCGTAGCAACGGCAGAGAGATCGAATTCACGCAGAACTAAACGATCCTGCAGAGGCGGGCGCTTCGTAAAGAAGCGCCCGCTTTTTGTTTCATAAACAAGACAATTGGCTGCGCCGGCCGGCAATGGTAAAATGACTAAAACAAACGATGTTTGTACAGAGGATATTCAGCATGACTTGGAAATGCCCGAAATGCGGAAGAGAATTCAAAAAACAGAATCAGGATCATTACTGTGTGAAGCCGCAGAATATTGACGAGTATATCGCCTTGCAGGATGAGAAGTATCAGCCAATGCTCAAAGAAGTCAGGATGGTTCTTCAAAAAGCCCTGCCGGAAGCGGAAGAACGTATTTCCTGGTCTATGCCGACATACTGGAAAGGCAGGAATATCATTCATTTCGCAGCTTCAAAAAAACATCTCGGGATCTATCCCGGTGATGAGGCTGCGGCAGAATTTGCGGAAGAGCTTTCTGGCTTCAGTGTAAGCAAAGGGACGATCCGCTTCCCCTATGATCGGCCGCTGCCGGCAGAACTGATCGAGAGAATTGCCAGATGGTGCTATGAGAAGTACGCAAAATAAAAGACAAAAAAACGGAAAACGAATCGATATATCGGGTTTTTGTGGGACACGGTATGTCTCATTGCCGGATACAGAGCACTTGCTCACTTTGTGTCCTGTATTCATGGATAAAAGCAGACTATGCTGAAATCAGAAAGGAGGTCGTCAAATGGATCTCATCAAAATTGGAAAATTTCTTCAGGAGCTTCGCAGAGAGAAAGGGTTGACCCAGGAACAGCTTGCGGAGAAGACCGGAGTAGCCCGCAGGACAGTTTCCCGCTGGGAGACCGGAAGCAACATGCCGGACATGGACATCCTGATAGAACTTTCCGATCTCTATTCAGTCGACCTTCGTGAGATCTTGAGCGGAGAAAGGAAAAGTGAGCAAATGAATGAAGAACTGAAGGAAACCGTATTACAGGTTGCAGATTACAGCAATGAGGAAAAATCGAGGCTTGTGCGAAGAATGCATTGGCTGTTTATTGCCGGTCTATTTGGATTTATTGTATTCCTTTTGATCGCATTACTGGGGCTTGACTCGACCCCGCCTTACGAAGCGATCGGCAGTTTTGGGCTCGGCATTGCTTTTGGTATGATCATCATCGGGGTGATCTTTACAAGCCGATATGCCGCAAAAATCAGGGAGTTTAAATACAGACTCCTTGGTAAGGCTAAGGAGAACAGTCGATGAACGCTTTCATTATTATTGGAATTGCCCTTGCCGCAGGAACGATCGCTGTAGATCATCTGGTCTATGTATTGCCTCATTGGCTGGCAGTAGTATTGTTCACGGCTGCGGTAATTATGATTATTGCAGGAATGATCAAAAGCAGGAGATCGGTGGAATTGGATCGATAGATTCCGGCTTATCTATCCGAATCTCTGAAAACCCTTGATTTCCTGCATTTCCCGCAGGTCTGCTGCCATAAAAAGCTCCGTTTTCCTTATTTTTGTCCTTGCGGGGCAAAACGAGGGAGCAACACTTCGAGCATGATATATCAATCATGAAGGTCTCGAGGATTGAGAGCGAAATACACCCCTCGCACAAATCGCCGGATTTATACGAGGGGTGATTTCTCAGAGGGTCTATACTGCTGTCTCGGGATTCCCGCTTGCTTTGGCAAGATAGCGTCGAATTGCTTTCACCATCTTTTCGTTTTGGAAGTTTGCCTCAATTTCGTCCATATCTACGGTACGCCCGGAAAGGATCCCCTGGATCAGCACCTCCGCATACATTACCTCTCGGGTCATAGGATCCTTCAGATAGGTCAAAAGGTCAATATTCATTTTTTCGTTGATTCCCTCGATCATGCCCACGAAAAAAGTACAGTCTTCGCCGAAAAGCTTTCCTATGCTTTCCATATACTGAAAGCCGGCTTTAACGTCCTCAAGCTTCATAAGTCTGCGCTCGACTGCCGCGAGACTTCCTCCGTTGAGCAGCTTATCTGCCGTTGTATTCAGTACGTCGCACAAATCGAGAAGAATACCGGTATCGGGAAGCGTATCCCCGTTCTCCCATTTTGAGACGGCTTGAAAAGAAATATTCAACTTCTCTGCCAGTTCTTTCTGCGTCATGCCGGCAGCTTTCCGTAAATGCTGGATATAATGTCCGATTTTCAAAGTGTCCATAGTATGCTCCTTCGTTGTTCATTGTTCTTGCGATTCTTGCGGTCCGCAATTACATGATACCGAAAGAGAAGTTATTCATAAATAACGAGAAAATTGAGAAAATTCTACTTCTGGTGGAATAAACCTTCCGGGCAAATCCGTTTGCCCTTGCTTTTGCCCTTATGAGCAGCGCAGGCGTTGTTGAAATGGTGTAACATTTAAAAAGGGATTCAGTGAGAAGATTGCGAAGAATTCTTTGTTTGGGGCGGTTTCAGAGATTTTTATTAGAGTCCTATAATCAGCGGCAAACGCCTGTGATTTGGGGTAATTCAAATTCCAGTTTACCGGGAAGTCGCCAAATCGGTATTTGTAAGGAGCATGAATATGAAGTGGAGAGATATTCCAAAGATTGATGCACATATACACATCATTCCTGATGAGGTTCATGCTGCAAACCCTGACTCGGATGATGAGTTTTCCTTTGCTAAAGTTTCCTCCTATCAGAAGATCATGGATCAGTTCAATATTCGGAGGGCAATCATCATGCCATTCAATGATCCTTGGCTGATGTCTATGGATTTCACTGTTGAT
>JAFRLM010000014.1 GCA_017431225.1 Erysipelotrichaceae bacterium | reverse complement strand
TTGAATTATAATTCATCTTTCTTTTATTTGGGAGAACTCTTCTCCTGTTTTCGTCATGCATAAAATATTACAGATCTTAAAAAAGAGAAAATCATCAAAAACTGTTGATTTCCTCTTGATTTAAGTTATCGAATTTTATGTCTTGTTATAAAGATGAAACAGCTATCTCTTCGATATGGTGTTCAGTAATAATCCCATCCCGTAATTCAGAAGAAGCAGGAAGACAAAGATGACCATCCCTATCGGCAGTCCCCAGGTAACGAATCCGTACCAGTCATTTCCCTGCCGTCCGTTCAGGATGATGTTTCCGAGATAGCCGCAGCCGTAGATAAATAGCGGAAGGACCGCAAGGATCAGCTCACTTCTGCTGAGCTTCTGTTCTCCGAGGAAGATCTCCTCAAAAAGACACAACAGCGGAACGGCGAGATGAAACCAGAAATTCGGTCCGACATATAAGATCGAATAACCGAACATCGGTCCCAGGAACAAGGCGGTTACGAGAAAAGTAATCATCAGCGCGAGGCAGGCGGAGAATTTCAGGACTGCGCTGAAATGCGAATTACGGAACAGCAGCCAGCAGATCGCGGCGAACGCGGCCAGTAGATTGGAGAGAACAGTGAAATAGCGTAAGCTCCAGATCCCTCTTGCGGAAAAGGAGCCGCCTCCGTTGAATACCATATTCAGCCATGACCAGAGGATGATGACGGCCAGAAAGAGATTCAGAATGATTTTTACCATATGCTTCATGTTTTTAGTATATACAATCCGCAGATCGAAATGCGCAGAATACTTTCTTCAGAATGGTGTGTCAAGCGGTTTGCAAAAACATATTCATACAATTGCTGTTTACTGTAAGTAAACAAATTCTTTATTTTTATGAAATTTTTGTTGCAATGCTTCGATTTTACAGTATTATATTAATGGTCATATAAAACATGACAAAAAGTTTAGTAAAAATAAACTAGAAGGGAGTTGCGATGGACATCGGAAAAAGACTGAGACAACTTCGCACGAAAAACTCTCTGACCCTGGAGGAACTTGCCTCAAGGACAGAACTGACAAAAGGATTCCTGTCCCAGCTGGAACGGAATCTGACTTCTCCGAGCATCTCCACTCTGGAGAATATCACGGGGGTCTTGGGCGTTCCGCTGGAGGATTTCTTCAAAGAGGAAGACAGAGAAACGCGCATCAGCTTCAGCAAGGATGATTATTCGGTAGATGAAAAAGACGGCCGCAAGATCACCTGGCTCGTTCCGGACTCACAGAAGAATATCCTGGAGCCGATCCTGATGGAACTGCAGCCGGGAACCGAATCCCAGGAGATCGAGCCCTATGAGGGTGCTGAATTCGGCTATGTCCTGAAAGGACGAGTCGATCTGATCAAGACGGGAACGAATGAGGTCTATCATCTTCGCAAAGGCGACTCCTTCTATCTTGAAGGGGATTACACACACAAACTGAGCAACATCGGCAAGGAACCGGGGGTCATCCTCTGGGTCGCGACACCGTCCATATTCTAAGCGAGTTCAGAGAGGGGAAAATATGAAGAAGCTAATTGAATTCCGCAATATCGTAAAAGCGTTTGGCAGCCAGGTCGTTCTTAAGGGGATCAATCTGGATATCTATGAGAATGAATTTGTCACACTGCTCGGTCCGTCCGGCTGCGGCAAGACGACCCTGTTAAGAATCCTGGGCGGATTCCTGAATCAGGATTCTGGCGAAGTCATTCTCGACGGCAAGGAGATCAGCAATGTTCCGGCCTATCAGCGCCCGATCAATACTGTTTTCCAGCGCTACGCTCTGTTCCCGCATCTGGATGTCTTTGACAACGTCGCCTTCGGTCTGCGCATCAAGAAGATGTCGGAAGACCTGATCAAACCGAAAGTCGAGCGTATGATCTCTCTGGTCGGTCTTGAAGGCTTCGAACACCGTGATATCTCCATGATGTCCGGCGGCCAGCAGCAGCGTGTCGCGATCGCCCGTGCCCTGGTCAACGAACCGGATGTCCTTCTACTTGACGAACCGCTCTCCGCTCTTGACCGCAAGCTGCGCGTTGAGATGCAGCAGGAATTAAAGCGTATCCAGCAGGAAGTCGGCATCACCTTCATCTTCGTCACCCACGACCAGGAAGAAGCATTAACGATGTCCGATAAGATCGTCGTCATGCGTGACGGCGTGATCCAGCAGATCGGCACTCCGCTTGAGATCTACAATACCCCGAACAACCGCTATGTCGCGAACTTCATCGGCAACTCCAATATCGTAGACGGCATGATGAAGAAAGACTACCTCGTAAAATTCGATGACCGTGAATATGAATGCGTCGACTTCGGCTTCAAACCGAATGAACTGGTCGATGTCATCATCCGTCCGGAAGATATCCGCATCCTGCCGCCGAACAAAGGCAAACTCAACGGCCAGGTGCTTTCCGTCCTCTTCAAGGGCGTTCATTACGAAACGATCGTCGAGACCCGCCGCGGTGCCTCCAAGACAGTAACTCTGCATGTCGTTGAAGGCCGCGATACCTTCAATAAGGAAGCAAACGAAATGATAAACGCGACGGACTTCACCGTCGATATCGAAGACGTCAAGAACCTGACGAACGAAGACCTGATCGCCCGCGCCAACGCGCAGGCCTGGGTCCCGGACAGCGAACAGGATATCTCCATCACGACTGTCGAAAACGGTCTGAAAGAGGAATCCGGCAGCTACCCGGTCACCTTCCGCACAGCCAAGGGAACTTCGATCACCGTCAACGTCAAAGTCGTCAAGCCGATCGTCAGTGAAGATGCCAAATACCAGATCGGTATCCAGGCCTTCGATGTCTATAAGACTGTGGACGAGATCCGTGAATCCATGGCAATCTCCGTCGACCTTAAGACCTGGGCAGATGCCTATGCCTGGGAACTGGATACACAGGAAGAAGTTGCGATCGACGATGTCCGTTTCGATTTCGAACCCAATGAGATCACAGCCGGCGATTACCCGGTCACCTTCCTGACCGAAGGCCGTACCTGGAAAGTCCATACGACTGAAAAGCAGGAAGAGGATACAGCCGTTTCCATCGACTTCGGACCGGACGATATCCATGTCATGCATAAGGAGGTCTTATCATGAAAGGTTTCCGCCGTTTAGCGTATCCGTATGCGATCTGGGCGGTGATCTTCGTTGTCGTACCGATGCTGCTGGTCCTGATCTACGCGTTCACGACCAGAGGCAATTCGGTACTGACCTTCCGTTTTACACTGGCCAACTTCGCCCGTTTCTTCTCGGATAAGATCTTCATCTCGGTCCTCTTGCGTTCACTGAAGATCGCGCTGGTCACAACGATCATCTGTATCCTTCTGGGCTATCCGGTCGCTTACGCGATCTCCCGCTTCTCTCCGAACAATCAGGCTCTCTGTGTCCTGCTCGTCACGATCCCGATGTGGATCAACATGCTGGTGCGTACCTATGCCTGGAGAGGTATTTTGCTGGAAACGGGTCTTTCCCCGGAAATGAAAGTCTATATCGGCATGGTCTACAACTTCCTGCCGTTCATGATCCTGGAAGTTTACACTTCCCTCTCGAAGATGGACCCGAACCTGAGCGTTGCGGCAGCGGACTTAGGCTGCAACAACCGTCAGGTCTTCACCAAGGTCATCCTGCCCTTATCGATCCCGGGCGTGCTCTCCGGCATCACCCTTGTCTTCTTACCGGCGGTCTCCAGCTTCTTCATCCCGAAACTGCTCGGCGGCGGAAGCTTCGTCCTGATCGGTAACCTGATCGAAAACTACTTCGTCACCACCGGTGACTGGAACTTCGGCGCAGCGATCTCGCTGATCATGACGATCATCATCCTGATCTCCATGTACTTCACCCGCAAGTTCGATTACACTGAGGAGGAACGCGCATGACCGAGAAAAAGAGTCTCTGGACAAAGATCGCCTTTGCCCTGGCCATCGCCTTCTTCTATCTTCCGATCGTCTATGTCATCTTCTTCTCTTTCAACTCTTCGAGATCCCTGAACAACTTCACCGGATTCTCGCTGCAGTGGTACCAGAAGATGTTCGAAAACCGGACGATGATGGAATCGATCTACTATTCCACGATCATCGCCGTGATCGCGACCCTGGTCTCCACCGTGATCGGTACTGTCGCGGCGATCGGTCTCTCCAAATCCCGCAAGCTCATCAAGGAAAGCGTTACTCAGATCAACAACCTCTCCATGATGAACCCGGATATCGTTACCGCCATCGGCCTGATGCTGTTCTACACTTCCCTGCATGTGGAAGCGGGCTTCGGCACACTGCTGCTGGCACACATTATCTTCTGTATTCCCTATGTCATGCTGTCAGTTACCCCAAAACTGAAACAGCTCGATGACAATATCGCGGAAGCGGCTCTGGACTTAGGCTGCACGCCTTTCCAGGCACTGACCAAGGTCATCATTCCCCAGATCAAGGAAGCGATCTTCTCCGGTGCGCTTGTCGCCTTCACGATGAGTTTCGATGACTTCGTCATCTCCTACTTCGTCACCGGCCCCGGTGTCAACAACATCTCCACATACGTTTATTCTTCGGTCAAACGTATTAATCCGAGTGTCAACGCGCTCTCCACGATCATCGTTCTGGCGATCACGATCATTCTGATCATCATGAATGTCGTTCCAATGCTCAAGGAAAGGAAAAAGAAAAATGAAAAAATTGCTTAGTGTCTTACTTACTGTTCTTCTTCTGACAGCCTGCGGTTCTTCCGACAAACCGGCAGACGGCAGCCAGAACAGCGATACTGCCTGCTCTGTCCTGAACGTCTTCAACTGGGGCGAATACATCGGTGAAAACACGATCGCTGATTTTGAAGACAAGTTCGGTGTTCGCGTCAACTACGCCTTATTCGATTCCAACGAAATGATGTACACAAAGCTGATGGGCGGTGGTTCCTACGATATCCTGATCCCGTCTGACTACATGATCGAACGTCTGATCGCGGAAGACCTGCTGCAGCCGATCGACAAGTCCATCATCACGAACTTCGATAACCTTTATCCAGGTGTCCTGAACAAGGAATACGATATGGACAACACCTATTCCGTTCCTTACTTCTGGGGTAATATCGGTATCGTTTACGACACAACAGTCGTTGATCCCAAAGATGTTGAAAGCGAAGGCTGGGATGTCCTGCACAACACCAAGTATGCCGGCCAGATCTACATGTACGATTCCGAAAGAGACTCCTTCATGGTCGCTTTAAAGGCTCTTGGCTACTCCGCTAACACAACTGATCCGGCTCAGCTTGAAGAAGCTTACCAGTGGCTCTCCAACATCTCCCAGACCATGGATCCGGCTTACGCTACCGATGAAGCGATCGACGGTCTGACATACGGTGAAAAGGCAATGGGCGTCATGTACTCCGGCGATGCTGCCTACATCCTTTCCGAAAACGAGGATATGGCTTACTTCGTACCGGAATCCGGCACCAACATCTGGAACGACGCAATGGTCATCCCGAAGAACGCCAAGTGCCCGGAACTCGCTAACGAATTCATCAACTTCATGCTGGAATATGATGTCGCTTACGACAACAGCTCCACCGTTGGCTATTCTTCCAACAACGCTCAGGTCATCGAAGATATGATGGCTGCCGGCGGCGAATTCGAAGGCAACAACGCTTACCTGCCGCGTACAGGCAATCCGAACGACGAGATCTACTACGCTCTGGACGACGCGACCCGTACACTGATCTCTGAGTACTGGGTCAAAGTTAAGAACCAGTAGTCACGGATACAAACGAAGCGAAATGCCTGCATCCGCGGGAAAAGGTAATGCGGACCGCTGTGCGAATCACACTTTCAAGAAACCAAGAACAGATAAAAGATGGGAATGATCCCATCTTTTTTGCTCTTTCTACTCGAAGAAACGGGAAGTGTACGGTTGACAGATCGCTGTTCCCGCATACACGTTAAGCTAATGATAGTACGCAGGTCATGTGTTACGGTCAAAATGATGATTCATCAAGTGAAAAAGATCGGAATTCACCGTTTTGAACGCAGTATTTGGTAATATGGTTTTAGATCAAGGCAAAAGAATTAGCAGGTGATTTGTGATAATAAACTATTAGATTTGACCTGGTGATTATAGCGGCACAGGCTATTGCTGATCGCTCGAGCTTTATAGGGGAGTAACCGATGCCATATGTGCTGTTTGAGAGGTGTATTATGAGTTCATTCAAGGAAATGCTGAAAAAGATCTATCCGTCGCCCGCCAGTTCATTCAACAGAGAAATCGGAAACCTTAAGAAAAGAATAAAATCACTTGAGGACAGCAACGGAGATCTGGAAAAGAGGATCGAACACCTGATGTACAATCAGCTCGATCCCGCTCTTTATCCGCACGCGATCAAACAGTGGTATCAGGATGTTACGGGAAACGTTCTTGATCTCAGTTCGCCCAGGACCTATAACGAAAAGATCCAATGGCTTAAGGCTTATGATCACGACCCCAGAAAAACACTGCTGGCGGATAAATATCTGGTCAGGGACTGGGTCAGGGATAAGATCGGCGAAGAGTATCTTATACCTTTGCTGGGTGTGTATAGAAATGCAAATGAGATCGATTTCGATTCCCTTCCGGATAAATTCGTACTAAAAGGGAATCACGGCTCCTCAATGAACTATATCGTTACAAACAAGAAAAAAGAGAACTTTGAGGAAATCAGAAACATAGCCAACGGCTGGCTGAGACAGAACTTTGCGTTCAGTTTCGGTTATGAGATGCACTATAACGATATTCCCAGAAGACTGATCGCCGAGCAATACATAGGAAGTGAGGGCGTTGACCTGCCGGATTATAAGTTTTGGTGCTTTGGCGGGAAATGCAGATTTATCGGTGTTCATAAATATCGCTATACAGACCCGCACATGGTTATGTTCAGCCCTGAGTGGGAGAAACTTTCTTTTTCTACCGGAGCTTCTGCGCCGCTTGAGGAAGATGTCAAAAGACCATCAGTACTTCCGGAGATGTTGAGAATCGCCGAAAAACTATCTGAGGGCTTTACTCATGTCAGGGTTGACCTGTATCTGCTGAACGATCGTGATATTAAATTCGGAGAGATGACATTCACCCCTTCTTCAGGCGTGTGCAGATGGACACCTCCCGAAACGGATCTTATGGTGGGCGAAATGCTGGAATTGCCGGACAAAACAAATGTAAAGGACTAAAGGTCCGCATTCCTTAAGTGCTTGTTTGAGGAGTCAGCGCTTTGTTATTCGGCAAATCGTCCGATGTCCTGAATGCGTTTAGAGAAGAACAGACAGAGCTATGCGTTTATAGAGTATGACAATGAAAGATAAGGTGAAGATCTCAGTAGTGATACCGGTGTATAATACCGGAGAATACCTGGACAGATGTTTAAACAGTATCTGCGGGCAAACGCTATCTGAAATAGAAATAATCTGTATTGATGACGGATCGGAAGATGATTCTGCATCAATACTCAAGAAATATGCGGAAACGGATGAAAGAGTCATCGCTTTTTCGCAAGCCAGACTCGGGGTATCGTCAGCACGGAACAGGGGAATAAATGAATCGCACGCGGAGTATATATTCTTTGTGGACAGCGATGACTATCTGGCGGAAGATGCTCTTGAAAAAGTGTATTCCGTGATGTCTGCCAGCGATCTAGACATCGTGATCTTTCAATCAATGGCTTTCACGGACGACAGCGAGCATAAACGCAGAGCTGAGAATATAACGAAATATCTTTCCTTTAAAGAGGATTATCCCGGCGTATATACAGGCAAAGATCTTCTGATAAAGTTCTATGATAATTCCAATTACATCGTTAATGTCTGGAATAAATGCTACAGGTCATCACTGATCAAAGACAACAACATCGGTTTTATTGAGGGGATCATTCACGAAGATGTCAGTTTCTCCTTTGAATGTATGGCCATGGCCAGCAGAGTCATGTGCATCAACGATGTTCTTTATTTCTACAGGCAGAGAGATGAATCGATCACCACAACCAAAACATCCTTTGAAAATGTATACGGCAGATATATTTGCGCAAAAAGGATATACAGCAGACTTAAGGAAATGGATGATGCTGCGTTTGTTGAAAAGCAGATGAAATATATGGAATCCCGTTTATTGAAAAATGCCAGATTACTGTATACAGAACTGGAAGAAGGTGAAAAAGAAAAAACGAAACTCCTTCCGATCGCCGAGAGAGTTGATTTTAGCAATCTGATCGCAGACCCGGGGACATATATTAAAAAGAATATCGATCAGGAAAGAAAGATCAGAAAGTTGTCCACAGAGCTGGAAAAGATCAAGGGCAGCAGATTATACAGGATATTAGTGGTGATAAGAAAAGCGTTTCATCTATTCAAAAAATAAAAGCATATTTGAACATAAATCAGTCGATAATTGATTCTTATGATTCGTCGCAGGATCCCCGCGAGAGATAACCTGACTGCGGATAAAAACCATTAAAACCAATCATAGATCATACAGGCTATGATCCATATCAGTGCTGCAGTATGGTTTTTTATAAGCATTGACAATAGACGGGATAGCCTTTAAAATGTAGCATGCTACAGAAAAGAGGAGAACGATGAAGAATCAGGATATCGGATACCTAATAAAGAAGATCAGCGTCCACCAGAAATCGGGAATGGACGCTTCTTTAAGTTCGTATAATCTGACTTCCTCCCAGCTGCATGTTCTATTTCTGCTAGACCGTCATGGCGGTGAGATGACGCAGAGAACGCTGGAGGAAGCCCTGGGCGTTTCCCATCCGACCGTGGTCGGACTGGTGAGCCGTCTGGAAAAGCAGGGTTTCATCACGACGGAGATCGATCCGGATGACCGCCGTCATAAGAAGATCCTGCCGACAGAGAAGGCTCTGAACCTCAAAGAGGAACTCGGCCGGGCGAGAAGTGAAAACGAACGGAAAATGACAAGCGGTTTCAGCGAGAAAGAACTGAAACAGCTCAATGAATTCCTGCAGCGCATTTATGCGAATATCAGCGACGGAATGAAGGAGGAATGTAAATGCTGAAGACTTTAGGCAAACAGATCAAGCAGTTCAAACTTGCTTCGATCCTGACGCCGTTCTTCATGTTTATGGAAGTACTGACGGAAACGATCATCCCGCTATTGATGGCATCGATGATCGACAACGGTGTCAATAAAGGGGATATGGGACATATCCGCTATATCGCATTATTAGTGCTGGGGATGGCGCTTTTGGCGCTCTTCAGCGGCTATATGGGCAACCGCCTTGGTGCTTACGCCGGCTGCGGTTTTGCGCACAACCTCAGAGAAACGATGTATGAGAAGATCCAGACATACTCCTTCAGCAACATCGACAAATTCTCGACCGCAGGTCTCGTCACCCGTCTGACGACGGACGTGTCGAATGTCCAGATGGCCTATTCCATGGGTCTGCGGATGGCGGTCCGTGCCCCCAGCAACTTGATCGTTGCGATGGCAATGGCCTTCCTGATCTCTCCGAAGATCGCGCTCATCTATGTCGGCGCGGCCGTCATCCTGATGATCGCGATCATCATCCTCATGCCGATCACCGCCAAGAACTTCCGCGCGGTCTTCACCAAATACGATGACCTGAATGAATCCGTTCAGGAAAATGTCTCCGCGATCCGCGTCGTTAAAGCCTATGTCCGTGAGGATTATGAGCAGGAGAAATTCAATACTGCTGCCAGAAATATTTACCGCCTGTTCGTCAAGGCGGAGAAACTGACGGCGATCTTCAGCCCGTTCATGTCCCTGGTCGTCTACGGTTCGATCCTGCTCGTCTCCTGGAGAGGCGCGCATCTGATCGTCGGCGGTGAGCTGACGACCGGTAACCTGACTTCGCTTCTAACCTACTGCATGCAGATCCTGATGAGTATGATGATGCTCGGCATGATGTTTGTCATGATCACAATGTCCGCTGCCAGCGCCAAACGTATCGCGGAAGTCATTGAGGAAGAAAGCGATCTGAAAGAACCGGAAGATCCGGTCTATGAAGTACCGGATGGTTCGATCGTCTTCGACCATGTGGATTTCGCGTATAAGAAGGATGATAACCTGATCCTTTCTGATCTGAATCTGGAGATCGGATCCGGTGAAACGATCGGCCTTGTCGGCGCGACCGGTTCCGGAAAATCCTCCTTTGTCTCCCTGATCCCCCGTCTGTATGATACCGTCCGCGGCGAAGTACGGGTCGGCGGTCATAACGTTAAAGAGTATGATCTCGATACTTTGCACAATGCTGTCGCAATGGTCCTGCAGAAGAATGAGCTCTTTTCCGGCACGATCTACGAGAACCTGCGCTGGGGAAATGAGAACGCGACCGATGAAGAATGTCAGAAAGCGGCGGCGATCGCCCAGGCAGCGGAATTTATCGAACGCTTCCCGGACGGCTACAATACCCACATCGAACAGGGCGGAACCAACGTCTCAGGCGGTCAGAAACAGCGTCTGTGCATTGCCCGTGCCTTACTGAAGAATCCGCGTATCTTGATCCTGGATGACTCGACTTCCGCGGTCGATACCGCGACCGAAGCGAAAATGCGGAAAGCCTTCCGCGAGGATATCCCGCACATCACCAAGATCATCATTGCCCAGCGTATCTCCTCCGTCCAGGATGCCGATAAGATCATCGTCATCGACGACGGAAAGATCAGCGCTTTCGGTACACACGAAGAATTATTAAAGAATTCTCCGATCTATGCCTCGATCTACGAATCCCAGACCGGCGGCAACGGAGACTTCGACGAAGGAGGTGAATAAGATGCCGCCAAGAAGACAGATACAGAAAGTCAAAGTCGAACATCCCTGGAAGCTTCTGGGAAGAGTCCTGGGCTTTGTCTTAAAACGCTACTGGCTCCATTACCTGCTCGTTCTGATCGCGATCGTGGTCAGCGTCTATGCTTCGGTACAGGGCACCATGTTCACCAAGACCCTGATCGATGTCTATATCACGCCGTTATTGGCAGCGCCGGAGAAGGATTTCGCGCCGCTGTTAGGCGGGATCAAGCGAGTCGCCATGTTCTACGGGATCGGTGTTATTGCCGCTTATCTGCAGCAGCGCCTGATGATCTATATCTCCCAGGGCACACTGCGCGATATGCGTATCGACCTGTTTGACAAAATGGAGACGCTGCCGATCTCTTATTTCGACTCCCATTCCCACGGTGAGATCATGTCCGTCTATACCAACGACATTGATACCCTGCGCCAGCTTGTATCCCAGTCGATCCCGTCCCTGTTCCAGGGTGTGATCCAGGTCGTAATGGTCTTTACCAATATGATCATCCTGTCTCCGTATCTGACGGGTCTTTCCGTCATCATGATCATCGTCATCTTCTTCGTCAGTTCCAAAGTTTCCGGTGCTGCCGGCCGTTTCTTCAGTTCCCAGCAGCGTGATGTCGCGAAACTGGACGGTTATGTCGAAGAGATGATCAACGGACAGAAAGTCGTCAAGACCTTTGCTCATGAGGAAAAAGCGATCGAAGGCTTCAAACAGATCAACGATCAGCTCTTCGATTCCGCCTACAATGCCAATAAATTCGCCAATATCCTCGGCCCGATCAATGCCCAGTTAGGAAACGTGTCCTACGTCTTATGCGCGACAGTCGGCGGATATCTCGCGATCAACGGGATCGGCGGCTTCACCCTTGGTTCTTTAGCTTCCTATCTGACATTGAACCGGAACTTCATGATGCCGATCAACCAGATGACATCCCAGATCAACTCCGTTTTGCTCGGCCTTGCAGGCGCGCAGCGCATCTTTGCGATCGTCGACCAGGAACCGGAAGCGGATGAGGGGTATGTCACACTCGTCAATGCGAAGATCAATGAAGACGGCAGCATCGAGGAAAGTGAAGAACGCACCGGCCACTGGGCTTGGAAATATCCGCATAAGACCAGCGGTGTCACTGAATACGTTGAACTGAAAGGCGATGTCGTCTTTGATGATGTCGACTTCAGCTACCGTCCGGGACATCAGGTCCTCTACAATGTTGACCTCTACGCCAC
The DNA here is from genome assembly GCA_017431225.1 of Erysipelotrichaceae bacterium. GTDB lineage: Bacteria > Bacillota_I > Bacilli_A > Erysipelotrichales > Erysipelotrichaceae > RGIG5669. Next base: position 105,145 of record JAFRLM010000014.1, on the reverse strand, counting down.
ACCGGGCCAGAAGATCGCTTTCGTCGGTTCCACCGGCGCCGGCAAGACGACGATCACCAACTTGATCAACCGTTTTTACGATATTCAGGACGGCAAGATCCGCTACGACGGCATCAACATCAACAAGATCAAAAAGAATGACCTGCGCCATTCCTTAGGTATCGTTCTGCAGGATACCCATCTTTTTACAACGACAGTCAAGGAGAATATCCGCTACGGCAAGCTCGACGCGACCGATGAAGAAGTCATCGCTGCCGCTAAGCTCGCCAATGCGCATGAATTCATCACCCATCTGCCGCAGGGCTACGATACGATGCTGGAAGGGGACGGCCAGAATCTTTCCCAGGGACAGCGTCAGCTGATCGCCATCGCGAGAGCTGCGATCGCCGATCCGCCGGTACTGATCCTGGATGAAGCGACATCCTCGATCGATACCCGTACGGAAGCGCTGGTCCAGGAAGGCATGGACAAGCTGATGGCCGGAAGAACGACTTTCGTCATTGCGCACCGTCTTTCCACCGTCCGCAACGCCGACTGCATCATGGTCCTTGAAAAAGGTCACATCATTGAGCGCGGTTCCCATAAGGATCTGATCGCCAAGGAAGGCAGATACTACCAGCTTTACACCGGCAATCAGGCGAAGAGCGAAACGGCTGCTGCCTGAGCACCAAAAAAAGAATCGAAATGACCGGCTCCTGAAGGGGCCGGTTTTTGTTAAACAAAACCCCTGGATAGTCCAGGGGTACAGCCAGGATTTAGCGGAGTGATCATGATAATAAAAACGTCTCCTTTGAATGTAAACAGCTAATGTGCTTTGTAGTTTCGCAGACCACAAATCCAATATGCCTGTACACTTCAGGAGACGTTTTTATTATGCTGTGGGATTCTCTGAAAATACGTTAACTGATGCTCGGAATTTACGGAGGATCACTCGTGACAGTTGTCATAGAGCTTCTGGATCTCTTCCGGCAGATGATCGGGCAGCAGGGCGAGGATGGGTTCCTCGCTTCCGTTCTTCAATGCCTGCTCATAATACCAGCATTTATACTTCAGCATGTCCATCGTTTTGTTCAGCTGCGTAAGTTCCTCTTCCAGCGCGGCTTTCCGGTTCGCAAAAAGCTGACGACGTTTCTCGAAGGTCGAGGGACCTTCGCTGCACCACTGCATGAACTGCTTGATCTCACGGATCTCAAGGCCGGAGGCTTTCAGGCATTCGATGACGCGCAGCGCGTCGACTTCCTTTTCCGAGAACTGACGGATCCCGGACTTTCTTTCCATATCCGGGAAAAGGCCTTCCTTGTCATAATAGCGGAGCGTTGAGACCGGAAGCGAGAACATTTCTGAGACCTGACCGATGGTATACATAAGGATCCCTCCTGTTTTTCTTTTAAATAGCTTGACCTGAAGTCAGCTTTAGGTTCTAAAGTATTATAGAACACAGGGAAGGGAATGACAAGTCATCCTGTGCAGGAGGAGAATATGATCAGAAAAGAGGAACTCGTTTTAACAGAAGAATGGGATAAGACATTTACGAAGAGCGATAAAGTCGATCACTGCAAAGTCACCTTTATAAACCGCTACGGGATCACCCTGGCAGGTGATCTTTACACCCCGAAGAACGCGAAAGGAAAGCTTCCGGCGATCGCGGTATGCGGTCCTTTCGGCGCCGTCAAGGAACAGTGCTCGGGACTGTATGCCCAGACGATGGCGGAAAGAGGCTATCTGACCCTTGCCTTTGACCCGTCCTTTACCGGCGAAAGCGGAGGCACGCCGCGCTATATGGCTTCCCCGGATATCAATACCGAGGATTTCATGGCTGCCGTCGATTTCCTTTCCTTATATGAGAAAGCCGATCCGGCAAGGATCGGCATCATCGGCATCTGCGGCTGGGGTGGTATGGCGATCAATACCGCGGCGCTGGATACCCGTATCAAAGCGACTGCTTCCATGACCATGTACGATATGACGAGAGTCAATGCGAAAGGCTATTTCGATTCCGCGGATTCCGAGGAAGCGCGCTACAACGCCAAAGCGGCGATGTGTGCCCAGCGTCTCGAGGATCTGAAGAATGGTGAATACAAGCTTGGCGGTGGTGTCGTTGATCCGCTTCCGGAAGACGCGCCGTTCTTCGTCAAGGATTACTATGATTACTATAAGACCGCAAGAGGATATCATCCGCGTTCCCTGAATTCCAATGGCGGCTGGAACGTCATCGGCTGCGAGTCTTTCATCAACCAGCCGATCCTGAAATACTCCAACGAGATCCGCAGCGCGGTCCTGCTGGTCCATGGCGATAAGGCGCATTCCTGCTATTTCAGCCGTGATGCCTACGCCGATATGGTCCGCGACAGCAAGTATACTTCCAACAAGGAACTGATGATCATCCCGGGAGCCGTTCATACTGACCTTTATGACGGCGGGGATAAGGATTACATCCCCTTTGACAAGCTTGACAGCTTCTTCCGGGAATATCTGAAATGAGCAAGGTTCTGATCGTTACCGCCAGCCTTCGTCCCTCCAGCAATTCGGACATCCTGGCGGAAGAAGTCCGCAAAGGGGCTCTCGAAAGCGGACACGAAGCAGAGATCCTTTCCCTCAAAGGAAAACAGATCGCCTTCTGCAGAGGCTGTCTGGCCTGTCAGAAGACACAGAAATGCGTCATAAAGGACGATGCCGCCGCGATCGCGGAGAAGATCCGCCAGGCGGATACGCTGGTGTTCGCCACACCGATCTATTATTATGAACTGAGCGGTCAGCTGAAAACACTGCTGGACCGCTGCAATCCGCTCTATACCATGGATTATCGTTTCCGTAACGTCTATCTGCTCTGCACGGCAGCTGAAGACGAGGATCACGTACCGGAAAAGGCCATCGCCGGCCTGCAGGGCTGGACCGACTGTTTTGAAAAAGCGGTCTATTCGGGAACTTTCTTCGGCGGTGGCGTCAACGACCCCGGAGAAGCCGGCAGAAAAACGGAGCTTCTGGAGAAAGCCCGCGAATTCGGCAGAAAGCTGCTTTAGACAAAGAAACAGCGCAATCAAAAAGTCTTCTCACGAAGACTTTTTTAGTTATGGTCCGGGTTATAGGTGATCGTCGTTCCTTCCGGCAGGGAGTGGGTCAGCCAGACGCTGCCGCCGATCGTGCAGTGGTCGCCGATCACTGTGCTTCCGCCTAAGATCGTGGCGTTAGCGTAAATGACGACATGATTTCCGATATCAGGGTGACGTTTTCCGCCTTTGACGGGATTTCCGTTCTCATCGAGCTCGAAACTCTTGGCGCCGATCGTCACGCCCTGGTAAAGCTTGACATGATGGCCGAGGGTCGCTGTTTCGCCGATAACGATACCGGTCCCGTGGTCGATACAGAAGGCTTCGCCGATCGTGGCGCCGGGATGGATATCGATGCCGGTGCGGCTGTGCGCGTATTCAGTCAGGATACGGGGGATCATCGGCACCCCTAAAAGCCAGAGCTGATGGGCGATACGGTAGATCGTGATCGTCCGGAAACCGGGGTAGGTGATCAGCACCTCCGCCTCGTCGATAGCTGCCGGGTCCCCTTCATAGATCGCTTTGAGATCCTTCAGCAGCACCTTTTTAATGGCGGGCAATGTCTGGATAAAGCCTTCGACATACTGCTCTTCGCTTCTCTGCATGGGGATGCAGGCAAAGCGGAAAGCTTTGCCGATCTCGCTGCCGAGCTGGCTGCGGATATAGGCCAGGCAGTCTTCCGGGGACTTGCCTTCAAAAAGATAGTAGCCGCTCCATAATAAGGACATGCAGGCTTTTAAGATACGGATATCGAGAGAACGGTTCGGGGCATCCTCCAGTTTGCGGGAGGAGCCGTTGCCGATCGCATTGAGTTCTTCAAGGATGTTCATGGTTTAAGTTTAGATGAAAAAAGAACAGGTCTCAAGCCAAATGCTAAAGAACCTGTTCCTGTTTGCTTCCGTTAAACGGTCTGACTGTCGATCTGGATGCGGATGACCGTGATATAGGCGAAGGTCACGAGCAGGGGAAGCAGTGTGATCAATACAGCTGCGTTTCCGAGATAAACGGCCATTTTCGTTTCGACGAAGCCGCCGAAGATGAATAAGCAGATCACCGCGTAATAGAAGAGACCATGACGCATTTCCCTGAGGTCTTTTTTCAGGATGCCGCGGCAGACACTGCCGGCTGCTTTGCTGAGGTTGCCGGTGAAGACGGTCGTCGAGATCGCCTGTCCGGCAAATTTGGAAAAGGTCGTTGACTGCATGGCGCAGACGAAGGGGATCAGGATATTGGTGACCGTATCCGCCGCTTCCGTGTGGGGGAGGAAGGAAACGATGATGATCGTGATCATCTCCAGGATCAGGACACCGCGGTGACGGATCTTCAGATTGTGGGCATCGCTGACCTCGCCTAGCACCGATGCCAGCATGGAGCCGCAGACAAAGGATACGATCGGGATCAGAGCGGCGATACAGCCTTCCGGTTTGCCCTGGGCCAGCATGATCCCGAGCTTGACCATGTTGCCGGTCTGGGCATTGGCGAAAACGCCGCCTCTTTGCACATATGTATAAGCATCCAGCATCCCGCCGGTCAGCGATAAAAGCCCGGCCGAGATCGGAGAGTGGGAACCGCTTTGTTTATCCATCCAGTGACCTCCTTTTTAACAACTCAAAAAGTATAGGCGATGAAAAACATAAACTCAATGCTATTGATGAAGATTAATATATATTAAAAAAGTTATAAAAAGCAGAGAAGACATATCTCTGCTCATTTATATCCCGGGAAATATATCAGATCCCCAGACCGATCAGATCTGACAGATTTGATCGCTGTGCTGCTTTATAGAGACGGTCCTCTTTCTGCAGATGACCGATCAGAAGCGGGCTTTCGGGATCGTGCGCCCCGGCGTTCCGGCGGACGATCTCCATATCGTAATTGGCGTAACAGTAGCGGCAGCCGTGAAGGCAGGTGTTATAGGCCCCGATATCGTTTCCGATCAGGCAGCTGCAGTTTTCCCGCAGCTTGATGTTCGGAAGGTTTTCCAGAGTGATCCCCAGCGACTGTTCGATCACCGTTCTTGTCATGCAGCCGTTGGTATCGATGCCGAACTCCTTCATATCGTTTCCCTCGTGACAGGTATAGACTTTCATCGAACAGGCGGAAGCGATCTGGGCGATCTCCCTGCCCAGGATCCGGCGTTCCTCCTCTGTGACTTCCCGGACTTCAGGAAAGTTCTTTTTTGTTTTGGCATAGAGATCGATGAAGCTGATCACGACTTTCCTGGTGTATCCTTTTAACTCACTGCACATCCTTTCGAAGCTTTTCAGATGCGACTCTACCGTATAGCGTTCGCTGATAAAGATCGGATCATAACGCCAGGTCACGGCCTCGGGACCGACGAGCGCGGACAGTTTCCGGAAACGTTCAAGAATGAGGCTTTTCTCCGGCACATTCGGTTCGATCTCTTTTCCGTAAGGGGTGATCGTCACATGCCAGAACTGCCGGAAGCCTTTTAATTCATCCAGCCTGTCCAGCATCGGACCGGGATCTTTGGTGCAGAAAACGACGACATCGATCAGCTCCGGGTCGAGCCGGTATTCTGTCACTCTTTGCGGATCATAGGGATTGCGTACCCAGACAAAGCCTTCTTTTATGCGATTAAAGAACCATTCACTGTAGAAGGCTGGGATATCTGTTCTCTGGCCGGTATTCAGGATCATGATCCTATTTTAGCAGAGTTGCGCAGGATCGCTGGCGCAGAAGCACATAAAAACCGGAGACCATGCGGTCTCCGGCCATAACGGACGGTAAGTATTTTCCGGGATCAGGCTTCCGGAGGAGTTGTCTCCTTTGTTTCCGCCACGACATTGTCGCGGTTGTCGAGGATCTGCTGCGCTTCCGCTTTCATGCGTTCCGCCTCAGCCTTGGCCTGTTCTGCTTCCTGCTGCATCTTTCTGGTGCGGGCTTCGTTTTCCTCGCGCTGCAGTCTGTCGGCTTCCGCCTTTTCCTTCTCGTGACGTTTGGCAACGCCGCCGGCTTTCAGGGCGAAACCGAAAAGGATCAGCGAGACGATGACCAGAAGCAGACCAAACAGCATCTGCCGTATGGTAACGCCGAATTTGGCATCCGCCAGAAGGTTGGAAATGTAATTCAGGAAAGAACGGTTGGAGAAATATGCAAATGTCATCAGACCAAGTCCGCCGATAAGGCAGAGCAGTCCTAACCAGTTCAGGATCTTTTTTATAATTCTCATAAGCTTTCACCCCTTTAGTATCATTTCCATTTTAGCATTTCTGCTTCTTTTGCAAAGAAAAACCTAATGTTTGAGCGAAAGCTTTTCGCTCGGGATATGGCAGTAGCCGCCGGGATTCTTGTCGAGATATTTCTGATGATATTCCTCGGCTTTATAGAAGTTCTGCAGCGGCAGGATCTCGGTCACGATCGGATCGCTGTATTTTTTCTGTTCCTCTGCTGTCACTTCCCTGATCAGCGGGAGGTCTTCCTCATTGAGATAGTAGATACCGGTGCGGTAGTTGTTGCCGATGTCATGTCCCTGACGGTCTTTGACTGTGGGCTCGATGATGTCGTAGTAGAGTTCGAGGATCTTCCTCAGCGGAAGGACCGCCGGGTCATATTCCAGTTTTAAGGTCTCGGTAAAGCCGGTCGTCTGGGTGCGGACCTCCTCATAGGTCGGGTTTTCCTTATTTCCGTTGGCATAACCGACTTCGGTAGAAAGGACACCGTCAAACTGTTCAAAGTATTTCTCGACGCCCCAGAAGCAGCCACCTGCAAGATAGATCGTTTTCATATGCGTATTTCTGTCCACCTTCCTCTGATAAAACGGGTACTGTTGAGAACGAAACGGGTGAACTGGTCAGCGAGCACACCGGCCCAGACCCCGTTCAGTCCGAGCTGAAAGACATTGAAGCCAAGATAGGTCACGGCTGTACGGATGATCGATACCGACAACAATGCCACGAAAAGCACGTAGCGGGCATCGCCGGCACCGCGCAGACAGCCGGAGTAAATGATCTGGGAGACCTGGAACAGCAGGATAACGATCATCCAGGTGCAGATCGTGACCCCCATCTCAATGATATGTGTCTCCTTGAAGAAAAGCGAGTAGATCGCTCTTCCGCCGAAGAAGAGGATCGCCGAAAGGCAGAGCGAGATCAGGAAACCGATATTCTGGCAGAGACTGCCGTAGGTCTTTGCCCGTTCTTTCTTTCCTTCGCCCAAGGAACGGCCGATCAGGGCAACGGCCGCGACCTGCATGCCGTCCCCGAAGGAGAAGCCGAGATTGAGCACGTTCATGCCGACCTGATGGGCGGCAAAGGCATCGGTCCCGAGTTTTGCTGCGAATAAGGCGGTCGTCAGGAAACCGATACGCATCAGAAGATTCTCAAGCAGGAAGTTCAGAGTCAGTTTGATCATCCGGGTAAAACTCGACCAGGTCGGAAGGATCTTTTCTTCGAGGATGTATTTTACCTGCAGGTAGCTTGTTTCCTTGAACAGGGAGATGACCGAAAGGATGCTGGCGACGGTTGTGCCCAAGACCGTCGCCCCGGCAGCGCCCAGGATCCCCAGGGCCGGGAAACCGTGTTTGCCGGTGATCAGAAGGTAATTGAAAACGATGTTGACGATCGAGGAAGTCACGTTCGTCGTCATCGCGACACGGGTATTGCCGCTGCCCCGCTGGGCAGCGTTGATGACCATCGAGAGTACATTGAAGAAACAGCCGCCCATGATGATCCGGAAATACAGGACCGCCGCGTCATGGGTATCGGGATTGCTGCCACAGAGGCGCATCATGTCTTCGGCGAAGACGACACAGAGCACACTGACGAGCAGACACATGATCAGGGTATAGACGAGCGCTGTCAGAAAGATCTCGTTCGCTTCCCTCTGCTTGTTCTGGCCTCTGCGTCTGGCGACCAGCGCCGAGACCGCGATATTGGCGGTAACGAAGAAGGCGAGGCCGATGAATTTGGGCTGCGTCGTCAGACCGACAGCCGCCACCGCAAAAGGGCCGAGTTCCGATACCATCAGGGTATCGATCATCCCGGCCAGGGAAATAAAGACGCTCTCTAATACGGCGGGCCACGCCATTCTGAGCGTCTCTTTGATCAGTTCTTTTTTGGAAACAGCGGCAGTGATAAGCAGACTCCGGTCAGAGATCAGAGATCTTCTTCAAAGCGCGCCATGTATTTGCGGACATCGCGCAGGATAACTACATCACTGGGGTAGGTAAGGTATGCCTGGGCTTCTGTATAGGGGATCCATTCGACTCTTTCGATCCCTTCGTCTTCGGATCCGGGTTCGCCTTCGACCACGACACCGGCAAAGTAAACAACGGTCTTATGTGTGCCGGGCTGCGGCAGGTAGGATGAGATACCGCGGTAATCGTTCTCCAAAGCGACCGTATAGCCGGTCTCTTCTTTTACTTCACGCAGAGCTGTTTCTCTTTCGGTCTCATCTCCCTCAACGTGGCCTTTGGGGAAGCCCCAGTGGCCCATTGTGTGTTTGATAAGCAGGACATCATAGTCAAAACGGTCTTCGTTCTTACGCAGAATGACTGCACCGCAGGATTTCTCTTCGATCATAAAAGTAACCCCCCATATTTATCACTAAAATAAATTATAACAACTGCGATTTTCTGGTGCAATCAGCAAACATCCTCACCTGTAAGACCTCACACGGGGACACGGCATAATATGAAAGCCGCATAGGCGGGTCAGGAGAATTTTGTTAAAATCATGGTATGGAGGACAAAGTAAAAGCGGAAGCGATCGCCTCAAAGATCGCAGAAGCGGGAGGAAGAGCTTATTACGTCGGCGGCTGTGTCCGCGACAAGCTTTTAAAACGTCCCTGCAAGGACCTGGATATCGAGGTCTACGGGATCCCGGCCGAAAAGCTCGAGGAGCTGCTCTCTTCTTTCGGCAACGTCCTGACTGTCGGCAAAAGCTTCGGCATCTTCAAGCTTGAACATACTTCGCTCGATATCGCGCTGCCCCGCACCGAGGAAAAGATCGGGGAGGGTCACCGCGCCTTTCTGACTTCGGCAGACCCGTTCCTCTCTCCGGAGACAGCTTCCTCGCGGCGCGACTTCACCGTCAACGCCCTGATGGAGGATGTTTTAAGCGGCGAGATCCACGATTATCATCACGGCCTCGAAGATCTTGAAAAAGGGATCCTGCGTCATGTGAACGATACAAGCTTCTCGGAAGATCCGCTCCGCGTCCTGCGGGCTGCCCGCTTCGCGGCGCAGCTGGGCTTTGACGTCGCGGAAGAGACCCGGGAACTGTGCCGGAAGATCGATCTGTCCTCACTTTCCCGGGAACGGGTCGAAGGAGAAACAGAGAAGGCCCTGTTAAGCAGGGAACCTGGGCGTTATTTCCGTGAGCTGCGGCAGATGGAACAGCTGGAAGAATACTATGCCGAGCTGAAGGAAGATCCGGTCTTTGATGAAAGAGTTCTCGCCCTGCGCGATGAGGCGAAAGAGCCGGTGGAATACATGCTCGATATCCTCTGCGCCGGCATGACGGCAAAGGAAAAAGAGAGTTTCCTGCGCCGTTTCGTGACCAAGAAATATGAGCTGAAGGAGCTGAAATACCGGACCTGTGAAGATATCACCGAAAAGACCGCGCTTTTCACGAAGCTCGATCAGCTGACGGAACCCGGTGACTATCTGCTGGTCCTGCGCGCCCTTTATCCGCAGAACGAAGAGAAATACATCGCTCTCGGGAAAGACTATCAGACTTTCCTGCAGAAGGAACATATCAGCGGCGAAGAACTGATCGCGCTCGGGATGAAACCCGGAAAGGAGCTCGGTGAGCTGATGAAAAAGATCCGCAAAGAGGAATATACCCGCAGTAAGGAAGAGATCCTGGAGGAATTGAAAAAATGAAACGAATGGAACAATGCGTTCTGACGAATATGTGTCTGGTCCGCAGAGGCGACGAGATCCTCGTGCAGCTGCGCACGAAAAAAGACTGGCCGGGCATCACCCTGCCGGGCGGACATGCCGAAAAAGGGGAAGGCCTCAGCCAGGCGGTGATCCGCGAAGTCTACGAGGAGACCGGTCTGACGATCAAACATCCGCGTCTCTGCGGCATCGAGGAGTTCAAGACCGAGGAGGAAGACCGCTACTTTGTCTTCTTTTATGTCGCGGATGAATTCGAAGGTGAATTAAAAGACTCTGCGGAAGGCAGGGTCTTCTGGATCAAACGCGCGGATCTTGAGAAATACGAGTTATCCTATGACTTGATGGAGATCATGGAAGTGATCGAGAACGATCAGATCAGTGAACTGCGTTATTTCATGGAGAACGGCGAGTGGAGATCGGTCTACGAATGAGCCGTTTCCGATAAAAGATGTAATGAAAAGCGTTCCTGAACTCAGGAACGCTTGATCTCAATGAATTTTTTCAGAGACAGGGCATAGATATATGCCTTTTTCTTTTTCTGCGGGTAGAGCTTATCCAGGACATCCAGATAACTGTTCAGCTGTCCCTGATATCGTCCGATAAGAGTCTCTTCATCCGCGCCGACATCTGTCTTATAGTCGGCGAGCAGGATGTCCTCACCGATCGCGACGAAATCCATGAAACCATGCAAAGTCCGGTTTCCCTCACGCAGGTAGAAGGAATATTCCTGATGGATCTCTTCTTTGGTGTACCGGCGGATCAAAGGATCGTTCGCGAAACCGAGGATGCGGGATACCTCTTCATCCGTCAGCTGCGGATCGATCGCCCGGATCTCTTTATCTCCGGTCGGACAGCCGTAATCGATCTTCGCCAGGATCTCGTGGATGCGGGTGCCGTAATTCATGCCGGCCAGCGCGTCGAGATCGAGATCACGGGAATGCTGCTCGAAGTCGGAGGGTGAAGCTTCCTCCTGCTCTTCCAGAACATAGTCCTTATGAGGCAGTTCGGTCTTCTGTGCCCTTGCGCGGGAAACATAGCGGATCTCCGGATCGAATGTATAATCGACCGTTTGGATCAGCTGCGGATCAAGACCGCAGTTTCCGATGACGGTCGTGAAATCGAGCCGTTCGGAAGCGATGCGGCTAAGATCCTTCTCGGCTTCTTCCGGATTGAAGGCATCGAGGATCACGAGCTTCTTCTTTGCCCTCGTCAGAGCGACATATAAAAGGCGAAGATATTCTTCCTGGTCAAGCAGATCATCCTTATTGAGGATCGCCTGACGTTTCAGGCTGTTGTTCAGGAAATGGTAGGGCTTTTCAAAGACAGTAAGGCCGACACCGAGATCGATGTCGATCATCGAAGAGGCGGATTTCTGCTTGTTGCTGTGAGAGGAGAGGAAGAAGACGGCGTCATATTCCAGACCCTTGGAACCGTGGATCGTCATGATCTTGACGACCGGCGCGTCTTCGGAAACACCGACAGCCGCTTCCTTCTGGGTCTCTTTGGATTCCTCGATGAATTCGATCATCTCATGCAGAGAGGTGAAGCAGTAGTTCTCGAAAGCCGCCAGGAAGTAGGCGACGTTGGTCTTTTCCTCTTCCGGCAGGTCATCGTAGAAATGACGCAGACTGACCAGCTCGTGAAGAAGCTCGCTCAGCCGGTTGGCTTCCGCGAGTGCCGAGAGTCTTTCATAGTCTTCCCGGAACGACGGATACTCTTTGAAGGTTCCTTTTAAGGTAAGCAGCGCCTCATCGTCCAGTCCGTAGAACGGGGAGGAGAGGACGGCTGCCAGGCTGATACTGTCATGCGGATCTTCAAGGACCCGGAACCAGGAAGTGAGGACATCCATGGCGACGGAATTGAAGTAGCCCTCGTTGTCCTTCATGAAATAGGGGATACCGGCGTCTTCCAGCGCCATGCGCACTTCATTCTTCTCGTAGTGGGAACGCAGGATAACAGCCATCTCCTTATAGGGAATGCCTTCCTTTGCGGTCTCCAGGATCTCCTGGGCCAGCGCTTTGGCACGGACGATGCGCAGTCCGGTGCTCGAGGTCTTTTCGCTGGCTAGGGCGCGGACAAAATGCAGCTCACTGTTGTCCTTATCGGCGTTGAAGCCTGCCGGGATCTGCACGTCTTCCGGTGTGAAGACTCTGCGGCGCAGGTTCATCGCCGCTTCAAACAGGGCATTGTTGAATTCGACAACGTTCTTCTTGGAACGGTAGTTTTCGCGTAAATGGATCTTTTCAAAACGGGGATCACTGCGTAAGGAGATCATGATCTCCGGCTTGGCGTTGCGGAAACGGTAGATCGACTGCTTGACGTCACCGACAAGGAAGAGGTTGTTGTCTTCCAGAAGCGAGAGCAGGCTCCACTGTCCTTCACTCGTATCCTGGAATTCATCGACCATGATCTCCTTGTAGCGCTTCTTCAGCTGCTTCGCGATCGCGCAGTCGTTTTTGGTAAGGATCGCATAAGCGTAATGTTCAAAGTCATCGAAATCGAGACACTCGTTCTCCGCTTTGATCGCGTTGTAGTTCGCCAGCGCTTCCTTGCAGATATTGATCAGCGCCTTTTCATAAGGCAGGGACTGACGATGGTATTTCAGAAGGTCCTCGGTCGCATCATAGCCTTTGGCGATCTTCGTGAAATATTCGGCCAGCTCATCGCGCAGGGCTTTATACTGTTCGGAATCGCCTTCGGAATTCTTGGACTTTCTTTTTGAAGGCAGACTGTGCAGGATATGCGGCAGCATATCATTGAACTCCCGCAGATCTTCGGTATCCAGAAGCTTTTCTACGCCTTCTTTCAGCGACGGGTAGAATTCCGCGTGTTCGCCGGTCAGAAGGATCTCCTCGATGACCTGCAGCGCGTCCTTCAGCAGAAGACGCTTGTTCAGCGCGTAGTAATCGGTCATCTCCGGATCGAGGTCTTCAAGACGCGAAACGTCGTTATCGATCCAGCTGTCGAGCTTGGCAAAAGGATCGGCGGCGCTTCCCGCTTTATTCAGGATCTTCGCGATCACATCCGCCAGCGAATCCTTGGAGAACAGGTTCTCACTGAAAAGCAGGTTGAGTTCACGGGTATCGCAGTCCGCGGACGCGATCGCCTTTTCGATCGCTTCCTTGAGATACAGACTGCCCCGGGCTTCATCCAGGATCGTTTCGGCGCGTTTGCGGGAAAGCGGAAGGACATAATAGTATTCCTTGATCAGCCGCAGACAGAAGGAATGGATCGTGGAGATCTGGGCAGAGCTGATCGCGGACAACTGTTTGGTCAGGAATTCATCCTGCGGATCTTTCGCGTGGGCATCCTGCAGCGCTTTCTTCAAACGGCGGGCCATATTGGAGGCAGCCGCTTCGGTAAAGGTCATGGCCGCGATCTCTTCAAGCGGGATACGGTCGGTCAGGATCCGTTTCATCAGGCGTTCGATCAGGACAGTGGTCTTGCCGCCGCCGGCACTGGCAAAAACGAGCACATTCGTTCCGCGTGCTTCGATCGCTTTTTTCTGGGAGGGATTCGGTGTGAAACTCATGCTTCTTTCTCTTCCTCTTCCTGTTTCAGGGATCCGTCAAAATACTGACGTACGGTATAGCCTTCCTTTCCTTTGAAGCGGCAGATCGCGCCATAGAGACAGTAGCCGCAGGCGCCTTCTGCCGGTTCGAGCGGGATCTCACCGTTTGCCAGCTTCTGATATAGCACGGTATAGATCGTCTGCAGGGCAGAGTAGATCTTTTCACCGTCATAAAGCTGTTTTGTCGAGATACGGCCTTTGGCACCGCCGGTCGGGATCGAGTCGTAGCTGTCATAGACCCCTTCAACATCCTGCAGCGCCCAGCCGCTGAGTTTCTGTTTGCGGTAGAACGCTTCCTCCTGGGTGATCTCCTTCTCAGCGAAACCCTTGGATTTGGTATAGCCGTAGCGGTCTTCGCGCTGACGGGTGAGATTGAGATCGCAGTAATAGGCGGAAAGTCCTTCCTTGCCGGAGATCCCGGCATAGAGGAAAAGATAGGTCAGAAGCTGCAGGCTGACGCCGGCCCGGATATCCGCCTCTTTCAGGGCATGTTTGCTGGTCTTGTAGTCGAGGATACGGAAATAATCTCCGCATTCATCGACCCGGTCGATGCTGCCGCGTAAACGCACTCTGGCATATTCGTTATCGGTAAACATCTCTTTGAAGCGGTATTCCTGTTCTTTGGGAGCGAAGTGCGTCTCGCTTTCCATCTTTGCCAGGAAGGCAAGTTCCAGTTTCAGGTTTTCGGTCATATTATCGAACAGGTGCGAGATCTCCTGCTGTTTGCGGGGATAAAGCGTCTCAAAGCGTTCCCGGTAGGGCTGCAGCCTTTCCCGGATCTCCTCTTCGGAGATCTTTGCGTAGTCTTTCCCATGGTCTTTGATCAGCTGTTCGAAAAAGCCGTGCAGGATCGTGCCGATCGTCGCCGGCTCAAATCCATAGACGCGCGGTTCGCGCAGGCCGAGACCGTAATTCAGGAAATAGGCATAGGGACAGGAGTTATAGCTTTCAAAAGCGGAGACGGAGCCGTTGAGAACGCCTTCCCCGTCAAAGAAAAGCTTTCCGGCAGTTTCCACGGTGAGTTTATGTGTATTGGGAAGCGGGCAGGAGCTTTTGAGCGGCTGCACGCTTTCAAGCGGGATATGTTCGAGACTCAAGGAGAAGCTCTGTGCCTTTCCGTCGTAAGAGCTTAACGGCAGCAGGTAGAAAGTCTTTTCGCTGCGATCGAGGTACGCGAGTTTCTGCAGATGGTCCTTTTCCCGCAGCGCGATATCCGGATAATTCGTATCCTTCAGAAGATATTCATTCAGCAGTCCTTCCTTCGGCTGGAAACCGGGGAAAAGACTCTCGGAACAGCTGAAGACAAAAAGATATTTAAAGCCATAGCAGGGTTCCGCAAAAGAGGAGACACGGATACCGTTATTTCTGCGTGCAGAAGAGCCGAGCTTTAAAAGCGCTTCTTTCAGCAGCCCGTAATGTTCCTCTTTTAAGGACGGACCGCGTTCCTGCAGATAGCAGCGGACAGCTTCCTTATCCTCGCCTTCCTTCAGGAAAGAGAAGGCTTTGATGAGCTTTTCCTTGTAGGAAACTGCTTCGCAGAGCTCTTTCAGTTTCGGCCATGTCCGGCTGTGAACGTATTCCGCAGCCTTCTCGACCTCCCGGTAATCCGGGTCATCGGAAAGACGCTGCAGCGGACGGAAAAGATCCTCTTCCCGCATATGGTCATTCAGATAAACGAATGCCGCAGCATTCGCCTTGGCGAAAAGGTTCCGTTCCAGGACCTTTTTGTAGTGCAGCAGATCGGGGGCGAAACAGAAGTCAAGCAGCGCAGTCAGATCAGCGGCAGCCGTATTGGCATTCAGCAGATCCGGGCTGTAAAAGGGGACTTCGTATCGTTTCAGAGTGCTGAAGCAGAGATCCTTTTCGGCGGTGTCACATAAAAGGAAGGCGCATTCGCTCAAAGGCAGGTCCTGCAGGATCAGCTGCTGCACCGCATATTCATACTGATCGGCAACACTGCCGGTCTCATATCGGTAATCTTTGTGTTCCGGCGTGTCGATGAGATCGATCTCGCCGGCTTCTTTTTCCTTGAGGATCGTGACCAGCTCCTGATCAAACAGGGAATAATGGTCTTTGACGATAAGTATGTTTTCTTCCGGCAATGTGAGCTCCGGCAGGGAGGCGTATCCTCTTAAGGGGACCGCTTTCAAAAGACGGCGGATCGAAGAGGGCAGCTCCAGTGTTTCCGGATCGATCTTATAACGCTCGCATTCATCGGCGATCGTGCGGATTTCACGCAAAAAACCGCTGTCTGAAAGCAGGGGATCCAGTTCACTGTCGGAAAGACTGCGGCCGATCTCGCAGATCTCTTCGGCTGTCGGTGCTTCCTTTAAAAAAGCGCTCCGGAAGGCGGATAAGCTTTTGATCTCCGTGTCTTCCAGCGAATTGTCCGGCGCTTTTTCCAGCAGTCTGTCCAGAACGTAAGCTTTGGCTTCACTGTTACATAAGTAAGTTGTTTTCATATCTCTTTTATTATGGACCTGTTCTTCCGGTTTTCTCCGGATAAGTTGTATCGTTTCTATTCAAAGGACTGTATCTTTTCAGCAAACTGTGTCTGGAATTCGGTTTCTTCCTTCTGCACGGTCAGCCGGCAGGAGGCGATCTCCTCTTTTGTCAGGACACGTGAGGAGAGCCAGCGCAGCTGTGACAATGCCTTTTCGCTCTTGATCACCCACTGCGTGTATTCCGGTCCCAGCTCAAGAATTTGCAGAGCCTGCCCGTCTGAGAGAAAACCGCTGGTCAGAATGCCCATCGTATCATAGAGCGTATCGTTGGCGATCGGGCCGATGATCACATCGTACTGTGAGAAAGTGTCCGCTTTTCCGCGGCGGTTGGCGAAGATACAGGAGAACCATTCTTCGTCTCTTTTCAGGACCTTGATCCGCAGACCTTCCTCATTGAATTCATAGGTATTGAGATAACTGTCCTCATCCTTTCTTTCCCTTGCCCAGCGGCAGGAAAATTCCTTTTCGGGAGACAGATAAAAACCCTGGCCGAAATCGGCGTTCTTTCTTCCGTAGTGGATATCCGGCTTTCGGATCTCGCTGAATCCGGTATGAAAGAGGATCATATGCTGTCTTAATTTTAGCACAGGAGTTTTTGCCCCTGTCCCATGTGGTAAAATTTTCCTAGAACGAAACCGGGAGGACGACGGTATGAAAAAAGAGATCGGATTTTTAAAAGAACTGACGGATCTGCGCGCAACGAGCGGCAATGAGGGATCTGTCAGAGAGTTTTTACGCAAAGCGTATGAGCCTGTCGCGGACAGGATCGAGACAGATGGTCTCGGTTCCCTGGCTGCCTATCACGGAAGCGAAGGTCCCAAGATCCTGGCTGTCGGCCATATGGATGAAGTCGGATTCATGGTCCGCTCGATCACCAAGGACGGCTATGTGCGTTTTTCCCGCTGCGGCTTCTTCTTTGTCTGCGGCGCGCTTTCCCAGCATTATACGATCGAGACCGAAAAAGGGGATGTGGACGCGATCTGTTCGCTCGGACCCGGCACGGAAGATAAGGGATTCCCGCAGATCGAGGATCTCGCGCTCGATATCGGCTGCAAAAGCGAAGAAGAGGCAAGAGAACTCGGTGTCCGGGTCGGGGATTTCATCGTTCCCAAAGGTCATTTTGAAGCGCTTGGAAAAGACGGAAAATACCTCGTCAATAAAGCTTGGGATAACCGCATCGGCTGCGCTGTTGCCTTAAGAGTCATGGAAGACCTGAAAAAGACCGGTCATCCGAATATCTTTATCGGCGGCGGGACAGTCCAGGAAGAGGTCGGCACCCGCGGTGCCGCAACGCTGGCGGAAATGGTAAGACCGGATATCGCTTTCTCCCTGGATATCGGGACTGCTGACGATGTCTGCGGCAGCAAGAAGGAGGAAGCAGCGCTTGGGAAAGGTCCGGAGCTGACTTTCATGGATAATATGACGCTCTCCAACCGCAAGCTGATCCGCTTTGCGGTGGAAGTCGCGGAAGAATGCGGGATCCCGTACCAGACTTCGATCATGAAACGGGGCGGTACAGACGCCGGGAAATTCCAGTTCGCGAACACCGGGATCCCGGTCCTGCTGATAAATGTTCCCTGCCGTTATGCACACACCCCGACATCGATGATCCACTATGACGATTACAAGAACACCATCCGCCTGATGACAGAGATCGTCCGTCGCCTGGATGAGAATAAGGTCAGGGAGATCTGCCGTTTCTGACCTGAATACGGAGGTGTTGTCATGGACAGAAAATATATGCCCGATACCGCGGAAAACCGTGAGTATCTGAAGGAACTGCGTGAGGAGCTGCTGGACTTCGGCCGATCCTTTCCCTCGCCTTCCGGCGCTTCCTATTATCTTGGCAGTGACAGCAAGCCTTTAAAAGACAGGGATCTGGAGACCTGGATCACCTGCCGGATGGCACATGTCTATTCCCTGGGCTGCCTTTTGGGATATCCGGGAAGCGGGGAACTCCTTGACTGTGCTCTGAAAGGTCTGCGCACTGTTCTGCATGACGATGCGCACGGAGGCTTCTACCCGGCTGTGGATAAGGATCTTCTGCCAAAATCAGGAAAACAGTGTTACGCCCATGCCTTTGTGATCCTGGCTGCCGCCAGTGCTCTGGCAGCCGGACATCCCGGTGCGGAAGAACTGCTGAAAGACAGCACGGAAGTATTCCTGAAATACTTCTGGGAGGAAGAAAAAGGTCTGACGCGGGATACCTGGAATACCGAATTCACACAATGTGAGCCTTATCGCGGGCTGAATGCCAATATGCATACCGTTGAAGCCTTTCTGGCTGTGGCGGATGTCACCGGCGACAACATCTGGCGGGAACGCGCCGGCAGGATCATCGGTCATGTGCTTGAATGGGCGGAAGAAAATCGCTGGCGGATCCCGGAACACTTTGACGAGAACTGGAACCCGCTCTATACATATAACAGCGATAAAAAAGATGACCCCTTCAAACCCTACGGAGCGACCCCGGGACACGGGATCGAATGGGCGAGACTGATCAGCCAGTGGGCATTATCCGCTTATCCGGAGGATAAGGAGAAGAGCGGAGCATATATCGAAAAAGCATGCCGTCTCTTTGAAAGGGCGGTCAAAGATGCCTGGAACGCGGACGGCGCGCGCGGCATCGTTTATACAACAGACTGGAACGGTGTGCCGGTCGTGCGTGACCGGATGCACTGGACATTGGCGGAGGCGATCAATACCTCGGCAGTCCTTTATCATATTACCGGCAGGGAGGAATACGCGCAGCTTTACAGCGAATTCATGTGTTATCTCCATGAGTGTGTTCATGATCCGGTGAACGGATCCTGGTTCCACCAGCTGGATGAAAACAACCGTCTGAAGGAAACAGTATGGCCTGGGAAAAGCGATCTCTATCATGCCCTGCAGGCGACGCTGATCCCGCTGCTCGAACCTTCCGTTTCGGTCGTTCCGGCAGTAAAGAGAAAGCTGTTTCTGGAGGTGAAAGATGACTAAAAAGTATGATGTCGTCGCCTTAGGCGAACTTCTGGTCGATATGATCAATACCGGAGAATCGGGATCCGGGAATCCGGTATTTGAAGCGAATCCGGGCGGCGCGCCCTGCAATGTGCTGGCGATGCTGCAGAAACTCGGGAAAAAGACGGCTTTTATCGGGAAGGTCGGAAATGACGCTTTTGGCAAAAGGCTCCGCAGCGAGATCGTTTCCTGCGGGATCGACGACAGCGGACTCCGCGTAGATGAGAGCGTTCCGACGACCCTGGCTTTTGTGCATAAGCTGGAGAACGGCGACCGCGACTTTTCCTTTTACCGCGATCCCGGAGCGGATGTGATGCTGAAGGAGGAAGAAGCGGACCTTTCGCTGATCCGTGATTCAAAGGTCTTTCATTTCGGATCTTTATCGCTGAGTGATGAACCTTGCCGCTCGGCAACGAAAAAGGCCATAGCGGCAGCCGAGGAATGCGGTATCCTGCGTTCTTATGATCCCAATCTGCGCATGCCACTGTGGCACAGCGAAGAGGAAGCCAGAGAACAGATCCTCTGGGGAATGAAACACTGCGATATCCTGAAGATCGCCGATAACGAGATCCTCTGGCTGACAGGGCAGAAGGATCATGATTCCGCCGTTTCCGTCCTGCAGAAAGAATTCGCGATCCCGCTGATCGCGCTGACGCTCGGCCCGGAAGGCAGCCGGATCTACTATCAGGGGAAAAGGATCGATATTCCGCCTTTTCCGCAGAATACTGTTGATACGACCGGGGCAGGAGATACCTATTGCGCCTGTCTGCTGAACGGGATCCTGGAGAACGGACTCGAAGATCTCGATGAAGATAAGATCCGCCGTTTCGGTGTTTTTGCCAGCGCTGCGGCAGCGATCGTGACAACACGCAAAGGCGCGTTAAAATCCATGCCGGACGCAGAATGCGTAAAGGCGCTGATGAATACATATTCAGATTAAGACGGAGCAGGGCATACAGGCCCTGCTTCTGTTCTTAGAACATCTTTGTTTTCCGTTGACGTTGAGGAGCCTGGAAAACTATAATTTTAAAGGAAGTTTTATGGGCAATCCGGAACCACGAAGTTGAAGTTCCTGAATGTACCGAGACATGAGTGGCCGGAAACTGATATGGTTTTCCGACCCGTTTTTTTTATGAATAAGCAAGGGGATACTATGGATTACTTTAATGATGTGCAGCTTAAACCTCTGTTTAACGAAGGCGGCATCTCCTTCGGTGAACTGGAAGGGAACTTCAAAAACCATTATTACGTGCTTTCCGATCCGAAGATCGCAAAGCTGCTGAATTCGCCTGAAGTCGTTGGTTTTGATGTCTACAAGGCTCTTTTGCCGGCAACTTCCGCGGCTCTGCGCTACTTCAGCGAACAGCATTTCCTGCATCCGGTCAATATCCTTACGATCCTGCGGGGCGCGTTGAATTACCCGATGGAGGAAAGCTGTTATTTACAGAGCATTCCGGTGCATGACATCAGTTTCCTGTCCTGTGAGCGTGTTTTTGACGGCAAGGAGATCGTCGGACTGGATGCCCGCTACAGCAAACTGGCGGTCGTACCGGACGGGACTCTGCTCATGGGAGATATCATCGCGAGCGGCGAGACTCTGATTTACTGTCTCAATCATGTGCTGGATTTCTACAAGCAGCACGATGCAAGGCTGAAGAATATCCTCGCCTTCACGATCGGCGGTACGAGGGCTGTAGAGATCGCCGAAGAGATGACAGAGAAGATCCGCTGTTTCTGGCCGGAATTCGAAGGTTTTAACGTCGTCTTCTACGGCGGTATGTTCAGCTGTTACGAGAATGCCGGCGTTGCCGGGATCCAGATCAAAAACATCGATTTCTACTGGGGTGAAAAGGGGATCGTCGATCCGGAATACCGCAGGATCACGCTCTCGCAGAGAGATCCGATCTTTGAAAAATGCATCATTTACGATGGCGGGGCGCGCCGCTATGAGATCAACGAACATATCGGGGAAGTGCTTGAATACTGGGAAGCGGTCCGCGAAAGAAGCGGCCGCATCGATATCCTTGAACTGCTGGCGGAACGTCTCGGACATCCGTTGAAGATCAGCCTTGAGGAATGGATCGATGCCAATGGCTACCGTTATCTTGAGAAAGATCTCTGCGAGAAACTCTATCAGCAGGAACAGGATTATATCCGTGCGCTCAAAGAAGAGGCGCCCACACTGAAGAAGATCGCGGAAGGACGCATCGCTGAATTCAAAGAGGCGCTGAACACGTATGTTTCCGTTCGTTAAGGGGAAAGAAAAATGACAACAAAGAATGAAAAAGTAAAAGATGTCGACTTCTCGACTTCCGCGGTGCCGAAGAGCCAGCGCCGCAGTTTCCTGACCATGTTCATGATCATGCTGGGATTTACCTTCTTCTCCGCCAGCATGTGGGTCGGCCAGCAGCTGGCGGACGGCCTGGATTTCGGAGGGTTCCTGGGAGCCCTGATCCTGGGCGGTATCATCCTGTCGTTTTATACCGGCTCGCTTGCCTATGTGGCAGCCAAGACCGGCATGTCGATGGATCTTCTGGCGGTCAAGGCTTTCGGCAGAAAAGGTTCCTATATCTCTTCGGCGATGATCTCGCTGACGCAGATCGGCTGGTTCGGGGTCGGAGTGGCGATGTTCGCGATCCCGGTCGCCAATGAGCTTTTCGGCGGCAGCACTTTCGTGACCTATCTTCTGGTCATCATCGCCGGCATCCTGATGACTTCTTCCGCCTATTTCGGTATCAAGTCGCTGACGGTCGTCAGTTATATCGCTGTTCCCTGCGTGGCGATCCTGGGCACTGTCGCCATGATCCTGGCGGTCCAGCGGGGCAACGGCACTTTCCTGGAGAACTTTGCCCGTTCCTCCGGCACGCTGACGATGATCGGCGGCGCCGGCCTCGTAGTCGGCTCCTTTGTTTCGGGCGGTACAGCAACTCCGAATTTCGCCCGTTTCGCGAAGAACGCGAAAGATGGTGTGATCACGACGGTCATCGCCTTCTTCATTGGCAATTCCCTGAT
This sequence comes from Erysipelotrichaceae bacterium, assembly GCA_017431225.1. GTDB lineage: Bacteria > Bacillota_I > Bacilli_A > Erysipelotrichales > Erysipelotrichaceae > RGIG5669. The sequence goes on along the minus strand of JAFRLM010000014.1, from coordinate 83,146 downwards.
GTTTTTCATGGGCGCCGTATCCTCGATCTACGTAGGCGGCAATGATATCTTTGAAGTCATGATCAATCTCGGTCTTTTCTATGTCGCGATCCTGGTCCTCGGTCTGAATATCTGGACAACGAATGACAATGCGCTGTATTCTGCCGGACTGGGACTGGCGAACATCTTCGGAAAGGATAAAAAACCGATGGTCCTGATCTCAGGCATCATCGGCACCCTGTCCGCGATCTGGCTTTACTGGAATTTTGTCAGCTGGCTGAATATCCTCAACTGCACGCTTCCGCCGGTCGGTATCATTCTCGTTCTGGCGTATTTTCTGCATCCGGAGGAATACGATCACGTCGGATCAGACATAGTCGTTGACTGGGCAGCTGTTATCGGTGTGATCGCCGGCGCGATCGTAGCCAACCTGCTGCACTGGGGCGTTGCCTCGATCAACGGTATGGCGGTCGCGGCAGTGATCTATATCCTCGGCCATAAACTGAAACGCTAAGAGCTTTTACGGCCGGTAAAGCCGGCTTGCTTATAAAGCGCAAACAGACCCGGCGGGAAGCCGAGTCTGTTTTTTCTATTGTGTTTAATTGAGCTGCGAAAGGATCGTCCGGTTTTTCTGTCTGCGAATACTGTTGCAGAACGGAAGCGGACGTTACTTGAATATCGCAGGCAGAGGCTGATTGTACACAAAGTCTTTGCACTGCGAAGTCAGCGCGTCCGCGATCATTTCGTAGAGTTTCTTGAGCTCGGTCCCGTGATCCCACGGATCAGCCTTCGACGGTTTGAAATCATATCGCGATGTCGCGGAGTCAAGGCTCGGCGGATTCTTCATGAAACAGAAAGGAGCATCTTTACCATCGGAAAAAGCTTCATGGGTATCGATGTTCTCCATGGCATGTCTCTGGACTTCACGCACGAGTCCGGTCATGGCATCGAGCGCATCCTGGCACGGCTTGTGGGTGATCTGGTTGCTGTAGGGGCGGATCTTCTCACTCATCAGTTTCGTGCATTCATCGCGGATCTCTTTCATTTTATCCTCGGTAGGCGTCTGCCTTGTCAGGATGTTCGTGTAATTATCTATGACCTGCATTTTTGTAGACCAGTCATATCTCACCTCGTATTTTCCGGGTGACGACTCTTTAATGCAGTCGTCCAGTCCTCTCTTCTTCAGGTCTTCCTGATAATCCTGAAGCCTCCTTTTGTAGTACTCATCCATCACCTGGGACTTCTGGTTCTCGAGTTCCCGGATCTTCAGGGCATATAACGCCGCGTAATCATTAGCTCTACCGGCCGGGATCTCCCTTGTGCGGCTGAGCTGCCAGTCGACCGTTTCGAGCTGGGTGTCGATGCGGGCGTAAAGATCTTCGTCATAATCTCCCTCAGAGAAATTATCGACCCAGCATAAGTAGTTATAGGAAGCTTCCAGCGGAAATTTTCTGAGCATTTTGTTCACGTGATAACAGGCGTCGCTGAGCATTTCGATATCTTTGAGATATTCCCGTCCGGTGTTCAGGCACCGGATCTCATCATCGTCGTAATCCGACGTGACCAGCCTGCCGTCAGTGTATGACAGCGTAGTTCCGTTCTTCCGATAGTAAGTGCGGATCCATCCGCTGTCGCCCAGATCATTCATGTACAGCGCCTTCATCATGTTGTCTGTGGTGCTGAAATCACGGACTTCGATCAGTTTGTTTAAGTGACTGGTAAAATTATTGGTCCGCTGGGTAAACCCGCCAAGTTCATATTCGAATACCTTTTCATCGACAGACAGGAAAGACATGGCGATCTGCGCATCGTCTTCCTGCTCCTGAAGGAGTTCAAAGCGTTCTTCAATACTAAGCTTATCGAAATCAATACCTTCACCCATATTCTGTTCTCCTTTACATCAATGCAGCTGCATCCCGGTCATCAGAACCGGATCTCGTAATCACGCACATACCATCTGCCGCCGTTGGTGCGGATAAGATTTCTTCTTACCGGACTGCCCAGCTGCTTGCCGTTCTTGTCAAAGGCAATGGTCTGTACGGACGCGTATTCGACTTTATCGCCGTATCTTTCGGCGATCTTCTGCTGATCCTCGGAAGAGAGGAAGTAGGAATCAAGACCCTTTTCATCGTTATAGCCCTTGACCACTGTGATTTTGGTGGCATCCGGGACGACTTCGGCATGAACGTATTCCCCGTGGAAACGCTCCTGATGAAGATCCCAATGATAAAGAAGCAAAGATTCCTGAGTGGGATTCTGTCTTCTTTCCGGCTGGATGCAGTCGGTATAAAGATCGTAGTTCTTTTCCTTGATCGCCTGACGGAAGATCTCAACGAGATGTTCCGGAGTTACATCTTCCGGTACGGATTTTTCGGTATACCAGCTTTCCTTGATCCCGGCGACTTCTTCTTCACCGAGGAAACGTCCGCTGTTTTCACGTTCCGGATCATACAGACCGAGAACATGTCCCGGCACATAGAGAGCGATCGGTTCAACGACTACTGCGTAGACCGGTCCGCCGACCTTTTTCTGTCCGGCTTCCGGGATCTCCATGGTCACGTCGGCGATCTCACCGAGGACTGTCCAGGTGTCGACTTCCATCATCGTGGAATCCACAAGCCGGCGGTAACGCTTAACGGCTTCGTAAGGTCCGAGCCACTTTCTGCTGTTGATCTTGACGAAATACATTCCGGTCGAGCGTTTGCCGACAGAGATGAATTCGCCGGTAACGCCCATAAACTGGTTCATCGGGTAACGGACTTCGTCCAGAATGACGTATTTGCCGGTCACTTCATCCATCGAATCGTTCATCGGATCGGGTGCCGGATAGATTTTTTCAAGTGTTTTGTCCGCGTATTGCGCGGTCAGCTCCTTCCAGCCGTTCTCGCTCTTCTCGCAGTAGAGTTTGCGGATGTTTTCTTCATTTACGAGATACTGGGTCATCGCGCCGGTGATCTCGGTGAAGTTGCCGGTAGAGCCGATGACACAGTTCCGGGCTCTCTGAAAAAGATCCTTGACCCTCGGGTCATCCGGGGCAAACTCGTTGAGGATCTTGATACGTGATAAAGCATCCTCACGCGAGCGGAAAATGCCGGTAGCTCCCTGTGCTCTTTTGACTTCGTTTTCAAATTCTTTCAGATACATCTCCGCCTGCTGTATCCGCATGGTGAGATTGGTGCTGTTAACAGTAAAAGTTGTGCTGTCGACCATGATTATCATCCTTTCTCAAAGAATCTCTCTTTTAATTATATCATCCGGATATATTCTCTAATACTGAATCAAAAATGACAGATCCGCTAAAAATGTCAAGAAAACAAAACCGCCCGTTGGCCGGGCGGAGTCTGTGAACAGTGATCGATGGGAATATCGGGCGGAGGTCTGGCAGGCTTATTTTGAGTCTTCGGCGTTTTCCTGCTCGATCTGAGGGAAAGGCTCATTCAGATAGACCGTCACCACTACATCGCCGCCGATCTGTCTGCAGGATATATATCCGTCATATTTGTTTGCCAGCAGTTCAATGGTCTTAAGGCCAAAGCCGTGTTCCTTTGAACCGCCTTTGACGATAAATTCGTTGTTTTCATCCAGTACCTGACCATTAACGGAATTCGTGATTGTAATGCAGAAGAGTTCTTCGATCTCCTTGATTTCAAGATCGATCCTTTTGTTGAAACCGATGTGCTTAATGGCATTGTCCAGCAGATTCGAGAGAAGAAGAAACAGGTCTTCGGTTTCGAATCCGGGATCATGTGTAATGTTTAGAGTGCATTTAAGATCGATACCTTTCTCAATGGCTTCTTCACGCTTGACATTTAACACGTAATTCACAGCCGGGATAGCCGTGTTAAAATGATCAAACCGTTTTTCTTTGACAGTATCGTACTTTTTGATAACATCCTTTATTTCGTCAGACATCGGCTGATTATTGTTCTCTTTGAGAAGAGTTATAAGATGCTTTATGTCGTGGCGAAGACTGTGAATGTTTTGCTGGGCTTTGAGGATCTGCTCGTTAGAGGATAATTGTGTTTTCAGAATTGTGTTTTCAAGGTTCAATTTGTTTTCCAGCGAGATCCGGGCATATATCAGATTGAAGAGAACAGCGATAAGGATAATAAAAGCAGATGAACAGTAAACGCCGATTGCTAAATAAGTTTTTGTATTTTCATAATCCAGATAAACTGTTTCCAGACAGGTGGAAACAGCGCAGGCTGTCAGTAAAAGCAGCGAAAGAATGATGCATTCTTTATCGGATAGTTTCGGAAGTCTTGAGCGCAATAGTTTTGTCAGGCAATAAAAACAGATTACGTGTATTAGTTGAACGATTATTGTTGTTGGTACGCCATATAGATTCAATAATTCCAAAAAGGATCTCTCCTTCCCGAATAGAAGAATGAAAGATATATCAAAAACCGAATTTGTCACGGCCGCAACAGACATCGGCAATAATGCATACACCAGCAAAAGGGGTTTTTGCAAATCTGTCGTTGCGCTTAAGTATAGAAAATAGATTAATACAAAAACAATAAACAACAGACTTTCGGAAGGAGAAAATATATTTATTGTTGAAATGATTGTAAAATTGGCTATTATTGCAATCCATGAGTATAGAACTGCATTTTGCTTATGTGTTTTGGATAACGAATAAAGGAAATATATAAACAGCACACTCTCAAAAAGATTAACCACTAAGTCAAATATCATTGTTTATTTCTCCCTGAGAATTATCAAAAAAATGCTTAAATTCTTCGAGCTGTTTAACGGTCATTTGTATCGTCTGCCTGTTGGTTAGCGTAACTGAGCGTTGCGACTTATTGATGGAAATGATGTATTTCGTATTTACTACAAAGCTTTTTCCGATCATTACGAAACCTTTGTTTTTGACTTCGTCATAGACAATGGCGATCTGTTTTCTCTCTTTGATCTCTCTTCCGTTAACGAAGTGTATATACAGATCATTATGACTGACTTCGAAATACAAAACATCTTTTAATGAGATCTTATAGATTCCGTTTTTATTTTTTGCGATGTAGCTATTGTTTGAAAGCATATCGATGTATTTAATAAAAGCGGCTTTTATATCTTCTGTTAACCGGTCTTGTTTGCGAATGAAATAAAACGTATTCAGCTTAAAAGAGTCAAACACAAGATCATCATGATTGCTGCAGAACATAATTACTGTAGTCGGGTAGTTTTCTTTGATTTTTGCAGATAATTCAAATCCTCTGGTCTCTGAACCATCCATATCGATATCCAGAATATAAACATCGTATTTTCTTTGAAGTAAAGCGGAGTCATTGGGATCGACGAAAACCCTTGTTCGAACAAGAATTTCTGTTCCGTAAAAGGCGCTGGATATAGCGTTTTTAACTGTGCGTATATCTGTTTCTGAATCGTCAACTATAGCGATATTTATTATCATTCAGGTTTTCTCCAATACGACGTATGTTTTAATGCCTCCATGCACAAAGCATTCCATAACACTACTTGTGATATTACACGATAGTAGGACAAATGTATACTTACAAAAGTCATATACAGAATCAAAGCACAAAACAATGTGTTTCTCGTTTTAATGCGGTTTTCTCTGATATTGCCCTCGGATAGCGGGTTATATAGATGCTGTACCGGTGCGTTTATCAAAGTGTATCGTCTTTATAATAAAGTCCATCACTAAGGTTTTAATAAATTGGGACGAAATTGCGATATTTTGGGCCAGCTCATTTTTCTTAATGAATCAGCCCACATAACCGAGCTGAAAGACTTTGTTCCGCTATATTAAAGTCAGGCAGAGTCCTTTGGCTCGGGGGGGGGCGAAACCATAATGAACAACACTCTAAAGTTTTTGTTGTCCTTGCTGATTGATTTGTCAAAAAGCTCTATGACATTATCTTCAGTGCGCAGCCACCATCAGCCGGATTTCAGATCGCTTAAGAAGCATCTAAATTGACCACACAATTAATTAAAGAAACCTATAGAAAGGATAAAGTATGAAAAAGTGTTTTAAAACTATTTCTTCTAACGCTGATAGTTCTGTTTGCAGCCGGAACCGGCGCTTCCTATTCAGGAAATGTAAATCGGTGCGATGTATTCTAAAGCGAAATACGGAAATGATACAATGAGGATTATAGATTCTTATACCGGGTCGGTAACAGTCACTACAGCGAAGTCTCCGGTGAAGCTAAGTAACGGATTGGAGGATGGTTTGTATCATGTCATCACGCGTAACGCATATTAAGGCAAGCATAAAACAGCTTGCCCTTTTGGCTTTGACATTGATATCTGTTCTGATTTGTTCATGCAGCCAAAGAGATACAAACAAATTTAAAAATTTGGAATATAATGGTAAAACAATTCGATATGCGTCCGAGATAACACTGGAGGAAGCAAAGTATTCTCTTAAATCGAGGATTAATCTGAAACTGACCGTGCTGGCCCTTGATATGGACGGCAAATGGAGAGCTGTATACAGCGAAGAGCTGGATTCTCCAAATAAGAAAAAAGAGATTTCTATTTATCCGGGCAACATCGAGGAAGCTCCTTACGGATATCAGATGAGCGGTTTTTTGATCGGATTTCAAGTTGGCGAAGAAGATAAAAAGGAAACTTTACTGCCTTTTCGTTTTGAGAAGCCGGAATACATAACCTACAAGAGCCGCTTCTTCGATGAACTGCATTTTCTTGATGAGGATCATATTTTGCTTGGATACTATTTAATAATCAACGATATCAGAAGCGAGGAAGCGATCACTAACGGCATAGATATCAGGAATCGTTCGTTTGAGTGGGATGATAGTTACTATCATTCTCCTGAAACCATTGTGAATAGTCAGGAATTGATTGTCATCGTTTTGGAGGTCTATTAGAAGAGTTCCCAATCTGAATATCGCATCGGAAAACATCATTCAGCTTTTAATGTAACCTCTATTCTGGGAAAAATGTTACTTCAATAAAAGACGATAAAAACAGATGATGAAATCTTGATTGTTCGGGGAGATCCAAACAGAAATTAATTCCAATCAAAAACGCTTTACATTATGCAGAAAGGAAGCAATAGGTGTCATATTCAATGAAAAGGCTATCTGATTCAACAAAAGGAAAGTTGCTGATCATAAGCGGATTATTACTGATCCGCTTTAAGAATTTCCTGCTGTATCATCTTTATCTTGAGGCTGTATATCCGGACGGCTTGCTGTATAAATTGAATCTTTCGCATCTGCCTGCTGAGGTATATGCCCAAAATGTCAATGATTCGATTAACATTGCCGGACTTATATTCGCTCTATGGGGATTGTGTATCCTGTACTTGAAAGATAAGAAGACAGTTTGAACGCAATCAAAAAGAATCCCTTCCCGCACTCGACGGGAAGGGACTCTATTCTTTATTTGTGAATTTTCTGATCGTAAGGATACTGTGGCTGTCAGAAGACTTAATCTTTCGGATACCGTGTTCTTAGAACGTATTTTGCAGCATATTCTGTAGTCAGAGTCCATATTAATCCCCAGTTATTCCAGTATTTATTCAAGGCCCATTTGATTACTTTAGAGTATCCCAAATAATATAGTTATGAAAGTATACATATGAAGAGGTTCCCAAAAGCTCTTGCGATTATATTGATAAGTATTCTGCTCTTGTTGTCTTTGATGATTGTTCATCGTCATTTTAGGGAGCCTTTTGATTTCAAAGCTTTCGATCAAAAGCACCATACGACTTTTGAAAACTCCGGTTACCGATACTCTTACGGAACAGTTCCCAAAGTGTATCTTTTCCGTGGTGTTCCAGACGGTCTCGGCTATTCGACTGTAACAGTATATGATACGGAATATGCCGAGGTCGGAACGAATGTACCTGTCTTTGAACTGCTGGCAGAATCTGAATACACGGTATTGTCCTTTCCTTCCTCTGTCATGCTGTACAGACGATCGTACGATGAGAGCGAGACGTACCATCCTTCTTTCAAAGTTCATTTCAGCAGAGAGGGCTGTTTCTATGTTTTGTGGATCGATGCCAATGATATCTATACCAAGGATAATGCCGTTATTGATGATAATGATATTGCCTATATCGAAAGATATTTGCTGGAGATATTCCCCTGAAAGAAGAGAGAAAAAGAATGAACAGGTTTAAAAAAGGAACGATCTTCACATTGCTCGTTTTCCTGATCCTGGGATTGCTGGGATATATGTATATATCTGTCTACAGAACAGAATCCTTTGACATCAGGGAATTCGATCAGAAACATCATACATCCTTTGAAGGATCCGGTTATTTCTATTCTCAGCAGACAACGCTCGTCCCGCCCGGCTATCCGATGAAAGTGTATGTTTTTCACGGAGCGCGGGAAGGACTCGGCTATTCAAGTATCCGCGTCTATAACACAAGGGTCGATGTGGACACGACAGATATTCCCAACTCCGTTTTGTTGGAAGAATCCGAGCACACTGTTCTTTCTCTTCCTGCAACAATCCTCCTGTATAAGGAATCCGACAGCACGAAAGAGATCTACCGCCCTTCTTTCAAAGTCTTCTTTGACAGAGAAGGATACTTCTATGTTTTGTGGATCAACTACGATGATATCTATACCAAGGATACTGATTATATCGATGAGAAGGATGTCGTCTATATAGAGAAGTATCTGACAGATATATTTTCCCAATAGGTAAGACTATGTTTTCTGAAACAATAGGATTGTATTAGAGGTGATCTATACCGTTAAACAGAATCATGTTCCACTTAAACTGAACCGAAACACGTATGATCATTGTATTGTAAAATGTAATCAGTATATTCATTCATCAAACACCAACGAAAGGAGAATCTTGATCGTGAAAAAACATTTACTATTAGCTGTATTAATGATTCTTGCTCTCTCTTTAACAGCCTGCAATTCCAACGTACCGAAAGAAAACGATGTGCCGGACACTTCTTCTCCGGAAACCACAAAAGAACCTGTCGAACCGGTAGATGTCAGTACAGAAGAAAAGAATGACCCCGGTCCAGAAGTCGAATTTCTCTGGAACGGAATGGAGAAGGAATATACAGGAGACTATTCCTATCTCGATCTCCCCTTTTTCAGAGACTACGATGTCCCGACATTGCGCTCTGCCTGTAAAGTAGTGAAAGCAGACTCTGTAGAAGGCATGGCAGGAGAATGGGTATACTGCGAAGAGCTCAACGAACAGCAGATGTACTATGATCTGAAGGAAGTGGCAGCTGTCTTGCCTGGAGACAGTTCGATGCATCTTACAGAGAATGGGTATATCAGCGATGAGATCATCCTCTTTAAAGACAGTCTCTTCTATCAGCTGTTGAATGAATCTTCTGAATATACTCCGATCCCCGGGATCTATAACTATTCCACCGGCATTAGTGGAAGCAATGCATTCTCTGGAGGAGAAGCGAAGCATGAACAGGGTCTTGAGTATTTTGTTAACGGAAACGATGTTGACCGCATGTCCTTTGCCGTTGTCAGCTTACCGGACGGTCACTATATCCTGAGTATCGAATACAGAGTAAGAGAATCCGCTAATACGATGGCGACCGGAGAACCCAAGGTCAAATTCAGCTATTACCGCAGTGCTGCGATCGTTAAGAAGAGTATTAACTGTATAGTTCGCATCCATCATTATGGATCCTATACAAAAAAAGATAAGCAGATACTTGAACACAATCAAAAAGAGTTGCTTTCCCGCATCTGGCGAGAACAGCGACTCTTTTTCGTTTCCCGTTTAGCGTTTGAACTTCCCGATCGTCAGGATGCTGTGACTGTCAGAGGATTCGATCGTTCTGCCCCCATGTTCGTTCAGAAAAATCTGTATCTCTTTCGAAAGATAGGGAACGCTTCGCAAACCTTTGTTGAAAGCGCCGAAATTGATCTCGAAGACCGGAGTATCCGGTAATACCTCCAGCACGGCTTTCTGCCAGGCGTTTCGGTAACGTTCGTTGTTTTCGTCGAAGAAGCGGTCTCCCTCATTAAACTTTGTGATCAGATCGAAATGCCCGACGATATCCGCTTTGGTTTTTCGATATAGATCCGAGACAGTCTCATAATACCTTTCACATAACGCATACGCGTCTCCGCCAAAATGCTTTTCGATGATCTCCGCGAAGAGTTCGGCGCTGAGATCGAGCGCCAGATACTCCCCGTCTTTTTTGACATAATGGACCGAGCCGATGATGTAATCAAGCCCTTCCGGAGCGGCGTCAGAATAATAATCCAGTTCCAGCCCGCACTTCAGATCGATCTGTCCGGCATATTTTTTCTGCAGTTCCCGGATCGTCTGCACATATTCAGGATATTTCTCCGGCGGCATGCAGTAGCCTGGATCGAAGGGAGTAAAGGAATGATCGGAGATCCCGAATTCCCTTAACCCGGCTGCGATCGCTGCCTGTACCATCTCTTCGGCGGTATTGATGCCGTCGCTGAAGACGGTGTGGTTGTGCAGATCGCGTTTCATGAAGTCATCTTCTCCTGCTTGATCTTCTTGTCGATCACATGACGGGAGGCAAGCTCCTTTTTGATATCCTCCAGAGAGATCCCTGCTTCGACCATCAATACCATAGTATGATACGCCAGATCAGCGATCTCATAGATCGTTTCTTTCTTATCCTGATCCTTGGCGGCGATCACGACTTCCGTACTTTCTTCGCCGATCTTTTTCAGGATCTTATCAAGCCCTTTTTCGAATAGGTAGCTTGTATAGGATCCTTCTTTCTTTTCGGTCTTTCTGCCCTCGATCAGTTTCATCAGCCCTTCATAGGAAAAGCTTTCTGACCTGCTTTCAAGGATCGGGTATTCGAAACAGGTCTCTGTCCCGAGATGACAGGCAGGTCCATCGGCATCCACCCGGATCAGCAGGGTATCGCGGTCGCAGTCAGCAGTGACCGAAACGATATGCTGGTAGTTTCCGCTGGTCTCGCCCTTTGTCCAGAGTTCCTGACGGGAACGGCTCCAGAAGCAGGTGAGTTTCTTTTCCAAAGAAAGCTTCAGGCTCTCCTCGTTCATATATGCCAGCATCAGCACTTTGTTGCTGGTGTTGTCAACGATGATCGCCGGGATCAGTCCTTTCTCATCGTATTTTAATTCACTGATATCGATCATCTTACTGTCCTCCAAGCATTCTTGCAGGGATACCGTTTTCCTGCATCGTTTTTTTGAGATCGGCGATCTTGACTTCGCCGAAGTGGAAGATCGAGGCTGCCAGCCCGGCATCCACACCGGGCACGGTGTTGAAAAGGGTTATGAAATCCTGAATGCTTCCGGCACCGCCGGAGGCGATCACCGGAACCCTTACCGCTTCGCACACCGCTTCCAGCATCTCCAGGTCGAAGCCTTTCTTTACGCCGTCGGTATCGATCGAGTTGACGACGACTTCCCCGGCACCGTCTTTAACGCAGCGTTTGATCCAGGAGATCGCTTCGATCCCGGTATTTTCTCTTCCGCCTTTGGCGAATACCGTAAATTTCCCATCGACCCGTTTGATGTCGACGGATAGAACGACACACTGATCACCGTAAAGCTGTGCGGCTTTCGCGATCAGAGAGGGGTCTTTGATCGCTCCGGAATTGACGCTGACTTTATCGGCACCGCACTTCAGCACCCGGTCAAAATCATCGAGGGTGCGGATGCCTCCGCCCACGGTCAGGGGGATAAAGACATTGGCAGCTGTTTCTTTCAGAATGTCGGTAAAAAGCTTGCGTCCTTCCGCGGAAGCGGTGATGTCATAAAAGACCAGTTCGTCCGCTCCGCAGGAACTGTAATAACGGGCCAGGTCGACCGGAGAGTCGACCTCCCGCAGGTTTTCGAAATTCACGCCTTTGACGACCCGTCCGTCACGGACATCCAGGCAGGGAATGATACGTTTTGTGATCATAAAGCCGCCTCCAGTGCCTCTCTGAGGTCGATCACGCCTGTGTAATAGGCTTTGCCGATGATCGCGCCGTAGATCTCCATTTTCCGCAGCTCCTTCACGTCTTCCAGACTGCTGACACCGCCGGAGGCGATCAGATCGAGGGAATAACGCTGTGACAGATCACGGTAGAGCTCAAGGTTCGTTCCTTTCATCGCGCCGTCGCGGGATATATCGGTGCAGATCACGGTCTTAACGCCGATCTTCTGCAGATGGGCGAAGAAGGAATCTGTATCGGTATCCGCTGTCTCAGTCCAGCCGTGGATCGCGATCTTTCCGTCTTTCAGATCAACGCCGACAGCGATCTTTTCGCCATACTGACGCACTGCTTCCTCCAGGAATGCCGGGTCCTTAACGGCGGCGCTTCCCAGGATGACTCTGTCGATGCCGAAGTCAAGGTAGCTTTTTACAGTCTCAATATCACGGATCCCGCCGCCGACTTCGCAGAAAAGCCCGCTTTCTTTTTTAATGCTGAGGATCGTTTCCCGGTTGGGTGTCTTTCCCGATGCGGCGCCTTCCAGATCGACGATATGGATCGCGGAAGCGCCTTTGGCTTTGAAATCCAGAGCGACTTCGACCGGAGAGTCACTGTAAACAGTCTTCCTGGCGTAGTCACCTTTATACAGGCGTACTGCCTGTCCTTCATACAGATCGATCGCCGGAAGTATCAGCATAGTTCTTCCTCCTTCAGTTCACAGAATGCTTTCAGGATCTTCAGTCCGGTCTCCCCGCTCTTTTCGGGATGGAACTGTGTTCCCATGACGTTTTTGTTCGCGATCGCGGCGGTGATATCTGCACCGTAGTCCGTTACCGCGATCGTATTTTCGCCGCAGTCAAACCCGGCGAAGGAATGCACAAAATAAACATACTCGTGTTCTCTGAGATAACGGAAAAGGGGATGCTTTTCTCCACAGTAGAGAAGCTCGTTCCAGCCCATGTGCGGGATCTTGTATTCCTGCGGGATCACCTCGCCGATCGAACGGTTCGTTCCTTTGATCAGGCCAAGCCCTTTATGGTTTCCGTATTCCTCGCTGCTGTCGAGCAAAAGCTGCATCCCGAGGCAGATCCCCAGCAGCGGTTTTTCGTTGGCGGCTTCCTCTTTCAGGATCTGCTCCAGGCCGGAAGCCCTAAGTTTTGCCGCCGCGTCGGCGAACGCACCGACGCCGGGCAGCACGATCTTATCCGCTTTTTTCAGTGTCTCCGGGTTGGAAGTGACGACCGCTTCCTCGCCGATCGCTTTGAAGGAGCAGTTCAGGGAAAAGAGGTTGCCGACCCCGTAATCCACGATCGCGATCATCAGAGGACTCCCTTGGTCGAAGGGATCTCTTCCTTGTATTCCTCTTCGATATGAACGGCTTCTTTCAGGGAACGGGCCATGGATTTAAAAGAACCTTCCAGGATATGATGGGAATTCTTTCCCGCCAGCATCTGGAAATGCAGAGCGCATTCCGCTTTGCGGGCAAAGCCATACCAGAATTCCTCACCCAGCTCGGTATCGAAATCCCCGACTTTTTGGGTCGGCAGTTCCATCCGGTAATCGAGGAACGCGCGTCCGGAAAAATCGACGGCTGTCAGGATCAGAGCTTCATCCATCGCCAGGACGGTATCGCCATAGCGGTGGATCCCGCGCTTATCGCCTAAGGCCTTTTTAAAAGCTTCGCCTAAGACGATGCCGGTGTCTTCAACGAGATGATGGTAGTCGACCCAGGTATCGCCTTTGCCTTCGACCGTCAGGTCAAAACGGCCATGGGCAGCGAACAGCGTCAGCATATGGTCGAGAAAACCGCAGCCGCTGCTGATGTTGCTTTTGCCGCTGCCGTCAAGATCAAGTGTCAGCCGGATCTCGGTCTCGGCTGTTTTTCTTTCGATCTCCGCTTTACGCATCTTCTTTCTCCTTCAGGAGGCCTAATAGTGTTTCAAGAACTGCCTGCATCTCTTCTTCGCTTCCGATACTGATCCGCGCCCACTCTTTCAGACGGGGCGTATCAAAATGGCGGATCAGGATATTCTTCTTTCTCAGATCTTCGCAGATCTCCTTTCCGGGATAGGAAGGATGTTTTACGAAGAGAAAGTTCGTCACGGAGGGGGTGACAGTAAAACCGGCTTCACGGAGTCTGCCGGCCGCGTCCTCGCGGATCGCGCGGACTCTTTTCAGGCAGCTTTCAAAGTAGCTTCTGTCAAGCAGCGCGCCGATCCCGGCCTTCATTGTCATCGCGTTGATGCAGTAGGGATTCAGAGAGTTGCGCAAACGGTTGAGGTTTTCGATCAGCTCTTTGCAGGCGATCGCCGCTCCCAGCCGGGCACCGGCCATACCGAAAGATTTGGAGAAAGTGCGGATGACCAGCAGATTGGGATACTGCGGGATCAGTCTGACGGCGCTTTCCCCGCCGAAGTCGATATAGGCTTCATCGATCATGACGATATTATCGGGGTTGCTGATGAGGATCTTTTCGATCTCGCTTAAAGGAAGCGCGATCCCGCTCGGAGCGTTGGGGTTGGCGATAAGGACATTCTTTCCGCAGGAACAGTAGTCTTCAACATGTATGCGGAATTCCTCATCGACCGGGATCTCGGTATACGGCACATGATTCAGCGCCGCGATCGATCTGTAGAAACTGTAGGTGACATCCGGGAAAAGCAGAGGATGTTTCTCATCGCAGAATGCGGCGAAGGCATAATTCAGCACATCGTCTGAACCGTTCGCGAACATGATCTCATCAGGATCCACGCCCCAGACTTCCGCCGCGGTCTTACGCAGGACGGTGCAGTCGGGATCGGAATAAAGGTTGAGTGTTCCGGCTGCCTCCCTTGCCAGCCGCTGGGCAAGCGGCGACGGCGGGAAGGGCAGCTCGTTGGTATTGAGTTTGATATACTGATCGTCTTTTGGCTGTTCTCCCGGAACATAGGGAGAAAGCGCGTTATGTTTCTCTGTCAGAAAGCGGCTCATTCCTTTTCCTCCGTGCGGATCAGAACGCTGTGGGCATGCGCGCGCAGTCCTTCTTTTTCCGCGAACAGCGCGACTTTCCGCGCGTCTCTTTTCAAAGCATCTACCGAGTAATAGCTGTACTGCATCTTCTTGACGAAATCATCGACCGAAAGCGGGCTGGAGAAACGGGCAGTGCCGCTGGTCGGCAGGGTGTGGTTGGGTCCGGCAAAGTAATCCCCGAGAGCTTCGGGACAGTTGCGGCCTAAGAAGATCGATCCGGCGTTACGGACCTGATCGAGCAGGTCGAAGGGCTGTTCGACACATAATTCCAGATGTTCCGGCGCGATCTCATTGGCGATCGCGATCGCGTCTTTTATATCACCGGCAACGATGATCTTGCCGTTGTCTTCGATCGAAGCGCGGGCAATCTCTTCTCTGGGCAGTTCTTTCAGCTGTTTCTCGATCTCTTTGGCGACTTCTTCCGCGAGCTTCTGAGAATCGGTCACCAGCACGGCGCTGGCGTTTTTATCGTGTTCCGCCTGGGACAGCAGATCCGCTGCGACGAAACGGGGGTTACTCAAAGAATCGGCAACGACCAGGATCTCGCTGGGACCGGCGATCATATCGATCGAGACTTTTCCGAAGACCTGCTTTTTGGCTTCCGCGACGAAGGCGTTGCCCGGACCGACGATCTTATCGACTTTCGGAACACTTTCCGTGCCGTAGGCCAGGGCGGCAACTGCCTGCGCGCCGCCGACTTTGAAGATCTTATCGATCCCGGCGACTGAGGCAGCAGCAAGGATCGCGGGGTTGACCTTTCCGTCTTTTCCGGGAGGCGTCACCATGACGATCTCCCTGCAGCCGGCGATCTTGGCCGGGATCGCATCCATCAGGACGGTGGAAGGATAGGCAGCCGTGCCGCCCGGTACATAGAGACCTACTTTCTCAAGAGGAACGATCTTCTGGCCGGTGACGACGCCGTCTCTTTCGTTATAGATAAAACTCGTTCTTTTCTGTTTTTCATGGAAAGAGCGGATATTCTCCGCGGCTTCCTTAACGACTTCGAGGAATGCCGGTTCCACCAGACCAAGAGCTTCCGCGATCTCTTCCTCGCTGACAGCAAGATCTTTCAGATCGGCTTTATCGAACTTCAGCGTGTAGTCCTTTAATGCCTGATCGCCTTTTTCTCTGACATTGGCAATGATATCCGCGACGATGTCTTCGACTTGGGAAGTCGGTTCATTGCGGGCGAAGATCTCTTCGTTTTTCACTTCACCTGCGCGTAAGATCCTGATCATATTCACTTTACCTTCCTTGCCAGATCAGCTGTCAGCCTGTCGATCGTCCCGGAGCGGAATGCGTACGCCGCGGGATTGGCGATCAGTCTGGCACTGACCGGCGCGATCGTTTCTATTACTTCAAGGCCGTTTTCCTTCAGGGTACGGCCGGTCTCAACGATATCGACGATGACATCCGAGAGTTCCAGCAGCGGCGCGATCTCGATCGAGCCGTTCAGTTTGATGACATCGATGTCTTTTCCGAGTGAGCGGTAGTATTTGCGGGCTGCATTGGGGAACTTGGTAGCCACCTTGACAGCCCGTTCCGGATCTTCCTCATATGCTTTGGGAGCGGCGACCGCAAGCTTGCAGATGCCGGTCTTAAGATCCAGCAGTTCATAGACTTTCGCTTCCTGCTCGAGCAGGATATCCTTGCCGACGATGCCGATGTCGGCGGCACCGCGTTCGACATAGACAGCCACGTCACTTGGCTTGACCCAGAAGTAGCGGACTTTCCGTTCGGGATTCTCGAAGATCAGCTTGCGGCTGTCTTCCAGTACTTCCGGACATTCATAGCCGGAAGCGGCGAGCAGTGCGTAAACCTTTTCGCCAAGTCTTCCTTTGGGCAGGGCGATATTCAGCCAGCTGTCCGTTTCTCCGGTCGCCTTCCTGCCGGCATCTTCGATCTGGCCGGTATAGACGGCGAAGCCGATCGCCCGGGAACGTTTCCCCAGACGCTGCATCAGCCGGTCGTACTGTCCGCCGGAGAGGATGCTTGCGGGGATGCCGTCCACATAACCCTTGAAGATGATCCCGTTATAGTAATGGATATCACCGGTGACCGAGAAATCGATCCGCAGCTTTTCGCTTAACGGGTCTTCGCTCAATAAGGACAGCGTCCGCAGGAAGGGCTCGCTTCCCCTGACTTCGATCTCGGCGAAGATCTCTTTCAGGACCGGGAGCGTATCTTTTAAAGGACCATGGGTCTCCAGCAGTGCCAGAAGATAATCTCTTTTCAGATCGGAAAGCGCACAGCTTCCGGCGATCTCACGGATCGCGGAGCGGTTGCGCTGGGTGAAAGCTTCGAAGATCTCTCTCTTGGTCTTCAGGGAAAGATCCTCATTCACGAGCACTTCCTCGATCAGACTGAGATCGGAAAGGGCGAGCACACAGTTTTCCGAGACTGCCTGCAGGCTGCGCACTGCCAGGAAGATCACTTCGACGATGTCTCTGCGGGTGATGTTGCCGAAGCATTCAAGTCCTGTCTGCAGGATCTCGCGAAAGACGCCCGCGCTCGTATCGGAGCGGTAGACGTTTTCGTTGTAAAAGACCTTCTGCACATCTTCCGGGAGGTCTTTGTGACTATTGATGATCGAAAGCGTAACGTCCGGTTTTAATGCCATCAGTTTGCCGTTGGTATCGGTAAAGGTCAGGACCGTATCCGATACCAGGAAATCCTTGTATCCGGCATAGAGATCGTACTCTTCGAATTTGCTCATGCGGTAGGGAAGATATCCGCAGGAGCGGTAGAGCTGTTTCAGCTCCAGCACCAGCTTCTCGCTGAGCGTGAACAGTTCATCGCTGATCTGCATTTTATTTCTCCGTCTTTTTCAGCTTGGCAATGATGTTTTTATAGCCGTCGTCGCCGTAATTGTAGGCGCGGCTGACGCGGCTGATCGTAGCGGTGCTGGCACCGGTCTTTTTGGAGATCTCCTGATAATTGACGCCGTCCGCGATCATGATCGCGGTATCCAGACGGGTCGCCATGTTCTGAAGCTCTTTGATCGTGCAGAGATCATCGAACAGAGCCCGGCATTCCTCCGGGGACTCGATCAGGGTCAGCGCCTGCATCAGGCGGTCAATGGAAGCGTTTGTATATTTAGCCATAGTGCACCTCGTTTAATTTTAATATGATAGCATTGTAACGCTTTACCACGATAAAGTAAAGAGTCCCGCTTCTCCTTTTTGAGAAGAAAAAAACAGCTTCGGGAAATGTATAATAGAGTGCGGATAAAAGAAGGATAAAAAGGAAAGCTCAATATGCAGAACTACATGAATAAAAAGGCATTTGCCTTACTGATCACACTGCTGATCATCCTTGTTCCTCTGGCTTATTTGTTCGGAAGAAATTCTGCCGGCGGGCAGGTCACGCCGGAGAAAGAAGCGGAAAAGAAAACAGATGAGGGAACGGAGACCGGTGGAAACACCGACCTGGAATTCCTGTACGAGCTGAACCGCGCGGAACTGGAAAAACTCGTTCTGATCGATGGACCGGTCTACGTCATCGGTCATAAATCTCCCGATTCGGATACAGTATGCAGCGCGATCGCTTATGCCGCGCTCATGAATAAGCTCGGGATCGATGCCAAGCCTGTCGTTGCCGGCCCGATCAATAACGAATCGAAATACATCCTTGAGAGGGCAGGCGTGGAAGTTCCGGAGATCTTATATGACGCATCCGGAACAAATATCATCATGGTCGACCACAGCGAATACGCGCAGGCCGTTGACGGACTCGCGGACGCCAATATCGTCAGCATCATCGATCATCATGGTGTCGGCACAGTCAATGTCGGTCATCAGCTCCTCTACAATGCCAAGCCGATCGGCGCTACCGCGACCAGCATCTGGATGACATATCTGAACTATGGCATTGAGATCGACCAGCCGATCGCACAGATCCTGCTCGGCGCTATCCTTTCGGATACGGATAATCTGACCGTTTCCACCACGATCAGTGCCGACCGCAAAGCGGTTGAAACGCTCTCCAAGACCGCTGGTATCGATGATCTCGAAGAGTATTACAGGATCATTCATGAAAGACATCTTTCCTATGACGGGCTTACCGACGAAGAGATCCTTTTCTCTGACTATAAGGAATATGAAAGCAGCGGTGTAAAATACGGTATCGGCTGCGTCAACGCGATCGATGAGGAAGTCGCTGCCGATCTGGCAAAACGCATGGCAGGAGCTTTGAAAGAAGCCGAAGGCGGATCCGGTGTGGACCTGATCTATGCTTCTGTCCGCGCGGATAACAAAAAGATCGATTATATCGTTCCCGGCAACCAATACTCTGAAGATGTGCTGAAAGCGGCTTTTCCGAATTATGACGAGTATGACGGGTACGCCTATATCTTCCGTTCCGGACTGGGAAGAAAATCCAAATTCGTCCCCGGGTTGAACGATTATCTTGCCGGCAAACCTTCCGAATAAGAAACTTAACATATATTGAAAAAGCGATCCCGAGGATCGGGACCGCTGACGGAATAGTCCAAATAAGAAAAAACGATGCCTTCAGGCAGAATATGCTGCAGCATCGTTTTTTAGTATGCGTTCTGATCAGTTATGGAAGATCTCTTCGACTTCGCCGATAAACATGCGGTGCGGCGCCTCTTTGGAGTAATAACGCTCGACTACATCTTCCGGCATGCGTGCTTTATCAAGGTCCTGCGAGAAGATCTTTCTGCAGTAGAGGATCGTGGAGGCTTCCTGGAAGGCCATGGAGTCACGGCAGGTAAAAGGATGCAGATCGGTAAGAGCGACCTTATCTCCGTGAAGACCGGACTTTGAACCCAGAGTCAGCAGGTCTTTGCGGTATTTTTCCTCGAAGAAGGAAAGTGTGAAATACTCATAGTCATTAAGGAAATTCCAGGTATAGCGGACGGGTTTCACATAGACTGTAGCGGCCGGCTTGCCCCAGAGCGTTCCCAATCCGCCCCAGGAGACCGTCATCGTGTTGAAATGGTCCTTTTTTCCGGCAGTGACCAGTGCCCACTGATCGTCAAACAGACGGAAGCTGTCAGCGTTGAAATCCTTGATCATCGACTATTCTCCTTATATATATCTGTATATTGATATCTATTTTTATTCTACCGCCTTATCGTGCGAAATCGTTAACAAACCTATTCTTTTCGATGATATAATGTTATCGTCTAAAAGAAGAGGAGTCTTTTATCATGGAAAGAAAATTAAATGCTGCATCTCTGCAGAAGATCGATGAGATCGTAGCGAAACACCGTGGCAAAGCCGGTCCGGTCAAGCTCATGCTTCATGACGTCCAGCGCGAACTCGGATATATTCCGTTCGAAGCAATGGAAAAGATCGCGGAAGCGAGCAATGTTTCTCCGGCGGAAGTTTATGGTGTCGTTACTTTCTATACCCAGTTTACGACACAGCCGAAAGGCAAGCACGTCATCAACGTCTGCCTCGGCACTGCCTGCTATGTCAAGAATTCCCAGGCTTTAGTTGATAAAGCCGTTGAACTGACAGGCGCGGACATCAACAAAACAAGCGAAGACGGAATGTTCTCCGTAGACGCTACGAGATGTCTGGGTGCCTGCGGTCTTGCCCCGGTCTGCATCATCGACGGCAGAACGATCGGCAACGCTACCCCGCAGAAAGTTGCGGAAGAGATCGCTGCGATCCGCGCAGCTGAGAAAGCGGAGACAGCGGAAGCGTAAGTATATGAAAACGGAAGAGATCGCGAAAGTCCTGAACGCGAAAGAGTTATCTGCAGCCGGAGAACATTCTTCGGACAAAGAATACACGATGGTCTTTGCGACTGATCTGATGAGCGATGCCCTGGCGATGATCCAGAATGCGCCGGAGCAGACCGTTCTTCTGACCGGGCTTTGCAATGCCCAGGCTCTGCGGACAGCTCAGATGCTCGATCTGGAACTGATCGTGATCGTCCGTGGAAAACAGCCGAACGATGAGATCGTAGAGATGGGCAAGGATTTCGGTATCACTGTCCTGACCACACCCCTTACGATGTATGAGGCCTGCGGTGTTCTTTACCGCGAGGGAATGCGATCGATCTCATGAGCGTCATATACGAAAAAATCTACAATGTCGAACGGGATGACTATGCCAATGCCGGTCTTGTCAGTTCACTGATCAAACAGTCGCTGCGGACGATCGGTATTTCCCCGGCCGTCAGCCGGCGGGTGGCTGTCGCTGTATATGAGGCGGAGATCAATATGATCATCCATGCCTACGGTGGCACGATCACTCTGCAGATCAGTGATGACGGAATGATCCGTCTGATCGCTAAGGATAAAGGCCCGGGTATCCCCGACATCGAAAAAGCACTTACCCCCGGTTTTTCGACCGCTTCCAAAAAAGCAATGGAACTTGGTTTCGGAGCCGGAATGGGCTTGCCCAATATCAAACGCAATGCTGACGAATTCTCGATCGAGAGCTCGCCGGCAGGCACGACCCTTGATCTGAAATTTCAGGAAAGAGAATGAGAAGAACTTCGATAAGTTACACATTGTCACACTGCGTGAAATGTCTGAAATGCGTCAAAGCTTGTCCTGTTTCCGCCATTTCACTCGTTGATAACCGGATCTCGATCAATGAAGACCGCTGCATCAACTGTGGCCAGTGCATCAAGGCCTGTCATTCCAAAGGTCTGGTCGCCCAGGGAAGCTCCCTGGAGAAGATCAAAGACTATGAATATACAGTCTGCCTGGTGCCCAGCGCTATGTGGAGCGTCTGTAAGACGATCGAGGAAGCCGAACGGCTTTACTACGCCATTAAACAGCTCGGTTTCAATGAAGTCATCGATCTCTCTCCGGTCGAAGGGCAGCTGAAGCACGAGACCCAGAGGATCTGTGAGAATCTTGAAAACGGAAACGGCATCGCCTATTTCTGCCCGGCAGTCAAATGGCTGATCGAGACGAACTATCCGATGCTGCTGGACAACCTGGTCCCGCTCAATTACGCGAGTGAGGTCAAGGCGAAAGAGATCCGCAGACGGGAAAACGGCGATAAGATCGGGATCTTCCTCTTATGCGAATGCGAGGCCAAACTGGCGCTGGCAAAAGAACCGTACAAGAACCTGACCTATCAGGTGGATCACGCGCTGGCGATCATCGATGTCTTCCCGGCGATCCGCGAACATCTCAAGGACGGGCGGGAGAAAGTACGCTTCTGCCGTTCCGGTCTGCAGGCCTCCAATCCTTCGGTCATCGTCCAGAAACAGGAATATCTTGTCGCGGACGGTTTCGATAAGATCAATGAGATCCTGTCGATGGAGGAATTCAATCTGCTGGACTCCTTCAAGATGCTGTATCTCTTCCCCTGTTTCAACGGCTGTATCGGCGGCCATCTGCTCTGGGGAAATTCCTATCTTAACCGCAACAACATCGATGCTTTGACCGGCGAAGAGAATGTGCCGACGACGGATTACCCGATCGAAGATCTCTATAAGGAAGTCGCTTCGAGCACTTCGGATTCGCGCAGCTTCAAGGAAAAGATGGAAGAGTTCCATAAAGTCAACGAGATCCTGGACCATCTCCCGCATTATGACTGCAGCGCCTGCGGCATGCAGACCTGCCGTATCATGGCGGAAGAGATCGCCCGCGGAAACAAGAAACTCAGCGACTGCCGTGTACTGGCGGCTAGCAAAGGAAAAGTCCAATGAAAGTAACGGAAATGATCGAAAAGACCGGCTTCAAGACCGTGTATCTCGGAGAAGACAGGGAAGTCGCAGGCGTCTACTGCGGTGATCTTCTGTCCTGGGTCATGGGAAAAGGTCAGCCGGAACAGGCCTGGATCACGGTCCAGAGCCATCTCAATGTGATCGCCGTCGCGGTCTTAAGAGAATTCTCCTGCATCGTGCTCGCGGAACAGGCGGAATTCCCGGAAGAAGTTATTGAACGTGCAAAGAATGAGGGTCTGACCCTGCTTTACAGTGACCTGCCGGTCTATGAAACGGCTGTCAGACTGTATGAAGCAGGCGTCTGATGTTCTACGATCTGCACATGCACAGCTGTCTCTCCCCCTGCGCGGAGGATGAGATGACCCCCACCAACATCGTCAACATGGCTCTGATCAAGGAGCTCGATCTGATCGCTCTGACAGATCATAACTCCACGAAGAACCTGCCGGGCATCGCGAAGGCGGCCGAAAGAGCCGGACTGAAGATGCTGTACGGAGCGGAACTCGAGAGCAGTGAGGAAGTCCATGTACTGGCGCTCTACGATGATCTTGAGCAGGCGCTGTCACTGCAGCCCTGGCTCGATGAACACCTGCCATTCATTCCCAATGACGAGCACTTTTTCGGAAAGGAAGAGATCCGCAACGAAAACGATGAGCTGATCGGCACGGAAAGCAAACTGCTGATCATCTCGCTGGATCAGAACCTGGAAGAGTGTATCGAAGCGATCCACGCTACCGGCGGTAAGGCGATCCTGGCCCATGTCCTGGACCGCAAGAACTCGATCACCAACCAGCTGGGCTTTATCCCGGAAGGGCTGCCGTATGACGGTCTCGAGGTAAAGAGCGAACTGCAGCGTCAGCAGGTGCTGAAGTCCCACCCCTGGATCAAGGAGGAGGAGACCTTCTGGCTGATCGATTCTGACGCCCATCAGCTGATCGATATCTCGGAAAGAGTGAATTCGCTGCCGTCTGCGGAACTGCGGGCGATGTGGAGGAAACTGCCATGATGGAAGATCTGGCGATGCAGATCCTGGAACTGCTGATGAATTCGATCCAGGCCGGCGCGAAGAAGATCACGCTGCTGATATCGGATTCAAAAAAGGAAAACCGCATACGCATGCAGCTCAGCGATGACGGTAAGGGAATGTCAGAAGAGCTGCTGAAAAAGGTGACCGATCCCTTCACCACGACCCGCACGACCCGCAAAGTCGGCATGGGTGTCTCCTTCATGAAAGGACTCTGCGAGATCTGCAACGGTTCCTTCCATATCGAGAGCGAGGAAGGGAAAGGCACGAAAGTCATTGCCGAAGTCGAAAAGGACAACATCGATACACCGCCCCTCGGGGATCTCGGTGCGATGATGATGTACGCGATCCAGGCAAATGAAGAGATCGATTACACGCTTTCATACGAAAGCGATCAGAACAAATTCGTCTTTACATCCGCGGAGGTAAGGGCCATGCTGGATGGAGTCAGCATGCAGGAGCCCGAGATCCTTCTGTGGATTAAGGAATATATCAATCAGAATATCGAAGCTTTAGAGGAGGGCTGAGAGTATGAAAAGTTTGGAAGAACTGAGGAAAATGCGCGAAGCGGCACTGAAAAAAGTCGAGATGCGTGAAGAAGGCAAGGATTACCGTGTCGTCGTCGGTATGGCGACCTGCGGTATCGCAGCCGGCGCGCGCCCGGTGCTCAATCGTCTAGTGGAGGAAACTGCCGCTAAAAACTACAACTGCGTCGTTACCCAGACCGGCTGCATCGGTATGTGCGTATACGAGCCGATCGTCGAGGTCTACGGTAAGGACGGATCGCACACGACCTATGTCCACATGACCCCCGCAAAAGCGGAAAAAGTGCTGGAACAGCATATCGGTAAAGGTGAAGTCGTCGAAGAATACACCGTAGAAGCCGCTAAGAAGGAGGCATAAGCATGTATCGTATGAATGTCTTATGCTGTGCCGGAACAGGCTGTTCCGCCAGCAATTCGGCACAGATCGTTGAAAACCTCAACGCCGCGCTGAAGAAATATGATATCGACAGCGAAGTCAAGGTCGTCAAGACCGGCTGTTTCGGTCTCTGCCAGAAAGGCCCGATCGTCGCTGTTTATCCGGACAAGGTCTTCTACTGCCACGTCAAGCCGGAAGATGCGGAAAGGATCGTTTCCGAGCATCTCTACAAGGGACGTGTCGTTAAGGAACTCGAACTGACTGACGAGGATCTTGAAACAAAAGAAAAGATCTACGATATCGACAAGATCAAGTTCTATGAAAAGCAGCAGCGTATCGCTTTACGCAACTGCGGCAAGATCAACCCGGAAGATATCACCGAATACATCGCTATGGACGGTTATGAGGCTTTAGGTAAGGCTCTGACCCAGATGACTCCGCAGGAAGTCATCGATGAGATGAAGAAATCCGGTCTGCGCGGACGCGGCGGTGCCGGCTTCCCGACCGGACTGAAATGGCAGTTCGAAAAAGATCAGCCGGGCGATGAGAAATACGTCATCTGTAACGCGGATGAAGGCGACCCGGGTGCATTCATGGACCGTTCCATCCTGGAAGGTGACCCGCATGCGATCATCGAAGGTATGGCGATCATGGCTTACGCCGTCGGCGCTCATCAGGGTTACATCTACATCCGTGCGGAATACCCGATCGCTGTCGGCCGTCTGGAGATCGCGATCAAGCAGGCACACGAATACGGCCTTTTAGGCAAGGACATCTTCGGCAGCGGCTTTGATTTCGATATCGAGCTGCGTTTAGGTGCCGGCGCCTTCGTCTGTGGTGAAGAGACCGCTCTGATCTCTTCGATCGAAGGCAAGCGCGGTATGCCGAATCCGAAACCGCCGTTCCCGGCTGTTTCCGGTGTCTGGAAGAAACCGACCAGCATCAACAACGTTGAAACACTGGCAAACGTTGCTCAGATCATCAATAAGGGTGCCGACTGGTACGCATCGATCGGTACGGAAAAATCCAAGGGTACAAAGGTCTTCGCTTTAGGCGGAAAGATCAAGAATACCGGCTTAGTCGAGATCCCGATGGGTACAACACTGCGTGAGATCATCTACGAGATCGGCGGCGGCTGCCCGAACAATAAGGAATTCAAGGCTGTTCAGACCGGCGGTCCGTCCGGCGGCTGTCTGACCGAAAAAGAACTCGATACACCGATCGACTACGATAACCTGGTCGCAGCCGGCTCGATGATGGGTTCCGGCGGTATGATCGTCCTGGATGAAGATAACTGTATGGTCGACGTTGCCCGTTTCTACCTCGAATTCATCGTCGAGGAATCCTGCGGTAAATGTACACCGTGCCGTGTCGGCACCAAGAGACTGCTTGAGATGCTGACCAAGATCTGCAACGGTGAAGGCACGATGGAAATGCTCGATCAGATGGAAAAACTCTGCTACGAGATCAAGGATACAGCGCTCTGCGGTCTGGGTCAGACAGCACCGAACCCGATCCTTTCCACACTGACACATTTCCGTGATGAATACATCGCTCATATCGTCGACAAGAAATGTCCGGCCGGCGTCTGCAAGGCTTTACTGACCTACAAGATCGATCCGGATAAATGTAAGAAGTGCTCGATGTGTGCACGCAACTGTCCGGTCAATGCGATCAGCGGCGTTCCGGGCAAAGTTCCGTACGTCATTGATACCGACAAGTGCATCAAGTGCGGCACCTGTATGAGCAACTGCCGTTTCGGCGCGATTTCCAGAGGTTAGGAGGAGAGAGAAAATGTCAGAAGTACATTTAAAGATCGATAATATTGATGTCACCGCCAACGAGGGTGATACCATCCTGGATGCAGCGATCGCTGCCGGCATCCATATCCCGACTCTCTGCTACCTGAAGGATGTCAACAAGTCCGGCGCCTGCCGTGTCTGCCTTGTTGAAGTCAAGCGTGCCAGAAACCTTCTGTCCGCCTGCACCACTCCGGTCGCTGAGGGACAGGAAGTCTTCACACATACAAAAAGAGTTCTGGATGCCAGAAGAAATACCGTTGAGCTGATCCTTTCCAACCATTCCAAGGACTGTCTCTCCTGTGTCCGTAACCAGAACTGCGAACTGCAGACTCTGACAGAAGAGCTCGGCATCCGCGATGTACCGTATTCCGGCGAAAAGAAACGCAAGACGATCGATGATTTCGTTATCGCGATCGAAAGAGACGCATCCAAGTGTGTCTTATGCGGACGCTGTGTCGAGACCTGCAAGAAGTTCCAGGGCTTAGGTATCCTGGGCTATGAACAGCGTGGTTTCGAGACTGTCGTTGCCCCGATCTACGGCAAGGCATTCGCGGAAGTCAACTGCATGCAGTGCGGCCAGTGTGTCATCAACTGTCCGACTGCCGCTCTTTCCGTCAAGGAAGATACCCAGAAAGTCATCGATGCCCTCAATGATCCGGATAAATTCGTTGTCGTCCAGACCGCTCCGGCTGTCCGCGCGGCTTTAGGCGAAGAATTCGGTCTGCCGATCGGAACCCGTGTCACCGGCAAGATGGCAGCCGCTCTCAAACAGTGCGGTTTCGACAGAGTCTACGATACGAACTTCGGCGCTGACCTCACGATCATGGAGGAAGGCTACGAATTCATGGATCGTCTGCAGAACGGCGGCGTCCTCCCGATGATCACTTCCTGTTCACCGGGCTGGGTCCGCTATGCGGAATTCGAATACGGTGATATCCTCGATCATCTGAGCACCTGCAAATCCCCGCATATGATGCTCGGCGCGATGATCAAGCGCCACTTCGCGGAAGTCAACCATATCGATCCGGCGAAGATCGTCAACGTTTCGATCATGCCGTGTTCCGCCAAGAAAGCGGAGATCATCAAACCGGAACTGCTCGAAAAGGACGGCCTCAACGATGTCGATATCGTCCTGACGACCAGAGAATGCGCACACCTGATCAAAGCCTTCGGCATCGACTTCGTCAACCTGAAGGATGAACAGTTCGACCAGGATCTCTTCGGTGAATACACCGGTGCCGGCGTCATCTTCGGCGCTACCGGCGGTGTTATGGAAGCGGCTCTGCGTACAGTTGCCGACGTCCTCGAAAAGAAAGACCTGCCGAAAGTCGACTACGAAGTCGTACGTGGTCTTGAAGGCGTCAAGGAAGCAACTCTGAATATCGCTGGTGTCGATGTTAAGATCGCGGTCACCTCCGGTATGGCAAATGCCAAACCGCTGCTTGACCAGATCCGTAACGGTACCTCTCCGTACCACTTCATCGAGATCATGGGATGCCCGGGCGGATGCATCAACGGCGGCGGTCAGCCCTTCGTCTCCTCTGTTATCAAAAACAAAGAAGGACTGGATGCCTACCGTCAGAAGAGAGCGAAAGCTCTGTATGATGAAGACAAGATCATGCCGCTGCGCAAGTCGCATGAAAACAGCCAGATCCAGGCTCTTTACAGAGATTACCTGGGCAAGCCGGGCGGAGAACTGTCCCATCATTATCTGCATACGACCTATTCCCAGAAGCCGAGATTCAAATAATCTTCGATCTGATCAAACGGAAGCCGGAGCGAACGCTCCGGCTTTTCTGATGCAGAGATCCCGGCAACCGCGGATATCTACCCGATCCGCTTGTTGAAAGAACTGACATATAAACCTTTTGAATCTTAAAAAATATCGGTTAAAATGGCAGCATGGAGATCTTCTGGTATATTATCGCTTCGATCGGTGCCGGTGTCGGGACCGGTCTCGCCGGACTTTCAGCCGCGACCGTTATGGTCCCGATCCTGATCGTGCTTCTGCTGCAGAAAATAGGGGTATAATAGAGTTTATGAATGATGAGAATGTAGAATTGACGCCGACGCTGCAAAGCTGGCGCTCCGACAGGGAAGACTTGTTCGGCCGCTTCTGCGAGGAGCTGGAACAATGGTTCGCTAATGGAAACGAGCCTTTTGATGCAGATCAGGACATCCGCTACCTGCTTGACCTGCAGGAAAAACGCCTGAAAGAGCGTCGGATCGAAGCGCACTGTACATTGACTCCGCGGGGCACCCCGCCGATGCAGGCATCCAAGGTGCTGGGAGGCTCTTTGAATCCGTACAACCGTTCCACCCATTACCGCAGTTTTGAGGAAGAGCTGGAATTTCAGCGTAACGGCGAAACTCTCTATAAACGCAAAAAGGATCTGAATGTCTACCTTTCGATCATTGAACCGGCAGAAGGGGAGAAAGGCATCGGTGAAACTGCTGCCGGCTGTCCGAACTGCGGAAACATCGCAAAAGTCAGCGATCTGCTGCAGGGCGGCTGTCCGTTCTGCCGTACCCATTTCGTTTATAAGGATCTGTTCCCGAAGGTCGTTAACTATTATGCCGCTGAGACGATCCCGGCACCGGAAGTGATCGACAAGAAATCGAAGCAGATCCCAAAGATCGGCGCCGTCGTTGGCGCGGTGGTCGGACTGATCAGCTGTGTAGCCGCCGGATATTTGAAAAACGGGCTCCTCGGCATCCTGGGCATTCTGCTGTTAAGCGCATTGACCGCCGGGGTCTTCGCTTTTTTAGCGTATATGTTCTACAGTTTCCTTCTGCTCGGAAAACTGTTCAGACTTGCCGGAAAGTCCATGCCGATGCTCGGCGCGCTCGGCAGCGACAAAAAGCTTAATAAATCGCTTTCGGTATATGATCCGACCTTCAGCGTGGAATACTTCTCCGGAAAGGCGATGTCCCTGTTCCGCACGATCGTCTTCAGCAGGGATCCGCAGGAACTGCCGCAGTATGCCGGAGGCAAACTGGATGAGCGTTTCGCGGATCTGATCCACTGCACTTCGAAAGGCGCGGTCGGTGTCCGCTCGATCAACGAAAAGGACGGATATCTGGAAGTCGAACTGGAACTCTTCCTGACAGATTTCTACGATGAGGGAAACAAAGTCAGAGTAAGGGAAGACCGGATCCTGATGACCATGCGCCATAATGCTGAATTCAAGGTAAAAGACACATTCGCTTTCTCTGCAGTCGTCTGTCCGAACTGCGGAGGCAGTTTCAATGTGCTGAAAGAGAAACACTGCCCGCACTGTCACAGCAGATTCGAGAGTTCGCGGGAGGACTGGGAAGTGACCTCAGTCAGATACAGATAGGAACGGAGAGAACCATGAGCAAACAAACTGAACGTATCACAAAAATGGAAGATCATCTTAACGTTGGCAGAGCGGCTCTGGACGCTTTGGAAAAAGCGCTGGAAGCCTATGCCGTCAGCCGGAAGAATATCCGCGAACTGGAGAGATACTATTCCGGAAGGCAGTGGATGAAGGACTATGAATCCTGGGAAAAGGGCGAGCTGCCGGAAGACCTTCGCTGCGGCGTGCTTTCCGAGGATGCCGTATATGATCTTCTGACAGATGAGCGGGATCTGGTCATCCGTATGTCGGATGTCGTCAGCCGTTATCTGAAGGAGGACCGGTAATGAGCTCCTTCAAAGATCTGCGGATCGTCGATAACTTCTATCAGACATCCTCCTTCTTTCCGATGCCGACCGTCTGCATCTCCACGGTTAACGAAGACGGCAGTCTGAATGTCGGCTCCTATTCTCTGTGTTTTCCGTATTACATCGCCGGCAAGGACCGCTACGCGATGATCCTGGAATGCCGCAACAATTCCAATACCGGCCTGAATATCCTGCGCACCGGAAAATGCGCCCTGAATTTCGTCACCGATGACAGAGCCGTCTTTAAGGAAGCGGTGCGTCTCGGCTATCCCGGCCCATCCAAAGAGAAGATGAAGGATTTCAAATGGAAGACCGAAAAAGGGATCGCGGATCCTCAGGATCCGGAACGACCGGAAGTTCTGAGTGATGCCTATCAGGTATTTGAATGCACCTGGGCAAGACATTTGGAACACGCGGAGCGCTTTAAGCCGGAGGATATCGACGACGGCTACGCTGGTCCCTACAACGACTTCAACGGGCTGACATCAAAATACGGCGCCCACTTTATTCTTTATATCGATAAGATCCTGATGAAGGAACGTTACTATGACGCGATCGTCAACGGTGTTACGAAAAAGGATTTCCCGCCGGTCCCGGTCGATTACGGTTACCGTGATTCCACGAACTTCTGGTACACGCAGTTCCCGCGATTCAAAAAACCGATCGCAGAGCCGATCCCGGCTCCCAAGGAAGTCGATCTGGCTTCGATCCGCTTTGCGGCAGACCGCGTTGATGATCAGATCAAATTCACGGATGAAGCGCTGAAGAACTTCGTCAAAGTCCCGCGTCCCTTCCTGAAGACGGTCCTGAACGGCTGTGTTGCCTGGGCAAAGGAAAACGGCGTTACCCTGATCACGGATGAACATGTAAAGATCATCAATGACAAGCGCAATCAGGAAAAGAAAAAGAAATAGAACCGAACAAACAATATAAAACAAAAAGGAGCACTGACATGCTCCTTTCGTATGGTAAGGAATCGTTTAACGGTTCAGATAAGTCAGATACTCCTCCATCGTGATCTCCGGCTTGAATTCTTTTAAGATCCGTTCAACGTATTCCGGGTGTTCCAGAAGATACTGTACCGTGCTGTAGACGATCTCGGAAGGCTCAAGATAAGCTCTTTCCTCATCACAGATGCAGAGATCCTTACCGTGGCAGTTGCCCTTGAAACCGGAGTAACCGAACTGGACGGTCGGTTTGAACAGGGAAAGATCGCCGATGTCACCCGCTGCCATTGAGATCTCATTATCGTGAATGTCTTCAAGACTGCAGTACTTCAGCATGTTCTGACGGATGATGTCATTGATCAGACGGTTCTGATGCATCGGCAGATAGCCGGGCGTGGTCTTGATGGTCGCAGTCGCTCCAAGCGCTTTGGCGCAGTGCTTGGCGGCATTATCGACCTTTTCTGCGGTGCTGAGTAGGGCCTCGTTATTCATGGCCCGGACGTAGCATTCGTATACGGTCTTTTCCGGGATGGAATTGACGGTCTGTCCGCCATCGGCAAGTATGCCGTGGATACGGACAAAATCCTCTTCCCGCAGTGTCTCGCGCAGCATATGCACAGCATTATCGAAAAGAACGAATGCGTTCAGTGCGTTGATGCCTTTATCCGGGGCGATCGCCGCGTGGGTGGCTTTGCCGTGGAAGGTGATCTCCTTGTAGACGAATCCGGTAAGGGAAGTATTCAGTGAGAAATGGTATCTGCCTTCACCCATGGTGTGCAGATGGATGAGCAGATCCACATCATCGAAGCAGCCTGCCGTCAGCATGTTGACCTTGCCGCCGATGTAGTTGATCTCATGTTTGCGGATCAGGTCCTTGCGGAAGGCGATATCCGTGAATTCCTCACCGGGCGTGAAGAATAAGGTCACGGTACCGTTTTTGATGACATCTTTGAGTTTGACCAGGGCATACGCCATGATCGCGCACTGGGTCGAATGTCCGCAGCTGTGGGCAGCGTGATCTACCTTGTTCGCGAAGGGATGCCCCAGTGTCGGGATCGCGTCGAGCTCCGCGACCAGTCCGATGTGCGGCGAACCGGAACCGACCGATACCTTGAAGGCGGTGCGGAAACCGAGGTCTTCGGTCTGCAGGCCGTATCTGGCGAAGTATTCTGTCAGGATCTTTTTGTTGGTGAATTCCTTATACCCGAGTTCCGGGTGCTTAAAGAGCTCCTCACCGAGCGCATACAGTTCCTTTTTGTCTTTTGCGAATGTGTTTTTCATAACTGTCTTCCTCACAACTGAATGATACCATTTTGAGGACCGTTTCCGAATAGTTCTCTTTCACTGCCGGATTCGGCTATGATTAAAAGGAAGAAAGAGAGGATCGAAAGATGCTTGAAACAGGTACAAAAGCGCCGGAATTCCGTTTGCCGGACCAGAATGGCGATATGCATTCACTGAGTGACTACAGAGGAAAGAAAGTCATCCTGTATTTTTATCCGAAGGACAATACATCCGGCTGCACCAAACAGGCATGCGGTTATTCCCGGCTGGTGCCGCAGTTTACGGAGAAGGGCGCAGTCGTCCTCGGCGTAAGCAAGGATCCGGTCAGCTCACATAAGCGTTTTGAGGAAAAACAGGATCTGAAGATCACGATCCTGGCGGATCCGGAGAAGGAAGTCATTCAGCTCTATGATGTCTGGAAAGAGAAAAAACTCTATGGCAAAGTGTCGATGGGCGTCGTCCGGACAACTTATCTTATCGATGAAAACGGGATCATCATCCGGGCTAACGACAAGGTAAAAGCCGCGGAAGACCCGGACAAAATGCTGGCGGAACTTTGACAAATAAAGTGCTATTAAACTATAAACTGATAACGAAAGATCCGGTGATCCCGGAACAGACAGGTGGAGAATAAGATGACTTTTAACTGGGAAGAGATACTGAAAGATTACAGTGGTGATCTGACAAAAACGGCGATGAATCTGCTGTTCATCGTTCTGGTCTTTCTTATTGCCCGGATCCTTCTGAACAGCTTGTCCAAGGTGACCGCGAAGGTGATCGCGAAAGCAAGGGAAGGATCGGACGACAGCAAGTCGAAGGAACTGATCACAACGATGACATTGCTGCGCAGTGTGAGCCGTTATGTGATCTATTTCATCGCGCTATGCATCAGTATCAATATTCTCGGTTTCGGTTCTGTCGCGTTCAACATGGTGGCGGCTGCCGGGATCGGGGCGATCATCATCTCCATGGGAGCGCAGAGCATCATCGGTGATATGTTTGCCGGACTGTTCATCATGTTCGAGAGACAGTATGCGGTCGGCGACTATGTCAAGATCAATGAGCATGAGGGTGATGTTACGTCCCTGGCGATGCGTTGCACTTACCTCATTACCCGGACCGGTGAAAGAGTGATCATCCCGAACGGCGAGATCCGTACGGTCGTGAACTATTCCGCTAAGAACAGCTCGGCTGTGCTGACTGTCCCGACACCCTATGAGGCGGATACGGAAAGACTGCTGCAGATCATCCGTGAAACAGTCGCGGACTACGCGAAAGAGCATCCGGACACCTGCTGCGGAGAGGCGGAGATCGTCGGGATCAACGCTTTCAACTCCAGCAGTGTCGATATCATGGTGCGCCAGCCGACAAGAGGAAGGGAGTTCCTGAACGTTGGCAGAGAGCTTCGTCTGGCGATCAAAAAGCGCTTCGACCGGGAGGGCATCAGCATTCCTTTCTCGCAGCTGGTCGTTCACCAGAGAACGGAATAAATGGAATTTTCTTGTGCTATTGAATGAACAGATGCACAAATTTGTACAGATACTTCGTATTTATGCCCAAAAAGGAATAAATACATACCTATATTAAATAGGAAGAGTATGTTGACGTTTATAACCAGTTCCATTACACTAGAGGCATGAAGAGGGGGATCATGATGATCGGCTGTGCGATGACAATCGTCTCACTGTTTGTGGCCGGTATATACTTTGGTTCGCTTTTTCATAACATGACCGCAGGTATTCTGATTGCCTTCGCGTGTTGCATGTCCTTTCTCTGGACAATTATTTGGGAGACCATGAAAAAGTGATCAAGGAACATGTGAAGACAA
Organism: Erysipelotrichaceae bacterium; assembly: GCA_017431225.1. Lineage (GTDB taxonomy): Bacteria > Bacillota_I > Bacilli_A > Erysipelotrichales > Erysipelotrichaceae > RGIG5669. Next base: position 49,121 of record JAFRLM010000014.1, on the reverse strand, counting down.
CTCAAATATCATCGGTGATCATAGCTTTGACGGCAGTCGTTTTCCTTTTTTTCGACAAAACGATCTCGTTCGGGCTTCTGCTTGGCCAACTGTTCTATATCCTGTATCTGCTGGTCCTGACCAAAATGGTCGACGCAGTTCTGGGAACAGCAAGCGGCGGAATCTCGAAAGTCTCTCTGGGCTTTGTCCTGAGGATCGTGCTGCTGGCGCTGCCGATGGTCATCGCGGCCCTGTTTCCGGAGACCTTTAATCTGTTTGCAGTCTTCGGCAGTATGTTTTTGAACAGAGTGATGTTGCTAATACTTTATGCGCGCGGGGAGGAATCATGACAGTTGTTATTCAAAAAGAGATACCATCAATTCTGATCATCACAGCTTTGCTGTGCATTCTTTGCGTTGTTGCCGGAAAAAAGATCAAGGCAGCCGATCCGTATGAAAAACCGAAAGGACTGGTCTTTGGTGCTCTGTACCTGATCGAATGGGTCGATGGTATGGTCAAAGAAGTCATGGGCGCCAAGAGCGTCAAGAACATGGGTCCGTACATTGGAACCCTGGTCCTGTACCTCGCTGTTGCCAACCTGTCCGGTCTGTTCGGATTCAACACACCGACAATGAACCTGAGCGTTACGATCGCTCTGGCGTTCATCACCTGGGTCCTCATTCAGCGTGCATCCATCAAGAGTGCCGGTGTCGGCGGTTACCTCCACGGCCTGATCGAACCGTTCCCGTTCATGGTCGCCGGTAACATCATCTCGAAATTCACACCTTTAATTTCCATGTCTATGCGTCTGTTTGGTAACATCCTCAGTGGTTCCATTCTGATGTCATTGGTATATACAGCAACAAACATCGTGTCGAATCTTCTGATCGGCAAGCTTGTTCAGTTCAATATCGTCGGCGTTGTCCTCGCCCCGGTATTGCACGCTTATTTTGATGTATTTTCTGGTTTAATCCAGATGTACATATTTATCTCCCTGACCATGGCTTTAGTAGCCAATGAGTTAGGTGAAGAGTAGAAGGAGGAAAATATGGATATTGGTAGAGGTTTAGTCGCAATCGCAGCAGCTATCGCAGTCTTCACCGGCTTTGCAACCGGATTCGGAGAAGGTAGTGTTGCCAAACAGGCAGTTGAGTCTGTTGGTAAGAATCCTGAGGCTATGAATCAGATTCGTACGATCATGATTCTCGGTGATGCTATTTCCGAAACATGTGCTATCTACGGTTTGCTTATCGCTATTATTCTGATCTTCGTATTCAACTAATAGTCTAAGGAAAGGAGTACAGTATGGATATTGCAGTTGCTGAGCAACTCTTTCCAAACTGGCTGACGGTCGTAACGCAATTATGCGCCACCGGTGTATTATTGTTCTTTGCTACGAAATTTCTTTGGACTCCCGGTCGTGAGATGATCGCTAAGCGTCAGGATCTGATGCAGAAGCGTTTAACTGACGCCGAGAAAATGAAGGAAGAAGCGGAAGGCTACAGAGCTAAGACCGAGCAAGAGCTTAAAGAGGTCAAAGCAAGAGCCAAGGATATCGTTGAAGTAGCTCGCAAAGAAGCAAGCGACGAAAAGGAACGTATCCTTGAAGAAGCGAATCGTCAGGCGTCAGCCACATTAGAAAAAGCGAATGCCACGATCGAAAAAGAAAAGGCCGAGCTAAGAAAAGATCTCCAGAAGGAGATTGTTGATGTTGCCCTGGCTGCCAGCACCAAATTAATGGGTAAAGAAGAACTGGCCGCTCAGGATCAGCGCGCAATTGAATCTTTCGTAAAGGAGATTCAGAATGAATCAGGTCGCTGAACGCTATGCGCAAGCATTCTTTTCGCTTGCGGCAGATGAAAAGAAGGTTGCCGAATTAAAAGATCAGGCAGCTGATATGCTGAGCGTTGTCGACCGCGATGTCATTAAGTTTTTAGAGACTAGGGCTATCGCAAAGAGCGATAAGAAAGCTCTGTTAAAAGATGTCTTAAAAGGCGCCGATAGAGACTTTGTTAACTTCATGTCTCTTTTGGTCGACAGCGGAAGAAGCCACTATATCGTTGATATCCTGAAGAGCTTCATCTCTCTGTGCAACGAAGAGCTCAAGATCCAGGAAGTTACGGTCGTATCGGCCAGAGAACTTACTGCGAAAGAGACGGCTGAAATCGCTGAGGCGATCGGCAAGAAACTCGGCAAAAAAGTCGAGATCACAAACAAGATCGACAAGACTTTATTAGCCGGAACCCGCATCTACATTAACGATCGTGTATACGACTCTTCTTTAAAAGCGAGAGTCAACTCTTTAAGAGAAGAGTTACTGAAAGAAAGCTGGTGAGGAAATGGATCTTAAACCGCAAGAAATTAGCGCTCTTATTAAGGAACGCATTAAACATTACGAAGATAAGATCGAAGCAGACGATATCGGCCGTGTAATCACTGTTGGTGACGGTATTGCTTTGGCTCAGGGCCTGGATAAGGCTATGGCTTCAGAGCTGGTTGAATTCGAAGACGGAACCATGGGTATGATTCTCAACCTCGAAGAGGAATCCGTCGGTATCGTTATTTTAGGTAGTGACAAGAACATCAAGGAAGGTCAGTCCGTTAAGCGTACAAAGCAGATCGCTGAAGTCAAAGTAGGTGAAGAACTGCTTGGCCGTGTAGTTAATGCATTAGGCGAACCGATCGACGGATTAGGACCGATCACAAGTGATAAGTATCGTCCTATCGAAAGAGTTGCTCCTGGTGTTATGACTCGTAAGAGTGTACATCAACCTTTGATGACCGGTTTAAAGGTCATCGACTCCATGATCCCGATTGGTAAGGGACAGCGTGAACTTATCATCGGTGACCGTCAGACAGGTAAGACAGCGATCGCTATCGATACGATCCTCAATCAGAGAGGACAGAACGTACGCTGTATTTACGTTGCTATCGGTCAGAAAGCTTCCACCGTTGCTCAGTTAGTTGAAAAACTGAAACAGGGCGGCGCGATGGAATACACAACTGTTGTTGTCGCAACAGCATCCGAATCCGCTCCGATGCAGTACATTGCTCCGTATGCAGGCTGCGCGATCGGTGAGGAATGGATGGAAAACGGCATGGATGTCCTGATCGTCTACGATGATCTCTCCAAGCATGCTGTAGCTTACCGTGCTATGTCACTGCTGTTAAGGAGACCTCCGGGACGTGAAGCTTATCCGGGTGATGTTTTCTATCTGCATTCACGTTTACTTGAAAGAGCCTGTAAGCTGAATGATGAACTGGGTGCCGGTTCTATTACCGCTCTCCCGATCATCGAAACACAGGCCGGTGATATTTCTGCGTATATCCCGACCAACGTTATCTCCATCACAGATGGTCAGCTGTTCTTACAGACTGAAATGTTCAACGCCGGTAACCGTCCGGCAGTCGATCCGGGCCTCTCTGTTTCCCGTGTCGGTTCTGCCGCTCAGACAAAGGCTATGAAAGCTGTCGCCAAGTCCTTAAAGCTTGAACTGGCTCAGTACAACGAATTATTAAGCTTTACGCAGTTTGGCTCCGATCTCGATCCGGTCACACAGAAGACCATCGACCACGGTGCCCGTTTGCAGGCAATCCTGAAACAGCCGCAGTATTCACCGCTGACGATGCCGTTACAGGTTGTATCCATCTATGCTGTTGAAAACGGCTTCATGGATAAGATCGATGTGGAACATATCTCTGATTTCGAAAAAGCCTTACATCGTGACATGCAGGCAAAACACGCGGACTTATTGAACGCAATTGAAGAGAAGGGTGCTCTTGATGACACTCTGATCGAAGGATTAAAAGCGGGTATTACTGAATCTCTGAACGATTATCTGATGATAAACGGAGCACAGTAAAATGGCAGGTAGTCAGCAGGCCATTAAGTCACGTATCCGTTCGGTAAAATCGACTAAGAAGATCACTAAGGCCATGCAGATGATCGCGAATGCGAAGCTGACCAAGCAGCGTAAGCTGATGGAATCCAACCGCTTCTATTCACAGAAACTGCAGGAAATGGTCAATGATATTCTCAGTGCGGACCAACCGTTAAAGTCTAAGTACTTAAAGGATCACCACAGTGACAGTGCCTTCACGATCTTCTTCTGCTCCGACCTTGGCCTGTGCGGCGGTTATAACGCCAACATCACCAAGTTTGCGAAGCAGAACCTGAAAAAAGAAGATCCGCTCTTAATCATCGGTACCCACGGGTATCAACACTTCAAAAGAGAAGGTTACAACATCGTAAATAAAACGCCGATCTCCGTCGACGGAATGGACGATATGACCATGCGTGAATATATCGATGATGCCTTAGATCTCTATTTGAAAGATGAAATCAATAAGATCCAGGTTTGTTACACAAGATTTGTAAACACAATGACCTTCGAACCTTCCATGAATGTTCTGCTTCCGTACCAGGAAGTCGAGATCGATAAAGAGAAGACTGAAAAGATTCTCGATATCATCTTCGACCCGAGCATCAATGAGGTCCTTGATCAGCTGATCGTAGAAATGGTGCATAACGTCGCTTACTCGTTATCACTTGAAACGAAGACTGCAGAACAGGGTTCCAGACGTCTCGCAATGGAAACGGCGACAGATAACGCTGAAGAACTCGAAGAGAAACTCGTACTGCAATTTAACCAAGCCCGTCAGGCAGCGATCACGCAAGAGCTGACCGAAATCGTCGGCACGGCAAATGCGTTATAGAAAGGAAAAGATGATGAAAAACGAAGGTAAAATCATACAGGTTATCGGACCAGTCGTTGATATTCGTTTTGAAAACGGCGAACTCCCTAACCTGAATAATGCCATCGAGGTCTATAAAGAAGACGGAAGTCATATCATCGTCGAGGTTGCACAGCACACAGGCGATGATACGGTCCGTTGCATTTCTATGGCATCTACGGATGGTTTAGTCCGTAATAGTCGTTGTGTCGATACCGGTGCAGCTATCTCCGTTCCTGTAGGCAAAGAGATTCTGGGAAGAATGTTCAATGTCTTAGGTGAACCGATTGACGGTTTAGGAGAAGTGGATAAAGCGATTCCGCGTAATCCTATCCACCGGGCGGCTCCAACTTTTGCGGATCAAACGACGGCTTCAGAAATTTTAGAAACAGGTATTAAGGTTATCGACTTACTCTGCCCTTATGCAAGAGGTGGTAAGATCGGTTTGTTCGGTGGTGCCGGTGTCGGCAAAACCGTCTTAATGCAGGAATTAATTCACAATATCGCTAAGGAACATGGTGGTCAGTCTGTTATCGCGGGCGTTGGTGAAAGAACCCGTGAAGGTAACGATATGTACCACGAAATGAAGGATTCCGGTGTCCTGGATAAAACGATCCTGGTCTACGGCCAGATGAACGAACCTCCGGGAGCCAGAATGCGTGTAGGACTTGCCGGTCTGACCATGGCAGAATACTTCCGTGATCATGATCATCAGGACGTCCTGCTCTTCATCGATAACATCTTCCGTTTCACTCAGGCAGGATCCGAAGTATCCGCTCTGTTAGGCCGTATGCCTTCTGCCGTTGGTTATCAGCCGACACTGGCTACAGAAATGGGCCAGCTGCAGGAAAGAATCACCAGTACAGCAGACGGTTCTATCACATCCGTCCAGGCGATTTACGTCCCGGCCGACGACCTGACAGACCCGGCTCCGGCTACTACCTTCTCCCACCTGGATGCTCGTACCGTTCTGGACCGTTCCATCGCGTCCTTAGGTATCTATCCGGCTGTTGACCCGCTTGATTCTTCTTCCCGTGTCCTTGACCCGCTGGTAGTTGGTGAAGAACACTATGAAGTAGCTCGCGGTGTTCAGGAACTTCTGCAGCGTTATAAGGAACTTCAGGATATCATCGCCATCTTAGGTATGGAAGAATTATCCGATGAAGATAAGCAGGTCGTCGCAAGAGCCAGAAGAGCTCGTAACTTCCTGTCCCAGCCGTTCAACGTTGCTGAACAGTTCAACGGCGTACCCGGTAAGTATGTTCCGTTAAAGGAAACCGTCAGAAGCTTCAAGGCGATCTTGAGCGGTAAGTATGACGCTTATCCGGAAACAGCATTCATGTACTGCGGTACGATCGAAGACGTCGAAGAAAAGGCTAAGGAATTAGGCTATGCTGATTGACGTCACGATTAATACGCCCAGAGGTCTCTATAAGCAGACAAAAGCGTCAATCGTGAATGTGGTCTCACCTGACGGTCAGCGTGGTATTTTGCCGAATCACATGCCGATTGTGGTGTCATTGACGGTGTCAAAGATGACTATGGAAGAGGAAAAAAGAGAATCCTACGCGATCAGCGGCGGAGTTCTCTACTTCCATAACAACCAGTGCATGATTCTTACCCCGGCGATCGAAAACGAAAGTGAGATCGATCTGGAGAGAGCGATCAAGGCGAAAGAAAGAGCTGAGCGGAGACTCGCAGCGGTTAACGATCAAAATGTCGACTTGGCGAGAGCTCAGGTGGCTTTGCAGAGAGCTATCAACCGTATCAATGTAAAACAGAAGGCCGGCTGATACATTCTTCTACCAATTTCAAATATAAAAGATCCGTTGCTCCGGCTGATGGGGAATTCAGTCAGAGCAACGGATCTTTCTTCTTTACGGGAAAGAAAATGCCCTATGGCAATCAGCCGGAGGGCATAGATTTCTGACGGAGATAAAGCTGGTTTCAGATTTTTTTATGATAGGCCATACGTGGATCGCCGTTTGCGAGATAGATGGTCCCGCAATAGGTAAAGCCTTCCTTATTCAGAAGACTTTGCATGGGTAGATTGTCCGCATGGGTATCGATCCGGAGATTCGGGCACTGCTGCAGGCCGAAATTCAGGCAGAAAGTGCCGGTGCCTTTGATCTTTCCGCGTGACGCGATCCGGTGGATAACACCGTATTCCTCGTCGTTCAGCCATTGTCCGTCGATCTTGAGGTAAGTCGGATCGATGCCTCGCTTATAGACAAAGATCGCCTGCGCTTCATCGCCTTCCAGGCAGAGATAGCTGTCTCCGTCCGCGATATCCTGCAGGATCAGTTCATCGCTCGGGTAGCCGTTGATCCACTGGTTCATGTTTCCGTGTGCCCTCATGAACAGCTTGGCATCACGGTAGATCTCTTTGATGGTCTGCAGATCAGACACTTCACTTTTTCGGATATACATACGCTAATTATAATATATAAATGCATTTTAGCGTCTGCTTGTGATTATTAACTGCTAAAAACACAAAATATGTTATAATCTAAAATTAAGAAGGAGTACATATATGGCACTTGAAGAACACGTATATATTACAGGACATCAACATCCGGATACAGACGCAACAGCGGCAGCAATTGCCTATTCTTTCTTTAAACGTACTCAGGGTATCCCCGCTGTTCCCTGCCGTCTGGGTGATCTGAATTCCGAAACGAAATATCTGCTTGAACGTTTTCATTTCGATGAGCCGATGCTTCTTACGGATGCGCGTAAGAGCCTGAATGAGATCAAGATCGACGGACCGCTCTGCACAGGTCCGGAAACCTCAGTCTTTGATACGCTCAAACTCATGCAGGATACCGATCAGCCATATATCGGGATCGTCGATAAGGAAAAACATCTTCTGGGTATGGTCTCGAAATCCGACCTTGTCAACGTAGGTCTCGGTGATACTGCGTTAGGTATCGATCTCCTGCATCAGACAAGTGTAAAGGGGATCGCTGAGACGATCTCCGGCAAAGTCATCTATGACGACAAGAAAGTCCATATCAATGGTAAAGTCAGTATCATCGCGATCACACAGAGCAAGCTCGCGAATTACGATATTACGGATAGAATCGTCATCTGCGGCGACGACCCCGACGCACAGAAAGAACTGATCCAGAAAGGCGCCGGCCTGCTGGTCATCGTCTGGGCGAAGGATATCGACAAGGAAGTCATCGCTCTTGCCAGAAAGAAACACTGCCCGATCATCATCTCCGGTCACGGTTCGATGAACACCTCCCGTTACCTGTATTTTGCACCTCCGGTCAAGCTGGTCATGAACACCAAGCTGATCACCTTCAACGAGAAGGAGCTTGCGGAAGATGTTAAGAAGAAGATCCAGCAGTACCGTTTCCGTGCCTTCCCGGTTGTAGACGATGAGAATCATCTGGTTGGTTATGTTTCCCATACCCATTTGATGAACTACAAAAACAAGAAGATCATCCTGGTCGACCATAACGAATTCTCACAGTCTGTTCGCGCGATCGAAAAAGCGCAGCTGCTCGAAGTTCTTGACCATCACCGTATCAATGACTTCGCGACGAACCAGCCGGTCACATTCCGTAATGAGATCGTCGGTTCCACAGCGACGATCATTTCCAAGATCTTCCGTGAAAACCAGATCCCGCTTCCGGCAAATCTGGCAGGCCTTCTCTTAGGTGCTGTTCTCTCGGATACTCTGATGTTCCAGAGCCCGACAACGACCCCGGTCGACAGAACGGAAGCCAATATCCTGGCGGCCCTTGCGGATCTTGATATCTATGAATTCGGCAGAGAGATGTTCAACGCCTCGGCGAATGTCAAAAACAAGTCCATTCAGGAGCTGATCAACACCGATATCAAGTTCTTCGATATCCATTCTTATAAAACGATGATTTCCCAGGTAATAGTTCCGGAGCTCGCCGCGTTCGATGGACGCGAAGATGAGATCCAGGCGGAACTTGATAAGTTCACCGGCAAGAAAGAACTCGACTGCTGTGTACTGGCTCTGACCGGTATCATGGACAACGGTTCCAAATTCTATGTATCCGGAGATAAGGGAAAATGGGCTGCGGAAGCCTTCCCGAACAAGCCGAAGGAAAAACGCAGTCTGCAGGAAGGTGTCGTTTCCCGAAAGAAACAGATCCTCCCGATGGTTACCGAAGCAATCGGAAAATACGCTTAACGGAAAGACCTGAAAAGGTCTTTTCTTGTATAATAAAACTATGTTAAGTAAGCTTTACGAACCAGGTGATGCTGAGGCGATCGCCGCAGAACTCAAAGAGGGAAAAGTCATCGCTTTTCCTACAGATACCGTATATGGCCTGGCCTGTATCTACCGGAACGAAGAGGCGATCCGGCGGATCAAGGAGATCAAAGGCCGCGAAGCATCCAAATCCCTGCCCATGATGGTCGGCAGAGCGGAAACGATCGAAAAGGCCGCTGTTCTGAACGATAAAGAGCGCAGGGTCATCCGGCGTTTCTTTCCGGGCCCGCTGACGCTGATCCTGAATGTCAGTGACCGGGTACCGGCTTTTGTTAATGACGGGAAGAAAACGATCGCGGTCCGGATGCCGGACCATGCGACGGCGCTTTCGATCCTGCGTGCGGTCAAAGAGCCGCTTTTAGTCACTTCCGCAAATCTTTCCGGTGAGCCCTCACTGACTTCCTGGGAGGATGTTTATGATGTGTTTAAAGATAAGATCGACGGGCTGGTCAAAGAAGATGCTGCCGGGGATAAGGCAAGCACGATCGCCCGTATTGGTGATAAAGTTGAGATCCTGCGGGAAGGACCGCTCCCGAAGGAAAAGATCGAAGGAGAACTGGATATGAGGGATGAAAAACTGTTTGCGGCAATTGCAGAAGAAAGAAAAAGACAGGAAGAGAATATTGAACTGATCGCTTCCGAGAACTATGTCAGTGCGGCTGTCCTCGAAGCAACAGGCTCGATCCTGACCAATAAATATGCTGAGGGTTACCCGGGGAAACGCTACTATGGCGGCTGCTACTGTGTCGATAAGGTGGAAGAGCTCGCCATCCAGTACGCCAAGGAGCTGTTCGGCGCGGAACACGCCAATGTACAGCCCCACAGCGGTTCCCAGGCAAACATGGCGGTCTATATGTCCGTTCTAAATCCCGGAGACAAGATCCTGGGCATGGACCTGAAAGCCGGGGGACATCTTACTCATGGTTATTCACTGAATTTCAGCGGAAAGATCTATCAGTCCGTTTCTTATGGAGTGGATCCCGAAACGGAATGCATTGATTACGAAGAGATCCGCCGCATCGCTTTGGAAGAAAGACCGCAGATGATCGTAGCCGGCGCCAGTGCCTATCCGCGGGTGATCGATTTTGCGAAATTCCGCGAGATCGCGGACGAAGTCGGCGCGTATCTGACAGTGGATATGGCGCATATCGCCGGTCTTGTCGCGGCCGGAAAACATCCAAGCCCTGTCCCGTACGCGGATTTTGTAACGAGCACAACACATAAGACCCTGCGCGGTCCGCGCGGCGGTCTGATCCTCTGCAAGGAGAAATACGCAAAAGCACTCGACCGTGCCCTTTTCCCGGGCATGCAGGGCGGTCCTTTGATGCACGTGATCGCAGGCAAGGCGCAGTGTTTCTATGAAGCTCTGCAGCCGGAGTTCAAGGAATATGCCGGACAAGTCGTACATAACGCCGCTGTCCTTGCGTCGGCTCTCGAAGAAGGGGGACTGCGTATCGTTTCCGGAGGTACAGATAACCATCTGCTTTTAGTTGATCTGACGAATTTCGGTGTGACCGGTAAGGAAGCGGAAACAGTGCTGGATGCCGTCAATATCACCTGCAATAAGAACGCGATTCCTTTTGACCCGCAGAAGCCGGGCATCACCAGCGGTATCCGCCTGGGCAGCGCGGCAATGACGACGAGAGGTTTCGGCGAGGAAGAGTTCCGTAAAGTCGCTGAATGGATCCTGCGCGCTCTCCGTAATAAGGATGACGAGTCCGTTCTGGAAGAGATCCGCAGCGAAGTTACTGCGCTCACTTCACAATATGGGATCATCCGCCAATGAAACAGACGAAACTGCAGAATTACATCCTGATCCACGCGCATCTTGTGATCAACGAGCGGAAGGAATACCTGGACGGTATGCTGGTGGTCCGCAATGGCCGGATCATCGACCTTCAGCCGCAGTCACACGCGATCAAGGAAGAATACCGGGACCTTCCGGTCCTGGATGTACGTGGGAACGTGATCCTTCCTTCCGACTTTACGCCGCTGCTTCCGTATCGTCCGGATCTGACGGAAGCAGACCTGTTTGCGCAGGGCATCGGATGCTATGAACTCTATGTTGAAAACGACATTCCTTTTTCGCTCGCCCGTATCCGTGAGCAGAAGGAAAAACATACAGCCTGCAGCGGGATCGTTTTGAAGTTGTCCGGGAAAGAGATCCCGGAGTATCTTTCAAAAGAAAACATCTCTGCTTTTCTGATCGATCCAAAGGAAGCGGAACCTTCGCTTCTGCAGATGATCCGGGATTCCGGGAAAAAGATCCTTTTCACGGATTCTGACAAGACATTCGCAAAAGAAGAAACGATCGCTGAGGACGTTGTCTTCGCGCAGCTTTTCCGCTGCGGAGAATTCGGCATCGGCGACCGCCAGCTTCTGAATCTGGCTTTCGATCAGGAAGAGAATTATAAGATCTTCAGACCTGCGGAAGAGAATCTGCATCTGCTGAAACTCGTATGCGGTCATTTCCATACCGACCGTCTGATCTTTGATCTTTCCGGGATCGGGAAGGAAGCTCTGCTCACAGCTCTGCGCCGGGAAAAGATCCCGTACCGGCAGATCGCCGCGTATTTAGGTTGCAACGGCCGCCGCTGTTTCGGCAGAGAGGAACTGACCCTGCAGAAGGGTCGTCAGGCTTCTTTCTACTGTGTTAATAACAGCGGACGTATCCTTTTCAGCATCCGGGAAGGAGTGTGTTACCGATGAACCGTTTCCTGATGCGGGTGATCGTTTACTTTATCGCTTTTGCGCTGAGCCTATATGGACTGGGCGCGTTTGATTATAACCGTTTCCTGAAACGCAAAGCTGATCCGCTGAAAGCGCAGCTTCTGTATATCCTGATCGCGATGTGTATGGCGTATCTGATCGGCCAGTTCTTTATGGCCGTTATGTACAGCTTCTATGAACCGGTGATCTGAGAAAGGAGATCCATATGAAAAAAGTCATTGCCAGCCCTCTGGTACCACCTGCTGTCGGCCCTTATTCCCAGGCAATCGAAAACGACGGTCTGCTGATCACTTCCGGTCAGCTCGGTATTGATAAGAATACCGGAAAGATCCCGGAAGATCTGGAAGAGGAGATCCGTCAGGTCTTCTACAATCTGCGGGCTGTGCTCGTCGAAGCCGGATATGATTTCGAGAACGTCATGAAAACGACTGTCTTCCTGACAGATCTCGGAAATTTTCAGCTTCTGAATCAGATCTACGCAGAGTACTTCACATCCGCTTATCCGGCCCGCTCCTGTTATCAGGTAGGCGCATTACCGGCCGGAGCGCGCGTCGAGATCGAAGCGATCGCCCGTAAGTGAGGCGAAACCTCCCAGTTGTGGTATAATTCCTTTTAGTATGAACGTGTTCTTCCGGGCTTTGCCTTATTTTTTGGTGTCCTTTTTTCTGGCACTGATCATTACGCCGGTCGCAAAAAGAGTCGGCTTTTTTCTGAAGATCTATGCCGTGGAAAATAAGCGCACAGTCCACCACGGACATATAGTCCGCATCGGCGGCATGGCGATCTTCCTTGCCTACATCGTCACGATGGCCGTTTTCATGCGGGCAGATTCCACATTGAACGCGATCATGATCGGATCACTTATCATATTCATTGGCGGTTTTATCGATGACATGTTCGATCTCCGGCCGATCGTCAAACTGCTGTTTGAGATCGTCGCTGCTTTATATGTCATCTTTTTCGGCGGGATCGAGCTGGGGAATCTGACATTCGGCGCATTAACGATCGATAACCCGATCGCGTCTTTTATCATTTCTTTCTTCTGGATCGTCGGTGTCAGCAACGCGATCAACCTGATGGATGGTCTGGACGGTCTGGCTGCCGGCAACTCGCTGATCATGATCTGTGTCATCGGCTTCATCAGTTATTTCATGAACCGTGTCGATATCTCGATCATGACGCTGATCCTGGCCGGCGCGATCGCCGGGTTCCTGCCCTATAATTTCCATCCTGCAACGATCTTCATGGGCGACTGCGGAGCGCTGTTTTTAGGTTTCACGATCGCCTGTTATTCCCTGCTCGGATTCAAGACTACCGCATTTATCACTCTGGGTTTCCCGATCATCATCCTCTTTGTCCCGCTGAGCGATACGACTCTGGCGATCATTCGCCGTAAGGCCTCCGGCCACCGTATCTCGGAAGCGGACCGCAGTCATCTGCATCACGTCCTGATGTATAAGGTCGGTCTGTCCCACCGTAATACCGTACTGCTGCTGTATGTCGTCTGCATACTGTTCGGACTGGATGCGATCCTGATGTATTTCCATCCGTTTTCCGCCTGGATCATGCTGTTTATACTTTGCGTGATCGCCTGGATCTTTATTGAACTGACCGGAATGATCAACCCGAAATTCCATCCGATCATCGGCTTCCTGCGCCGTACGATCGGTCATCCGCGCAAGAGCGAAAACGCCTTTTTTGAGGCGAACAAGCTCGTCCATACGAATACTGACCCGCCGAAACGCGAAGAGGAGAATGAATCGTGACGAAAGAAGAAGCACTGACTTTCTACAAAAACTGGCAGGAGAAAAAGGAAGCTTATTCCCTGCTGATGAATACCGCTTATTATGACCAGGAAACGATCGCACCGCGTGCCGGCAGCGCTGTCCGCAATAAAGCGCTTGCCTATATCGGCGGAGAAGTCTACGATATCGAGACAGACCCGAAAGCGATCGAAGTCCTGGAATTTTTAGCAAAAGAGGATCTGGGCGAAGACAAGAACCGTGAGATCGCGCTGGCGCTGCGCTCCCTTGACAGCGTCCGGGCACTGGATAAGGAGGAAGTCGTCGCTTTCGATGAAGAGTCCATGGCTTCCTTTGATGACTGGCAGGAAGCCAAGCACGAGAAAGACTACGCGAAATTCGAACCACATCTTCTGAAGCTCATCGAATATTCAAAGAGCTTCGCGGCCAAGCGTCATCCGGAAAAGGATCCGTATGATGTATATCTTGATGACTACGAGGAAGGCATGACCGCCGCTGACTATGACCGTTTCTTCGATCTTGTCCGCAGTGAGCTTTCACCGCTGGTCAATGAGATCGCCCAGCATCAGGACCGGGTCGATGACTCCTTCCTGCATCTCGATTATCCGAAAGACAAACAGGCATTGTTTGCCGAAGAGATCTGCAAGTATCTCGGTTTCAGTAAGGACTGGGGCTATATGGGCGTCAGCGAGCATCCGTTCACCAACGGCATCTCCAAAAACGATGTCCGCATCACGACCGCTTATGACGAGAAGGATGTCTCCTCCTCGCTCTATTCGATCGTACACGAAGTCGGACACGCTTATTTTGAACATCAGGTCAAAGAAGAGTATGCAGGCACTCCACTGCATCACATGATCTCCAGCGGCATGCATGAAAGCCAGAGCCGCTTCCTGGAGAATTATATCGGCCGCCGCAAGTCTTTCCTGAAGGGACTTTATCCGAAACTGCAGGAGCTCTTCCCGGAACAGCTCGGCAATGTCAGCCTCGACGCGTTCTATAAAGCAGTCAACGTCTCCCGTCCGTCTCTGATCCGCACCCAGGCGGATGAACTGACCTATCCTCTGCATATTCTGATCCGTTATGAGATTGAAAAGAGCATCTTCAACGGCACAGCGGATCTCGAACATCTCAATGTTCTCTGGAATGAAAAGTACAAGGAGTATCTCGGGGTGGATGTACCGGATGACGGTGTCGGCATCCTGCAGGATGTTCACTGGTCCGGCGCCAGCTTCGGCTACTTCCCGACCTATGCCCTCGGTTCCGCGATCGGCGCCCAGCTGCTTGCGGCCATGGAGAAAGACGTGGATATCGATGAAGCTCTGGAGAAGGGGGAATTCCACTGCATCACCGGCTGGCTGAAGGAGCACTTCCAGCAGTACGGTGCCCGCTACACCTTCAAGGAGGCGGTCATAAAGGCGACTGGCGAGGAATTTGACCCGCACTACTATATTGACTACCTGAAGAAGAAATACCGCGCCTTATACGGTCTGGATAAATAATAAAAGGACTGCGCCATACAGTCCTGCTCACAAAATAAAAAAGCTCTGTCAGATCAACAGATCGGCAGAGCTTTTCGTTATGATTTATTTTTTCTTATTCTTTGCTTTAACGACTTTTACGATATTCTCTGCAGTCATACCGTATTTCTTCAGGACATCCTTTGCCTTGCCGCTTTCGCCGAAAGTATCTTCAACACCGATCGGATAGACCGGAGTAGCTGCTTCCTGGACAGCGATCTCAGCGACTGCGGAGAACAGACCACCGATGATGCTGTGTTCTTCGCATGTGTAAGCCTGTTTATGACCCTTTAAGGCTTTTACGATGCCTTTCCTGTCGATCGGCTTCAGGCAGGATACGTTGATGACGCTCGTGGAGATACCGGCAGCTTCCAGTTCTTCCGCGGCTTTCAGAGCTTCCTGGACCATCAGACCCATCGCGAAGAGTACGACATCGGTACCTTTCTTCAGGACCTTGACTTTAGTGAAATCAAATTTTGTCTTTTCGGTAAAGACGTCTTCGACCTTGCCTCTGCCCAGACGGACATAGCACGGACCCTTGATGTCAGCGACATAGTCGATGACAGCCTTTGTCTCATACTGGTCGCACGGTACGAATACATGCATATTCGGCAGTGTGCGCATCAGGGATACGTCTTCGATCGACTGGTGGGAAGCACCATCCTCACCAACGGACAGGCCGGCGTGGGTCGCGCAGACTTTAACGTTGAGGTTCGGGTAGCAGATCGAGTTACGGATGATCTCGAAGGCTCTGCCTGCAGCAAATACAGCGAAGCTGCTGGCGAATACTGTCTTGCCGGAAGCGGCGAGACCGGCAGCCATACCCATCATGTTCGCTTCCGCGATACCGGCGTTGAAATGACGTTCCGGGCAGGCTTTCTTGGCTTCGACAGTCTTTGTGGATTTTGTCAGGTCGGCGTCGAGAACGACGATGTCTTCTCTTTCCGTGATCAGTTTGGCCAGTTCCTGGCCATACGCGTTTCTAGTCTCCTGTGCCATTATGCTTCCTCCAGATCTTTCATAGCCTGCTCATACTGCTCGGCGTTCGGTGCGCTGCCATGCCATGCATAGTTGTTTTCCATGAAGGAAACGCCTTTACCCTTGACGGTATGCGCGATGATCGCGGTCGGTTTTCCTTTGGTCTTTTTCGCTTCTTTGAAAGCAGCCTTCAGTTCGGTGAAATCGTTGCCGTTGCATTCGACCGTATGGAGTCCGAATGCTTCCGCTTTTTCCTTTAACGGAAGCGGTCCGATGACATCCTGGACATTACCGTCGATCTGCAGACCGTTCTGGTCGAAGATCACACAGAAATTATCAAGGTTGTAATGGGCAGCGGCCATCATTGCTTCCCAGACGATACCTTCTTCACTCTCGCCGTCACCGACAAGTGCGTAGACGCGGTAGGGAACTTTGTCGAGCTTGTTGGCGATCGCCATACCGACAGCGGTGGATACGCCCTGTCCCAGAGAACCGGTGGACATATCGACGCCGGGGACTTCGTTCATATTCGGATGACCCTGCAGATTGGAATTGATCTGACGGAAGGTCTTGAGGTCTTCCTTCAGCAGTCCTTTTTCATCCAGCACGGCATATAGAGCCGGGGAAATATGACCCTTCGAAAGAACGAATCTGTCACGTGCAGTCGTGTTCAGATTTTCTTCGTTGATGTCCATTTCTTCGAAGTAAAGAGTTGTCAGAATATCAGCCGCACCCAGAGAGCCACCCGGATGACCGGACTGTGCATCATAAACCATTGTTACGATCTTTTTGCGGATCGATGATGCATGCTTTTGTAATTCTTTTGTTTTCATGTATACCTCCAAAACTCATTTTATCACAGCCAAGTCGTAAAGTTTCTTCCTTATTGGCTGTGATACAATGGATTTATCATGAAAGAACCGCTTGCATTCCGTTTACGTCCGAAAACGCTGGAAGATATCATCGGTCAGAAGCATCTTGTCGGTGAGCACGGTATCATCCGCCGCTGCATCGAAGAGAAAACGATCTTCTCGCTGATCTTTTTCGGTCCTCCGGGGATCGGGAAAACGACGCTGTCCAAAGTCATTGCCCAGGAGCTCGGCCGTCCCTATAAGATGTTCAATGCCGTGACCGGAAACAAAAAGGATCTCGACGCGATCTTCTTCCAGGCGAAGATGGAAGGCTCGCTGCTTCTGATCTGTGACGAGGTACACCGTCTGAACAAAGACAAACAGGATCTGCTGCTGCCCCATATCGAGGACGGCTCGATCATCCTGCTTGGCGCTACCACCGCCAATCCCTATCATTCGATCAATCCGGCGATCCGTTCCCGCTGCCATCTTCTGGAATTGCTGCCGTTAAGCCGTGAGGACATGGCGGAGGCGATCGCGAAAGCGATGAAAGCACCGGAAGGATTAAACAATGAATATACGATCGAGGACGGAGCGATCCGCCGGATCTGCGATACCGCCAACGGGGATATCCGTTATGCCCTGAATATCCTTGAGATCTCTGCGCTCTACGCGGAGGATAAAGTCATCACCGAAGCGATCGTTGACCAGTATACGAAAGTCGCCAATAACCGTTCTTTTGGAGATGACGATGGTCATTATGACCTTGTATCTGCGCTTCAGAAAAGCATCCGCGGCTCCGATGTGAACGCCGCGCTCTATTATCTCGGATTGCTGGCGCAGAGCGGTGACGTCAAAGGCATCGTTAGAAGACTGCTGGTCATCGCCTATGAGGATATCGGTCTCGCCAATCCCGCGTTATGCGCTCGCACCCTGCCTGCCTGTCAGACAGCGGAAGAAGTCGGTTTTCCGGAAGCGATCATTCCTTTAGGCGTGCATATCATCGACCTCTGCCTTTCCGCCAAATCGCGCACCGGTGTCGATGCGGTCCATAAGGCACAGTCGATCGCTGAGGAATATGCCTGTGATATCCCGAAATATCTGCGGCTGACACCGGTCGGGCTGAAGAATGAGGAAAAGTACAGTTATGAACGTTATGACTGTTTCCATAAGATCCAGTATCTGCCCGATCCTTTAAAGGATCTTGACCTCTTCCCGTCCTTCAACAACAACCGCTATGAGCAGCAGCTCAAGCAGATCTATGAGGAGCTGAAGAAGACAAAGCGTACTTCAGATCTGAAGAACCTTTACAAACAGGGAAAATAAGAAAAAACCGTTTCCACCGGTACAGATGTATGGGCAGGAAACGGTTTTTGAATGGAATCATTTAAGATACGGAAGGATATGCGGCCGATTCTTTTTGTAAAAGCGCAGATCCTGGGCTGTGATATTTTTGGCGTTTTCGCGGATGATCGACACGATCGGTTCGAGGATCCTTTTCTTGCACGGGTTGTACCAGAGGTAGATATCTCTTTCCGCGTATTCGCCCGTTACCGGGATCTGTTTCCGTCCGCTATAGCCAAAGTTCGGGTCATTCGATCCGCCGCCGGAAGAACTGTTTTAAAGGATCCCGAAATGACGAAGAGCGTGTCCGATCCCGTCCTGGTCACAGGGCAGGGTAACGAAGTCCGCCGCTTTTTTCGCGCCTTCCGTGCCGTTTCCCATGGCGACTCCGAGTCCGCAGCGTTTCAGCATCTCCTCATCGTTTTCCGAATCGCCGAAAGCGATGACCTCATCCTCGCGGATGCCGTAACTGTTCAGCAGTTCCTGCAAGCCGGTAAATTTGTTAAAGCCTTTGGGATAAGCCTCACAGGCCTGTTTGCGGGCCAGGATGAGCGTCAGATCGGGGAAACGTTCACGCAGCGAGAAGAAGTAATCCGGATCGCCGAACATGAAGATATCGACGCAGTCGCCGTAGACGGACGGATCTTCACAGTCCTCCGCGTTGATGATCAGATAATGGTTTTCTTTCGCGGCACCATAGTTCGCTAAAAAATGTTCGTAACCGTTGAATACAACGATCCGGTCCTTGAATTTGAATCCGGCTGAATAATTCTTTTCCCGGGAATCACGGACGAATTCCAGGAATGTTTCCTTCTTTATCGGATGAAAAGCAAGGGTGTTTTCGTCCTTGTCGATGACGATCATGCCGTTTGCGGAGACGATCGCTTCCACGCCGGTCTCCTCACGCAGATCCTTCATGACGAAGAAGGAGGAACGGCCGGTAGCGATGAAAATATGAAGACCTTTTTCCTTAGCCAGATGCAGTACAGGGGCAACTTCCGGGTAACAATGCTGGGCGGCCAGCGGGGTCAGAGTGCCGTCAAGGTCGAATACGAGCGCTTTAAATTTCATATCCTTATTATACGGATTTTTTACAAAGAGGTTATTCTCTCGTTGTATAATTATAAAGAACCTAATAGAAAGAACCGCTGGGGGGAATCGCTATGGAAGAAAAGATTCTTGAATTACTTGAGAAAAAAGACTACAGTCAGCTGAAAAAACTGCTGGAAGAAGAAAACTACAGCGATATTTCGGAAGTTCTGAATGAATTAACGAAAGAACAGGCTGCCATCGTTTTCCGTTTGCTGAATAAAGACGATTCCGCGGAAGTGTTCTCCCGTCTGGAACCGGATATGCAGGAAGACCTGATCAACACGATGTCCGATCAGGAACTGAGCGGAATCATGAATGACCTGTTCCTGGATGATGCGGCTGACCTTGTTTCGGAGATGCCGAGCGATATCGTCAAGCGTCTATTAAAGAACACCGATGCTACAAACCGGAAATATATCAATGAAATCCTGAAGTACCCGGAAGATTCTGCCGGATCCTTAATGAACCCGGAATATATCTCCCTCAAGGAGGATATGACTGTCCGTCAGGCGTTCGACCGTATCCGTGAACGCGGAAACGAAGCAGAAACGATCAATACCCTGTACGTCCTTGACCTATCCCGCAAACTGGTCGGCGTTGTCTCCGTCCGTGATCTGTTGCTGGCGAAGATGACCGATAAGATCTCTGAGGTCATGGAAGACAATGTCATCACCATCCCGACGACGACCGATAAGGAAGAAGTCGCCAAGATGTTCGACAAATACGATTACCAGATCATGCCGGTCGTCGATAACGAAGACCGTCTGGTCGGTATCATCACCATCGATGACGCGATGGATGTCGCAATCGAAGAGCACGAAGAAGACTTCGAGATCATGGCCGGTGTCATTCCTTCCGAAGATTCCTACTTTAAGACCTCTGTTTTCCAGCACGCCAAGAACCGTATCGTCTGGCTGCTTGTCCTGATGCTGTCGGCGATCTTCACCGGTACGATCCTGACAAAATACGAAGAGTCCTTCGCAGTCATGCCGATCCTCGTTTCCTTTATCCCGATGATCATGGATACCGGCGGTAACAGCGGCTCCCAGGCTTCCACGATGATCATCCGTGGTCTTGCGACCGATGAGATTGAAACAAAGGATGTTCTGAAAGTCTGGTTCAAGGAGATTCGTATCGCTCTGATCGTCGGTGTCGTCCTGGCTGTCGTCAACGGTCTCCGTATCTGGATCCAGTACAAGAATCCGCTGCTTGCGCTCGTTCTCGCGCTGACGATCTTCTTTACGATCTGTGTCGCGAAATCCCTTGGCTGCTTCCTGCCGATCCTGGCCAAGGCACTGAAACTTGACCCGGCCATCATGGCTTCCCCGATGCTGACAACGATCGTCGACGCGCTGTCCCTGATAGTCTACTTCACGATCGCCACACTGATACTGAAACTGTAAATGAAAGATTTGAAAGAATTATTCCTCCGCTATAAAGAACAGATCCTGTATCTTCTGTTCGGCGGTTTCACGACCGTCGTCAATATCGCAGTCTACGGTCTCTGCACCAGAGTCTTCCATGCCAATGAATATGTGGCCAATTTCCTGGCCTGGGCTCTGGCTGTCTTCTTTGCCTATATCACCAATAAGATCTGGGTCTTCGAATCCAAGAGCAGCGATCTGAAGACGCTGACCCGGGAGATCCTCTCCTTTGTGTCCGCGAGAGTCGTGACTCTCGGCCTGGATATGGCAGTGATGTATGCCGGCATTCAGCTTCTGCATATCAACGACCTGGTCGTAAAAGTGATCTCCAATGTGCTGGTCGTTCTGGCAAACTACGTCTTCTCGAAATTCTTTATCTTTAAAAAATAAAATAGCCTATAATTAGGCTATGCGGAAGCTTAGCTCAGTTGGGAGAGCGCGCCCTTCACAGGGGTGATGTCGCAGGTTCAAGTCCTGTAGTTTCCACCATTGAGGATAATGGAAAGCGTCCTTAGGACGCTTTCTTTCTGTAAAACTGTCAATAAGGCAGAGGGAGTTAAAACACTATGAAGAAAACAGCTGTATATCTGATCGCTTTACTGCTTCTTGCGGGACTGTGCTCCTGCAGCAAGCCGACTTCAAACACTACAACCGTACCCGCCCCGACCGCTGAATCGGAAGGCTCTGCAGAACCGGTCGCGCCGGCAGAACCGATCACTGTGGAAATGACAGTCAAAGACTACGGAACAGTCCGCATGGAAGTATATCCGGATATCGCTCCGAAAACCGTCGAGAACTTCGTCGCGCTTGTCAAAGACGGTTTCTATGACGGAAAGACATTTCACAGGATCATCAACGGCTTCATGATCCAGGGAGGAGCCGATCCTGAAGGAAAAGTCGCGAATATTCCCGGTGAATTCGAAGCGAACGGGTTCAAGAATGATCTGAAGCATACAGAAGGTGTTCTTTCGATGGCACGCGCCAATCATCCGGATTCCGCTTCCTCGCAGTTCTTCATCATGGTCGGCGAAGCGCCGTGGCTGGACGGACAGTATGCGGCTTTCGGCAAAGTGACGGAAGGCATGGATATCGTCCTGCAGATCGCCGAGGACGCAAGGCCGACCGATGATAACGGCACGATCGCACCGGAGCAGCAGCCGGTCATCGAATCGATCACGATTGTTGAGTAAAAAGAAAAAGCGAGTGTTTACTCGCTTTTTGTTATGCCTGTTTCTCTTTGAAGACTTTCGCAGCGAATGTCTCCATCGCCTTGAGCGTCTTGAAGCACGCGATGAACATATAATCGCCCATATCGGTCGCCAGCGCCGGATCGACTCTACCTTCCTCGCGGATGTGATCCTTGTAGGTTTTCAGGACTTCTTCGCGGCTCATGACATAACTGCGATTGTCACGGCGTCCGGTGAAGATGCAGTACTGACTTTCGGCAGTTCCCTTATCGGTCTTATCGAACGCGATCATATCCGCCCAGATTTCGTAGACGTCCGTTGAGTTGGCGTAGTTCATCATGGACGGGGAAATACCGCCGCTGGGGCGCATATTGACTTCCAGCGCGACGACATCGTTTTTCTTGCCGATGTGCTGGTCTTTGTTCAGACGGAAGAATTCAAAATGTACGAAACGACTTTTGACTCCGAATGCCTTGAGCGCGGCTCTGCCCTTGGAACGGATATCTTCCGGAAGCTTGTTGCGGATATAGAAAGCACTGTTTCCGTTGGTGTTGACGACTTCCATCAGGTTGACGATGGTGACGTTGCCGGTCTCGAAGAGCGGTACGCCTTCGCTGTTGACGATCGCGTCATAGGAATTAACAGTGCCGTCGATGAATTCCTCCATGATATAGAGGGTATCATCCTTGGTCGCAAAGAATTCCTTCAGATCCTCGTCGTTCTTCAGCTTATAAGTCCTGGTCGCGCCGACACCGTTATCCGGTTTGACGATGACAGGATAGCCGACTTCCCTGATGAAGGCTTTGCAGGCGTCGTAATCATCGACCAGATGATATCTGGCGACAGCGATACCGGCTTCCTGATAACGCTCTTTCATTCTGGATTTGAATTTTACGCAGGGCATATCCTCCGGTCTGAAACCGCTGCTGATATTGAAGTCCTGACGCAGGAGCGCGTCTCTTTCGAGCCAGTATTCATTATTGGATTCGAGCCAGTCGATCCGTCCATATTTGTGGATGAAGAAGGCAACGGCACGATAGACCTCGTCATAGTTTTCCAGAGAGGAAACTTTGTAGTACTCGTCAAGCGAAGCTCTGAGCTCGTTGGTCAGATTGTCATAGGGACAATCGCCGATGCCGAGGACACGCAGACCGTTCTCTTTCAAACGGCGGCAGAAGTTCCAGTAGTTATCCGGAAAGTTCGGTGAAATAAAGACAAAGTTTTTCATATGCTTTCAACTCCTTCTTAACCAAGTAAATAGGGCAGGAAGTATGGTACCTGCTTATACCACCAGGGCCAGTCATGATTGACATCATAGCCCCAGTAATCGACCCAGATATTGATCCCGAGTTCTTTGAAACGTCTGTCCAGGAACTCGGTGCTTTCCGGCATCTCCCAGGCTCCGCGTCCGACGCAGACGACCGCTTTGTGACGGTTGTATTCTTCGATGAACGGATGATCTGCCGGGAAGTTCGCCATATAATCGGTGATCGAGTTCTGATAGACGAGATCGTCCATATAGTCTCCCATAAAGAAGGATGCGTTGTAGACGCCGCTCAGCGCCAGACAGCGGTCGAACAGAGCGGGGAAGCGCAGATACAGGTTCAGAGCGTGTGTCGCGCCCATTGAGCAGCCGAAGGTCATGATGCCCGGATAACCATCCCAGTTGTTTTTCTGATTCGTCCATTCACGGATGAAAGGAACGACTTCACGGGTGATATAGTTGATCCACTGTTCGTGGAGATGGATACGCCATGCCGGATCCTGATCTTTTGCGCTCCAGGTCTCGATATCGATCGTATCGATCGCGAAGACCATGCACTGACCGCTTTCGATCCAGTCGTGGAAAGTATCTGTCAGCTTG
This sequence comes from Erysipelotrichaceae bacterium, assembly GCA_017431225.1. Classification (GTDB taxonomy): domain Bacteria; phylum Bacillota_I; class Bacilli_A; order Erysipelotrichales; family Erysipelotrichaceae; genus RGIG5669. The sequence goes on along the minus strand of JAFRLM010000014.1, from coordinate 25,400 downwards.
AAGTTTTCAAAATCGTAGAAATGGCCGTCCTGACAGGGTATGAACAGGATCGGTCTGCCCGCGTGGCCGTAGACTTTGATCGGCATGTTGCGGTTGAGTTCATTTGAATATTGCTCGAAATAATTCGTTTCCATTTCTATCCCCCTTAAAGCTCATAGAGCAGTGTGTTGAAGATGATCGGGAGCTGCTTCTCCCAGGACACCTCAGAATGAATGCCGTTGGGCACGATCCGGCTTGTCAGGAGAACCCCTTTACGCATCAGCAGCGAGGTCGCCTGACCGTAACGTTTCCTGTCGACAGCATTGCGGAATTCTTCGTCGCCGCAGTCCATATAGAGAATCTTGTCACGCAGATCGGCATCCGTCAGCATATCGCGCACCTGCACCGGAGAGAACTCCAGGGAGGGAGACAGTGCCGCGCCGCGGGAGAAGGTGTCTCCGTATTCACATAGCGCGTAAAGCGTCATCAGGCCGCCCATCGAGCTTCCTGCGATGAAAGTGTATTCCGGTTCGGGAAGCGTCGGGTAACGCTTATCGATATATGGCTTGAATTCATTGACGAAGTAATCCATCGTCTGTTTGCCGCGTCCTTTGATCAGACAGTAACCAGGGATATCGAAATCAAACGGAGAGTATTCGGAGAGCCTTCCGCCGCATTCATCCGTTTCTTCATGATGATTGCATTCGATCGCGGCAATGATCACCGGGATATTGTTTTCCGTGACGTATTTCAGGATACCCCAGGATTTTCCGTAAGAAGCTTCCTCGTCATTGAACAGATTATGTCCGTCAAACATATAGAGGACCGGATAGCGCTGCGACAGGTCGGCATAATAGCTGTCCGGTATATAAATATAAGCTTTACGTTTTTCCTGCCCGGTCAGTTCCGGGATCCTGATCTTCCATTCCTTATACATAAAGCATAAACTCCTTTAATTTCAAAATTATATCACAATACGAAAAAGGGGTCGTGCCGTAACGGGCATTTACCTTTATAATTTGTATGTGTTTAAAGTAAATAACGGAAAAAAGTTACATTACGCGTGGATCATCCTGATCGGGGCGATCCTTATCCAGGCTGGCGGTGCCGGGATCCTTAACAATTCGGCAGCACTGTTTTACGGACCGATCAAGACCGACCTCGGGATCTCGAATGCCCAGATGTCGATGTATACTTCCATACGGACTGTATTTATGGCATTCAGCATTGCTTTTGTAGCGCGGACACTGGACCGGCTCGAAGGGAAACGGTCGATGGCCTTATACTCCCTGCTGCTTGGACTCAGTTTCGGCGCCATGTATTTTTTCAGTGATATCCGTCAGTGGTATCTGGCGGCAGTTGTTTCCGGTATCGGACTGGGCGGCGTGACGATCGTCGGTATCACGCTGTTTATCGCGAACTGGTTCAAGGAAAAGCGGGGACTTGCACTGGGGATCGCGCTGTCTGCCTTGGGGATCTTCCCGATGATGTGCAATCCATTGATCTCACGGCTTATTGAGACATACGGCTGGCGCGACGCGGTTTTAATGGTCTGTGCCTTCGGACTGCTTCTCACGATCGGAGGCAGCATGCTGATGGTATACCGTCCGGAAGAAATAGGAACGAAAGCATACGGTGAATCAGCGGCGGAAGAGAAAGGTACTGCAAATGCAGATAAAACGTCTTCTGTCGTGATCCTGCTGATCGCATTTGTGCTTGCCTGCATACCAAACGCCATGGTAGCGCTGGTCGGTCAGTTTTCCATGATGACCGAGCAGCTTGGTCTGCCGCTGTCTCTGGCTGCCGGTATCTCATCGCTCGCAATGCTCGGGAATACGGTCGGGAAAGTGATACTGGGCATGCTGAGTGACCGGATCGGTTCCTGGAAAACGCTGATCCTTGCGTTTGCCATGACGATGCTGGCATGTCTGGGCTTCGCGACATCCCGTCCGGAGCTCATGAATATCAGCGCGCCTTTTCTGGGGATCTGTTTCAGTATCTCGTCGATGGCCGGTGCGCTGATCGTCGGTGAACTGTACGCCGGATCCTATGCGAAAAAACTCAGTCAGATCAATACAGTCGGGATCTTTATTTCTTCTGTCGGTTCACTTCTGATCGGTTTTGCAAGCGACTATTTCGGATCTTATTCGCCGGTCTATCTGATCTTTGCGGTGATCGATTTTCTGTGTATAACAGGGATCCTCTACATCTCAAAAAAATGAATGCCTGATCCGGGCATTCATCATTGTATTTGCTTGATAGTGGTTGTAAAAGAAAATGAAACTAAATCATATTCCTATGATTCCGATCGATCATTTCGTAATACGCGCAGAAAAACCGAACGGACCGATGTTACTCTTTGAAGAACTCGACTACATCGTTTGGAGTGCAATCCAGGATCTCGCAGAGCTTTCCGAGCGTATTCATTGTGATCGAGAGATCGTGCCTTAAGTTGTTAACGGTCCTAGCGTTGAACTCGTAGTCCTTGATCAGCTTATAGGTCGTAATCCCTCTTTTTTTCATAGTACGCCAAAGCGGTGCATAGCTTACTCTCATGTCTAAATTATTAAGAAAATAACAGTATTTTGATATACTGAAATTCTTATTCACACCTCTAATAATACCATGCAATTTATCATTTTTAAAAAGATGTACAAGTTTTGCAAATAATCCCGGTTTTATGTCATTAACACAAAAAGCGGAAGGCAAAACATGAAAGAGCAAACAAAAAAGCCTTTAGGCAAAAGGCTTTAGATCTCAATGGCGGAGAGTGTGGGATTCGAACAGCACGTAATCAGCTTCGCTGATTTTTAACCGCTTTTGAGAGACTTTGTGAATGATTCTATTACGATTTGCAGAAAAATCTTCTCATGATCTTCTCATGATCAAACTGTTCAAATATATGCAGATATATGCAGATCATTCTTGCTCAATGTAGAACGCTGTCCTTGGCTGTTAATACTTGCTGTACGACAACTTTTAACAACTATTTATCGTGTTTTTTATGAATGGTAAAATGTAACTATATAAGGGGTGAAAGAAATGGCACTATTTGATTTTTTTAAACCGAAAAAAGAGAAGAAGCAGTGGTTATAGAAAAACAACAAATGCAAATGTAGATACTTTATTCAACAGCAAAAGCAGAGGGGGAGAATATGGAAAAAATAATGTCACTCATCACCAACAATTTTCTGTATGTATTAATTCTAATCTTTGTTTTATACCTAATAATTTGGATTGTTGTTATAGCTGTCAAAAAGACAAAAATAAAAAACCTTTCAAACAATTCTCTTGAATTATCTCCTAAAGAGTTTCTCAATTTAAGAAAAAGCACACTGAAAGGAAGAGGGAAATACAGTTCAAAAATAGCGGACGACTATGTTGGTGTATATATTATTTATAACGAAACAAAAAACATGTACTATGTCGGCCAAGCAAAAAAAGTAATGCAGAGAGTTAATGCCCATTTTACAGGTCATGGAAATGGAGATGTATACGCTGATTATAAATTTGGCGATAAATTCACAATTAAAACAATTGCATTTAACACAAGTGGTTACAATTCTTTAGACAAACTTGAAAAGGATACCATAGAAGCATATAGTGCGTTTAGTCGTGGTTACAATAAAACTAGAGGCAATTCGTAGTTTTATTAGCTCCCCACTATTTTTAAGTATTTGTAACATGATGTTCTTGAGATTCCACAGATCCTTGCGAGTACTGAGAGGTTTAGTGTTCCTCGATTGAAAGAAGGATAGTATTTGTAAAACAATGATGGGATGTCCTTGGTGGTTCTTGGTCTTCCAATAAGAGAACCTTTTGCCTTTGCATTCGCCATCCCTGATCTTACTCTTTCCCTGATAATGCGCAGTTCCAATTCCGAAAATACACCGCTCATCTGAATAAAGGCATTCGTCATTGGATCGAGCGATCCTGAAGTGCAGTCAAGTCTAAATGTTTGATGAACGCAAGATTCAGATTGATGTGTAAGCGCAGAAAAACAGCATAAAAAGCTAAGATTTCGCATATGAAAGAGCAAACAAAAAAGCCTTTAGGCAAAAGGCTTTAGATCTCGATGGCGGAGAGTGTGGGATTCGAACCCACGTGCCGCTTTTGACGACAAAACGATTTCGAGTCGTTCTCGTTATGACCACTTCGATAACTCTCCGTGTATAAACGATCTCAGACCGTTTATTACTTTTAATATTTTAGCACAAGGCATTCAAAATAATAGCATGAGTTGCTTTGCGCGGCAATGATGTCGTTCGGATAAAACCGCTACTCAGCCGATAAGGATACCGGTGAAGAAACCGAGGATGGCACTTACGATGTTCGCGACAATGCCGTAAACGACTCTGCGGACCGGTTTCTGTTCCTTGAGTGTAAAAGCGTATATTACAGACTCGATCAGCATGACGATCAGTTCCATCAGCGGGAAGAAAAGGAGCCAGACCAGCAATCCGGAGGAATAATCCAGAACGCCCATCACGGCATTCAGAAGGATCTGTGTCAGCAGGTTGGTGATGAGAATGATCTTTCTTGCCTTCCCGGAACGGAAGCCGAAAAGCAGCGCTATCAGATACTCTAAGAGGATCGTCAGAACAAGGCGGATGGCAAAACCGATCAGATTATCCCGGATATAGGGGTTTTCCGTAACAGTCCCGTCTTTCAGGTCACAGGTATAATAGCTGTCAAAAGCAAAACGCTCCTGAACATCGCTGACGATAACATTTCCGCTCTGCGGAAAATAGACAAGGATCTTGAAGCACTTGGGAGGATAGTAGGTCCAGCTGTAGCTGCCGTCCGTTACCTGGGCGGCATTTCCGATATAGTAAAACCCATCCGGATCCTTATATTCATTGAAAAAAGCATTGATCTCCGGATCTTTTATCGATGAATCGCTGCCTCCTGCCGACCAGGGCCCGTAGGTGCTCTGATCTGAAAGGAGAGTGACGTAATACGGTTCTCCCGGTTCGTTCTCAAAACGGATATGCACAGAGGGCTTTGGTCCTACATCCGCTTTAACAGGTACCGTGGTAAAGGACATTGCCAGACAAACGATCGCAAAAATGCTTAGAATCCTCTTTTTCATGAACTATCTTCCTCAAAACAATTATATCCTATTAATAGAATGGAAATAATATACAACTGCTGGCACGGATGTCATAAAAAAAGCGAGGGCTGCCTGAACTGCTATGTTTACCGCCGTGATCAGAGTATCGGTAAAGATACGAATGTCGTCACGAAGACATCTTCCTTTACCATGCCGGTCCAGCGGAAAAGAGACGGCAGCTATAAGTATCCTTCGGGAACGCTTTTCATGATGTGCTTTTCGAGCGATTTCTTTATCGAGGAAGCGGATGAATGGCGGAAGGAAGTGCTCGGATTTATCAAAGAACGAAGTGACTGCCGCTTTTACTGCATCACCAAAAGACCGGAAAGGATCCCGCTGATCGATGTCCGGGAGTATCCGAATCTGACGGTCTGCTGCACCTGTGAGAATCAGAAACGGCTGCAGGAGAGAATGAAACTGTATCTCCCTCTTGATCTCTATCGCAAGGAGATCATTCTTGAACCGATGCTGGAGGAAATGGATCTGACGCCGTATATCGGACAGCTGGACGCCGTTTCGCTGGGAGGGGAGAGCGGCGAGAATGCCCGTCCTCTGGATTTTGAATGGGTCCGCAGGATCGCGAAACAGTGCAAAGATGCCGGTGTGCCGTTTCATTTTCACCAGACCGGCGCAAATCTTATCAAGGACGGAAAACTGTACCGGATACCGCGGAATCTGCAGCATTCCCAGGCTGCGAAAGCCATGAAGCTGCTTCGCTGAATATGGCATTTAAAAACCATTCATTATATACTTAAGGTTAGTATGAAGAAATGGAATATCCTTTATGAAAACTGTCAATTGCCGATCCGGATCGCCTGTATCGGCTTTGTTATGATGGCCTTCGGCTTTCTTATTCAAAACGACAGTGTCAATATTTTTTACACATTCAGCAACACCTATCTTCTGATCATCGCGGAGCTTTCGCTTAAATGCGGCGAGGTGATCATCCGCCTGCTGCCGCTCTTCTTTTTGAGCAATCTCTGCGCAAAACGGGCAAACAGCGGTGTTCCGATCGCGATCGGTCTGATCGGCTATCTTATCTATCAGTCTGTGACCATGGTCTTCTCCACTGATCCGTATCCGGCGCAGTGCTTCACAACGCTCTTCGGTATCAGTTTTGATGCGACTTCGCTTCCGATCTCAACGACCGGGGTCCGTTATCCGCTGGATACAGGTCTGTTTGGCGCCTTTATCGTCGGACTGGCAACACGATACAGCTATATCCGTTCGCGCAACCGCTCAAGCTACAGTCTGTTCGGACTTCTGAATAAGGATACCGTTGCCGCGATCTACAACATTCTGATCTGCGGTCTGCTTGGATTCGCCACTGCCTGCATGTACCCGATGTTATATTCATTCCTGTCTGCCGGGATCACCCGCATCGCGGCGAACCTGAATGATCCGTCAAATATGGCACTTTACGGCATACTGGACCGCACCCTTTCCATGGCCGGTCTTCCGAATCTGATCCGCACGCCTTTCTGGTTCGGCAGCCAGGGCGGAACCTATCAGAGCATTGCCGGTCAGAACATCGTCGGCGATGTCAATATCTGGTCCTATATCACGGAAGCCTCCGGTACATATGCCGGCTGCGGCCGTTTCATCACACCGTACTACGCGATCAATATCTTCATTCTGCCGGCGATCTATCTGGGCCTGTTCTTCTCGATCACCGATATCGCGGAAAGACGCAGAAAGATCCTGTTCCTGATCGGCGCAACGGCTGTTACGATCGCTGCAGGCAATCCGTTACCGCTGGAATACCTGCTGCTGTTCACTTCTCCGCTTCTTCTGGTGGTTTATCTGCTGGTCGTTGCCGCTGTCTTCGCTTTCATGAGCAGCCGCGGAGTCTATCTCGGCTTCTCTTTCAGCGGTACAGATACACGCGTCGCACTGCCCGGATCTTTCCCGGATTACATCATCAACATCCGTAATCCAATGCTTTACGATACCGTCATGGCGATCCTTGTGATCGGCCTGGTCGCTGCTCTTGTCATGTTTGCGGCAACGGTGATCTATTACCGCTACTTATCCTTTGACTTAGCGAAGAGCGGAAAAACAGACACATTTACAGAAAGTCTGTTCAATGCTGTCGGCGGCAAGGAGAATGTCATCGGGGCGAGTTCCTCACTTTTCCGTCTGAATCTGCGTCTTAAAGATCTCGAAGCTGTTGATTTCGACAAGATCTCCGAGATCGGCGCAAGACGACTGACAGAAACGCGTGAAGGGATCTCTCTTGATCTGGGATCCTCAAGCACCTATCTTTCCCGGGTGATCAACCAGAAACTGAAGAAAATGATCCGCGAATAACGGATCAGTCAAATCTGAACAATGCCGGCCGGATCGGAAGATCGGCCGGTTTTTATATGGGCAGGCAGCGAAATATGAATAAATGAAAAATATTTACATAAAAAATTGTAAATTATTTATTGACTTTCAGAAATTTTTACATTATTTTATTGTTGTTAAATTCGACGAACGAAAGAGTAGCTGTCCTTTGCTTTCTAGCGAGCCGGAACAGAGTGGAAGTCCGGTAAATGCCAGAGAACAGTGAAGCGCATTCGGGAGAAGGTGTTCTGAAAACAGTAGGAACATCCGTGAACCTGCGTTAAGGGATCGAGGTGGCCGGCAAAGCCGGCAATCGGAGTGGTACCGCGGTCATTTCACCGTCTCCTTTGGGAGACGGTTTTTTATTTAAGAAGGAGGGCAAAGATGAAGACTACATTCGCTTATGATCATTATTATCTGCACGAAGAGATCAAAAAAGATCTCGAGCATTTTGCCCGACGTTACCCGGACCTGTGCGAAGTGCAGACGATCTGCGTGACAGAAAAGGGCCTTGAGGAATTCGCGGTCATCCTGACCAATCAGAAGACAGGCAGCGATATCAGCAAGCCGGCGCTGTATGTGGACGGCAACATCCATGCCGGGGAAGTGACAGCTTCCATGGTGTGCATGTATCTGATCGACTATCTGCTAACGAATTACGAAAGCGATCCGAATGTCACCAAACTGCTCGACACGGAAGCTCTATATGTCCTGCCGAGGATCTCGCCGGACGGTGCTGAAGCGTATCTCAGCACGCCGGCCTTCATGTATTCGGCCGACCGTGACTGGAAGGAAGTCGAAGGCGGGATCAGCCCGGAAGATATCGATAAAGACGGCGTGATCCGGATGATGCGTTTCAAGGATCCCTACGGTGTCTGGAAGCTTGACCCCAAAGACCCTGACCGTCTGCTTCCGCGTCAGCCGGATGAGAGAGAAGGGGATTTCTATTCCTGTTATCCCGAAGGCGAATTCCAGCCCTATGACGATCAGGTCAATCTCAAACAGCGCAAGATGCACTGGGGCATGAATTTCAACCGCAACTTCCCGTTTGGCTGGTATCCGGACGGACGTGAACCCGGAGCCGGTGAATATCCGCTGTCCTTCCCCGAAGTAAAGGCGCAGGCGCAGTTTATCCTGGCACATCCCAATATCGGCGGCGTGGCGGCGATGCATACAACAGCAGGCATGATCCTGTATCCGCCGGGAACGATGAGCGAGGCAAAAGCCGATCCCGGAGATATGAAGCTCTTCAAGGAGATCGGCGCCATGGGCACCCAGGAGACCGGTTATCCGACAGTCAATATCTTCGATGCCTTCCTGGCAGATACCGAAAACTATTCTTCCGGAGCGCTGGATGACTGGTGCTACGAGACGATGGGCATCCCGGCCTATACCGTGGAGCTGTGGGATCTCGCCAATAAGGTCGGCATGCCGGAAGATATGACCGCCCGTATCAGCGGCGGACTGGATATCAAAGTCGACCGTTTCTCCGCCTATGTGAAATGGATCAAGGAACACTGTCCGGAAGCCTGGCATCCGTGGTCTGAATTCGAGCACCCGGTCCTTGGGAAAGTCGAGATCGGCGGTTACAACTATAAATTCACCCAGCAGAATCCCCCGGGAGACATGTTGTGTGAAGTCTGCGAGAATATCGCCCGCTTCATGATCCGCTTCGCGAAAGCACTTCCCAAGATCGAGATCACGAAGCTCGAAGCGAAGAAACTATACGATAACACCTATGAGATCTGCTGTGTGATCGGCAATAACGCGTATCTGTCAACGAATCTTACCAACAAGGCATTCAAGATGAAATGCGCGGAACCGGTCAAGGTTAGGATCGAAGGAGCAGCACTGCTTTCCGGAAAAGAGATCACCGAGATCGAAAGCCTGGAAGGCTATTCCCAGGCAGCGACCCGCGTCTTCTACGGTGAAGTCGTCGATTCCCATTCTGCAAGATCGCGCAAGGAGCTCAAATGGATCGTAAAAGCCGAAGAGAACTCCTGCATCAAAGTATCTGTCTCACAGATCAAAGCCGGAAAGGCTGAAAAAGAGATCTGTCTATAACGCATATATATATAAAAGAGGATGAAGAAAATGAAAAAGATCAAACTGACTGCAATCTTATTAACTGTACTGATGCTGATGCTTGCCGGCTGTGGCAGCACCGCTCCCAAGAACACTGTCACCAGTGCTTTTGATTACGACACTTCGGAGATCGCAAAACCGGAGATCGATCTCAGCAATGCCGAAGGCGTGCTGAAGGATGTCCTGGATAAAGGCGTTCTCGTCGTTGCGACAGCCCCGGACAACCCGCCGTATGAATACGTTGCGGATGATGGCAAGACCTTATCCGGTTCGGAACTTTTCCTGGCAAAATACATTGCCGATATCCTCGGTGTGGAACTGCAGATCGAAACAATGGATTTCGGCGCGGTCCTGACAGCGGTCGATACCGGCAAGGCTGATCTGGCAATGGCCGGTTTCGGATGGAAAAAAGACAGAGCGGAGAACTTTGAGCTTTCGATCGGATATCACAGTTCCACCGCCGGTTCTTCCTGTCATTGTCTGATGGTCAGAACAGAAGATCTTGAGAAATACGATTCCTTTGATGATTTTGACGGACAGATGGTCGCCGCGCAGGCAGGTTCGCTGCATCAGATGTACGTGGAAGACCAGATGCCCAATGCCGTTCTCGAACTCGTCAGCGGTTTTGACCAGGCGATCCTGAACCTGAGCACGAAAAAAGTCGAAGCTCTGGCAACTTCCTGTTCTGTGGCAAGACAGTACGCGGAGCAGTCCGGAGGAACTCTTTCCAAGTCCCCGCTTGAATTCGATCTTTCGATGTACGGCGCATACGAAGGAACTGTTGTCGGCGCCAAGAAAGGCGAGACCAGCATCATCGACGTCATGAACCAGATCCTGACCTTCGTTAACGAGAATGCGATCTACGACGGAATGTACCAGCAGGCTCTTGATGAGACCGGAATGATCGACGGCGAGGAGTGATCCATGGGTCCGGGAGTCATCGAGGTATTTCTCCAATACTGGCCGATGTTTCTGAATGGTCTTCTGGGAACGCTTAAATACGCAGCGATCGCCGTCTTCTTCGGAAGCGTCCTGGGTGCGCTCGTAGCGATGTGTTCGCTTTCCAAAAACAAGATCATCCGGTTCATCTGCTCGGTCTATGTCAATGTTTTAAGAGGCACACCGCTTCTGGTGCAGATGTATATTGCCTATTTCTTTGTACCGCTGGCATTTGAGTCACTGTCCTTCCTGGCGAAGGAGCAGTGCGTCATCCTTTCGCTGATCCTGAACTCGAGCGCTTATGTCTCCGAGATCTTCCGCAGCGGTATCAACGCTGTAGACAAAGGCCAGACCGAAGCCGCGAGAAGTCTGGGCATGACATCAGTACACTGCATGCAGAAGATCATCCTGCCGCAGGCGATCAAGAATATCCTGCCGGCGCTGGCCAACGAGTACATCGCCATGATCAAGGAGACCTCCCTGGCAGGCACATTCATGCTGTATGAACTGATGTATACCAGAACATTGCTGGCCAACAAATTCCTTACCTGGCAGCCGCTGTTTATCATCGCGGCGATCTACCTGCTGTGCACCATGGTGCTCTCAAAGCTCGTAGGCATGATGGAAAAGAGGTTGAGTGTAAGTGACTGATAAAAGAGAAGTGATCATCGAGGTCGTCGATCTGCATAAGTATTTCGGCAAGCTCGAAGTTCTGAAAGGGATAAATGAAAAGATCTATAAAGGCGAGGTCGTATCGATCATCGGTCCTTCCGGCGGCGGCAAATCCACCTTTCTGCGCTGCCTGAATCTTCTGGAAGAACCCACCAAAGGAAAAGTCTTCTTTAAAGGAGAAGAGCTTTCCGCCAAGGATACGAACCTTGATAAACACCGTCAGAAGATCGGCATGGTCTTCCAGCAGTTCAATGTATTCCCGCATCTGACTGTTCTGGACAATATCACGATCACCCCGATCCTGGAAAAGAAAGTCCCCAAAGCGGAGGCGGAAGCACAGGCCATGAAGCTTCTCAAGACGGTAGGTCTTGAGGACAAGGCGAAGGAATACTCGCGCAAGCTTTCCGGCGGACAGAAGCAGCGTCTGGCGATCGTCAGAGCAATGGCGATGGAACCGGAAGTCATGCTGTTTGACGAGCCGACTTCCGCGCTCGACCCGGAAATGGTAAAAGGCGTTCTGGAAGTTATCGAACGCCTGACGGAATCAGGTATGACCTGTATCATCGTTACCCATGAGATGGGCTTCGCGAAGAAGGCCAGCGACCGGGTGATCTATATCGACGGCGGTGTGATCGCCGAAGAAGGAACACCGGAAGAAGTCTTCGACCATCCCAAGAATCCGCGTACAGCCGCTTTCCTGTCCCAGGTCCTGTAGATCAGGGCGGCGGTACGCCGCTCCTGAATATCCTCTTTTAAAAGGGAGAACCGATTTATCCGTTTTAAGGGTCTAGGCTATTGACAAAATTCATCATCATCTTTTAGAATTATGAGGATATCGGTTAATAGAAAAAGAGGTGCGCTGTATTATGAAAAGAACGTATCAACCGAGCAAGCGCAAACACCAGAACGTTGCTGGTTTCAGAGCCCGCATGAAAACCGTTGGCGGTCGCAAGGTTCTTGCGAGACGTCGCGCAAAGGGCAGAAAGGTCTTGTCGGCGTAAAAAAGTCACGGTAAGTGACTTTTTATTTTCAATTGGATTCGTATGAAAAAAGAGTACCGGATTCGAAAAAACGAAGAATTCAGCGAGATCATCGGGGAACGTAAACGCTTCTCTAACTTTTCTTTTCTGGTCTATTACAGAAAGAAAAAACTGGAACATTCCCGGGTCGGGATCAGCGTTTCAAAGAAGAGGGGGAACGCGGTCGTCCGCAATAAGATCAAGCGTCAGCTGCGAATGCAGGTAAGGGAATGCATTGACTTGGATGAATACCCGCTGGATCTGGTCATCGTCGTAAAAGACGGCTATCTCCGCAAAAGCTATGCGGACAATAAGAAAGACTTGGAAAAGAGTCTCAAAACAGTTAGAATAGGTAAGTATAGTTAGAGGTAAGACATGAATAAGAAGAAAATTTTACTACTGATCGGAATCGTTGCTGCCTTGCTTCTTCTGAGTGGTTGCGCACGTCCGATGGATGAAAACGGAAATATTCTGAAGATCACAAACGAAACGACCTTTTCATCCATTTTAAATGATGAAGGAATCTTCTCGGCGATCTTCATTTTCCCGCTCGCTAAATTCATCAACTTCATGGTTCCCTATACCGGAGTCGGTTTAGGCATCGTTATCGTAACCGTCGTTATCAACCTCATCGTCCTGGCGCTTACCTGGAAATCCAGCATCGGCGCGCAGAAGATGCAGGTCATCCAGCCGGAGCTACAGAGGATCCAGAAGAAATACGAAGGACGCGATGACCGCAACTCCATGATGAAGATGCAGAACGAAATGAACAATCTTTATAAGAAATACGATGTTCATCCGTTCGGATCTATTCTCTCCATGTTCCTGCAGTTCCCGATCCTGATCGCAATGTATAACGCCGTTCAGAGAGCTGCCGCTGTTGCCGAAGGTACATTCGCCGGCATGAAACTGGAAGTTACTCCGAGAGCGGGTGTCGCATCCGGACAGTATGGCTATGCTGTACTCTTCGTCCTGATGATCCTGGTTCAGCTTCTCTCCATGAGGGTTCCGACCTGGCTGTCCGAAAGAAGAGCTAAGCTCGAAGCTGAGAAGCACTTCCGCACATACCGCAAGCCGGAAGGACAGAACAACATGATGACTTCGATGATCGTTATGGTCGTCTTCATCAGTATCCTCATGCTGAACTGGCCGACTGCCATGTCCCTCTATTATCTGGTCTCCAGTTTAACGATGATCCTGAAAAACGTGCTGATCGATTCTATCATTGCGAAGCAGGGAGAGAACTAATATGAAAGAGTATTCTGGAAAAACACTGGAAGATGCATTAAATGCAGCTGCCAAAGATAAAGACTGCACCGTTGAGGAATTGACATATTCCGTGACCGGAGAGGAAAAACACTTCCTGGGTATCGGCAATTCCGTAACGATCGAAGCATACAACCGTCAGGATGTTAAGGATTTTATCTTTGATTATCTCGGTTCCTACTTCACCGATCTTGATCAGGCCGTATCCATCGAGATCGTCCTGCAGCCGGAAGATACCTATAACATCATCCTCGATGCAGAAAACAACGCGATCATCATCGGCCGCAACGGTCAGACGCTGAGAGCGATCTCCAACGTCGTCAAGGCCGCGGTAAATTCCTATTTCCGCACCAGCCAGTACAAAAAGCACATCCGCATCAATGTCGACGTCAACAACTATCGTGAAGACCGTTACCGCAAGCTCAAGAGCATTGCTGCCAGAGTTGCGAAGGAAGTACGGAACACGCATATGGACGCTCATCTTGATCCGATGCCGAATGACGAACGCAAGGTCATTCATCAGTATCTCGGTGAATTCAAGAACATCTCCACCGTCTCCGAGGGTGAAGGTAAAAAGCGTCATATCATCGTTAAATACACACCGAACAAAGAAGAGGCTTAACACCTCTTTTCTTTTGTTTTACACAATCTTTTTCCTTGACAGATGTAAGGTATTTCGGTAACTTGAAATTATGAATGCAGATAAAACAAAGCTGGCTATTTCCTTATCATTTCAGAAGCTTCTCGAAGAGAAGCCTTTTCAGAAGATCACGATCTCGGATATCTCGCAGGGCTGTGGGATCAGCCGGATGACCTTCTATTATCATTTCAGTGATATCTATACATTGCTCGACTGGATCTTCACGAATGATATCTCCACTTCCTTTACCAAAGCCGCCAAGGAAGAGTGCTGGCAGGACGGCATCGGTGTCCTGCTCAACAGCATTCTGCAGCGTCGTAAAATGCTGGTCAATGTTCTTCATTCCACCGGCCGCGACCAGGTCGTCGCCTTATTTGACCGCAACCTGGAACATATCATTTATAACTATGTAAAGCAGGAAGCCAAGGGGCGGCGGATCGAGGAAGATGATCTGATATTCATCACGCATTTCTATAAATATGCGTTCAACGGAACGATCCTCGACTGGATCGACCGCGGATTCCCGGTCAGTGCCGAGGAACTGCGTAAGGATCTTGAGATCCTGATGAACAACAACATCAACGACGACATCAACGATTTCCTTGATGCCAGAACAAGGAAATAAGCTTCCGAAACATTTCATTCAACACAAAAAGCGCCATGGCGCTTTTTGTTATTTCAGGTTGGAAAGCTGTTCGCTCAGTTGACCGGTGTACCGCATTCCGTACAGAAACTGCCGGACACGCGGGCGCCGCATGTCGGACAGAACTTGTTTACGACTGAGCTGGTCTCCGAAATACTCTTATCCTTAGGCCAGGTGACCTTGTAGGAAAGGAGCAGTGTTTTGGTCTCTTTCGGCGCAAGCTGCAGTTTCCATGTCAGCATGCCGTCCTTTTCGTCCTTTTCGGCACCGCTGCAATCCAGAAGATCGACTGTGATCGTTTTATCCTGGGATACCGGGATCTGGTCACGGACGATCACTGTCTGTTCGCTGTCTTTACCGTTGGTGATCTTCAGCTCATAACTGTATTCCGTATTCTTGGAATTCATCAGCATGGCTACAGAAGTCTTTCTCTTCTTTTCTGTCCGGGAGACCTGGATCGCTTCCTCTCTGCCCAGAGAGAAGACGAATTCCTGTTTCGTTGAATCCGGGGCAAGATAGGTGCTTCCGGCATAGACATCCTTCAGATAGAGTTCTGTTCTGCCGTTGAAGCCGACCGGCAGATCATCGGTCTTGATCTTCGCGGTCATATAGGCGCGGATATCCATTTTCGGGACTGCGACGATCTCGTATTCGCACGGCAGGCTGTAAGACTGCAGATCCGCCATCGTTCCCTCCGAGCAGGGGATGGTCTTGGTTCCCGGGAGCACGTATTCTGTCATCGTTTCCTCGGTGCTGACCGCTGCTTCTTCCGCGTCCGCCTCACAGAGTTCATCGCTTGCTTCCGCCGCGTCTTCCAGCAGCTCCATCTTGGTGAGTTTTGCTGATGCGGCACCATTTATCATCATTCGCGGTGCCGTGAACCTGGTGTTGTCGCGGATACGGAGGTAAAGCGGACCAAGTTCAGGAAGATCGCTGTAAGCGGAGGGATTTCCGCTCAGCAGGGTAACGGCGACATCTTTCCATTCCTCTCCGGTATTCTGCGAGATCCGGGCACGGGATTTTAAAACGACAGGCTGACCGGGATCGGCGTGAACTTCATTGACTGCCTGCCAGCCGGCATTGCTTTCGTGATAAACATACTCAAAATCACAGGTTCCTCCCTGTTCGCTGTAGACCTTAACGGAGAGCAGAGGATTATTTTCTTTCCGGTACAGATCATCCAGACGCTTTCTGAGTTTTGTGACCGCGTGTTTTGTATCAGCGATCTTTTTACGGAGTCCGCTCAGACGCTGCGGCAGTTCTCCGATGTAGTTTTCGATCTGCTGTGTATCAAGATCGTGACGGCTGGTGAAAACGCCGTTTTCTTTCCAGAGCTGGATCTGCAGTTCGTATGTCTCGATCGACTTTTCCAGTTCCTCGATCTCTTCCTGAACAGCGGCAGATTCTTTTTCTTCGTCCTGCGGATAAGTGAAACGCAGATCTGACATCCGTGTCCCGGCCGGGAAGTAAAGACGGACAGTATTGAAATCTGCTGTTTTGGTCGCGCCGGCGATCAGAAGCTGGTTATCGCCCCGCTCAAGCTCAGCCTTGCCCTGTCTGCGGATAATGGCTCCGTTGCGATAGATGCGCACATTTTTGATTTCTGTTTGGATGCCTTTCATAAGTATTCCTCCTTTATGATGAAAAAAAGACCGGCTGAAAGACGCGGTCTTTGTTTGTGTTATTGATGTTCGAGGATCTCGTAGATCTCTTTCTTTTCTTCTTCATCCACAGGCTCGTCCACAAACTCTTCCTTGAACTTGACGATGATACTGGCGAGCTGGGCGGCATACGTTTTTTCTTCCTTGAGTTCCTGTCTTTCGAAGATCAGAAGATCCGGCAATTCCCACACAAAGAACCAGACCATGATAAGTGAAAGCTCAAACATCATCGTTTCGCCCCGCAGTCCGCGGATGAACATGGCGCCGATGACGGCGATAATGGAGAATATCAGGATCGTTATGAGTCGGTAGGTATTCCGGTTGAGATCCATCTGCTTATCGCCGAGTTTCAGCTCGTAATAGTCGCCGATCGTTTCGATGATCGTATCCTGCTGTTCCTGTGTGAATTTCTTTCCGCAGATCTCCAGGACGATCGGATATTCGATCGGAATATAGAAAGCGTTGCTTTCGATGAACCAGGCAAAACTCTCGTCCAGCCATTCATAACCTTCAACCGAACGGGAGTCAATGATATCATAGTAATCTTTTACATTGCAGGATATATATGCAAGGCCGTCTTCCAGATAAAAGTCCTTTACATACTTGTAATAGTCGACTTTTTTGCGACTGAAATGACGCTTGTTTTTCTCCAGACGTGATCTTCTTGATAATCTCTTTGTAAACGGCATACTGACTATATTATACCATCCGCGAAAAAAAGTAGGTAATCGGTTGGTTTTCTCCGCAGCCGTAAACCGATTGCGCGAACTCTCCGCCGGGGCTATCATGAAACCGAGGATGAACGGATGACAGAGAAGTATTCCGGAAAGACCGCGATCGGCTTATTGTCGCTGATACACATGGGCGTGGATTTCCTGTGCGCATTTGCGCTTTACGGCCGTTTTATCGGCCGTTTTGCGGATCTCTTCTTTGTATACAACTTCTGTGCTTTCGCCCTGCAGATGCCCCTGGGAATGCTTCTCGACAGCCTGACGCAGCGAGCAGAGAAAAAATATGTTCCTTCTTTATTGTTTACGCTTTCCGGGATCTTACTGACAGCTGCCGGCGCTCTTTTCTCTCCGGCGGTCCTGGGGATCGGCAACGCGCTGTTCCATGTCGGCGGCGGTGTACTGACGATACGCGAGGACGATCATTCGCATTTTGACGGCCAGGGACTTGGCGTTTTCGTTGCCCCGGGAGCGGTCGGCCTTGCGGTCGGAATGCTGCTGAAAGGAAAGTATTTCGGTGTTTTGTGGGGAGCCGCTGCCGCGCTGATGCTGCTCATGTTTTTGCTGCTGTATTGCCTGCGCAAAGATCTCAGTACAGAAGCTGTGGAACAAAAAGCGGAGACGAATGGCCTGCCGGCTGTGCTCCTGCTTTGTTTTCTGGTCGTGACGCTCCGTTCTTTTGCCGGAATGGCGATATCCTTCTCCTGGAAACAGGGGACATTTCTGGTCCTATTGAGCACGTTCGCGCTGGCCTGCGGAAAAAGCGCGGGCGGATTTCTGTCGCATATCTTCGGAATGCGCAAAACAGTCGTTGTTTCGCTTCTGCTTGCAGCAGTTTTCTATATTATCGGTGACCACGCTGTCTTTGGTATCCCGGCCCTGTTTTTCTTCAACATGACGATGCCACTGACACTTTACCTGCTTGCTCAGAAAATGCCCGGAGCGCCGGGGCTTGCGTTCGGGATCCTGACATTCGCATTGTTTCTCGGCTATCTGCCGGTGCTTTCCGGTCTTACCGGCAAACTGCCTCCGTTCCCCGCAGGAACGCTGGGGTCTCTGCTGTCGCTGGTTTTGCTGCTTTTAGCCTGCAAGGGGAGATCCTGAGATGTTCTTTATTAAACCTTTGCTGCTGACGCTTGTCTTTGAGTGTGCCCTGGCCGTTCTTCTCGGCATGCGCGGCAAGGATCTTCTGCTCGTTTTTCTGGTGAATCTCGTAACGAATCCGCTGCTTTCACTTACTGTAGCGGTACTGCATCTGCATCTGTCTGTTCATCGGACAAATCTCGTTATCTATCTTCTGCTGGAGCCTCTGATCATTCTTGCGGAGGCCTGGATCTACCAGCACTGTCTTACACAAAAAAGGAACGCTTTGCTGTTGTCGTTACTGCTCAACTGCTTTGCGGTCCTGGGAGGTATATTATGGAATTATTCCTTTTAAATCTGATCCGTCTGCCGGTATTCTTCGATGTCGCACCGGACCCGGTCACAACAGCTGTAACCGGTGGCGGGATCATCGCGGTCGCTGCTGTTGTTCTTGTCGGTGTTTTCGGGATCGTAAAATACTTCAGGAAGAAATAACGGACCCCTAATCGTGGATGTAGACTTCCGTACCGATCTCGACGGAATTGTAGAGCTGTGCCGCCTTGTCGGTCGGCATGTTGACGCAGCCGTGCGAGGGATTGGTCAGCCAGATATCGCCGCCGAACTCGCCGTTGCGCCAGGAGGCATCATGGAAGCCGAGAATGTGACCGCCGTCATTGTCCCAGCCGATCCAGTAATCGACATATTCGACATAATCCGCACCGCGTAATGTGTTCGGACTTTTCATACGGCGGACATAATACGTTCCGGTCGGTGTGCCGGTGCCGAAGTTATCGTTGCCAGTGACGACAGGGGAAGAGAAGATCAGTTCTCCGTTCTCGTAGTACCAGAGTGTCTGTTCGGAGATATCGACTTCAACGAGTTTGTTGGTCACGGTTACCCATTTCGCCTTTACGGTGCTGTCAGCGGAAGCCAGAAGCGCGTCCCGCAGGCTGTTTTTCAGTGCTCCGCGGTCGATATATTCATGGTCAGAAACATTGTACTTGGAAGTCAATGATGCGGCATAATCTGCCATCGCATCCTCATTGACGACATAGAATCCGTTCTCGAGAAGAAGCAGGTCTTTCATCTGCTTTCCTTCAAGTACAACGCTTGTATCCTCTGAGATCACGATCGTGATCTTTTTATTTGCGACAGTCTTCAGTTCATCAAGCTGACGGATAAGATCCGGATCGTTATCACGGACTTTCGCTTTATCGTACAGTTCACTGAGATCGACTGTATCCGCCGCTTCTCCCTTGAGGTAAAGGTCGAAAGCGTCGGAGATCGATTTTACGACCTGCTCCTCAGAGATCTGGCAGCCGTCATTTTCTTTGACGATCACCGGATCGCCGTTCTGCAGTTCGATATGTGCGTCGACAGGCGTGATGATGTTCTGCTGCTGAAGACAATAGAGTTTTTTCGCGGCATCCTGGATCTTCTTGGGATCGCTTTTTCCGGTGATCTGCTTACAAACGAGCTCGTTCGGCTGAAAAAGAGAGAGGAACCAGGTGTAGCGGTTCTGCGCTGCAAGCAGATCTTCCGTATGGTATACCAGCGGCTCGGCGGCAAGATCGCTGATGTGGATCTCCTCGTTTACCGGTTCTTTGCCGTTCTTTTCTTTCTGTGTGATCTTTAAAACGGGGTCGACTGCCGAGACAGCTGTATCGGCTGCTTCACTGTTCAGGAAAGAAACATCTGTTCCGTTGATGGCTGTTTTCGGCAGGAAATGCGAGCCGAAAAAGAAAACGCCGCCCGCATAGGCTGCCAGCAGAAGAACGAACAATACCAGGAATATATTTCTCAAGATCTTTTTCATAATAAGCACCGCCGTTTTACTTAAACATAGTATCACCTTCCAAAAGTCTTTGGATATAATTTGTTTGAATGAAATACAGGAATATCATCTTTGATCTGTACGGAACGCTCATCGATATCCGTACAGATGAAGAAGACCCGCTTTTCTGGGAAAAAATCGCTGAATACTACAAGAAAGAAGGGGCTGTTTACACCGCAAAAGAGCTGCACAGGTCCTATCTTTCGCTTGTCAAAAAAGAGAAACGGAAGGCGGCAGATCCGCTTTATCCGGAGATCGACCTGCGGAGCGTGTTTTCCTTGCTGTACCGGCAAAAGAATATCCTTCCAACGGACGGGCTGATCGAAAAGACGGCGGAATACTTCCGTTTGTCCTCGCTCCTGCGCTTCGGATTATATCCGGGCGTAAGAGAGCTCCTTGCCTACCTTCGCGAACAGAAATGCCATCTTTTCCTTTTGAGCAACGCGCAGCGCTGTTTTACGATGAAGGAGCTTGCGCTCAGCGGCCTGGACGGAGAATTTGACAGGATCTTTTTGAGCAGCGACCGGGGATGTTGCAAACCTTCCCCGCGCTTTTTTGAGATCCTGATCCGGGAGTGCGGGATCGTGCCGGAGGAGACGGTGATGATCGGGAACGACTGGCTGGCTGATATGCAGGGCGCTTACGATGCCGGGTTTTCCGGGATCTATATCCATCAGCCGATCTCGCCGGCGATAGCGGGTGCTCTTCATGCGGAATACAGCGTTATGGACGGGGATGTGTTCAAGGTGCTCGCCTATCTTCGTACTTTGGGATGAGTTTATTTCAGCGGTCTTTTTGTTTGATTTTGTTAATGAAAGCGCAAACAGCGGAAAAATTTCTATTATAATAAAGATAACGAGACGGAACATTCCGTCAAACCGCATCAAGGAGATTCTACAATGCCCACAACCTATGCTCACTGGCGATTTGGTGAAGTCGCCATGAAGAAGCTGCCGGAAAACCTCCGGGAAGTCGTCGACAGGTACCGTGATCTTTATGACATCGGTGTTCACGGGCCGGATATCTTTTTTTACTATAATTGTCTAAAACCCAACGATGTGAACCGCTACGGAACATGGATGCATAACACCCCGATGCGGGAGCATCTGGAAATGTTCAAGAAAAATTATGCTTCCGCATCCAATAAAGAGGCATCTCTGGCGTATCTGTTAGGCTTTCTGGCGCATTTCACGCTTGATTCCTACTGCCATGGATACATCGATCATAAATCCCAGGAAGAGGGACCGAGCCACAACAAGATCGAATCACAGTATGACCGCCATCTTCTCGTTAAAGATGGTCATGATCCGATCAAGACAAAAGTGACCACTTCGCTGCATCCGACGAATTTCAACGCTGCTGTGATCGCGCATCTGTATGACCGCTGGGGCGAAAACGAGATCCTCAAAACAACGAAAGATCAGGTCTTCTATCTGAATCTTCTCAAGGACAACACCAATTTCAAACGCTGGTTCCTCACGACCGGGATGAAGACTCTGAAGATCCAGAGCTACATCGACCTGATGATGTCGAAGGAAACAGACAGCAGATGCATCACTTCCAATATGCGTCTCGATAAGTATTTCGCCAAGGCCGCGGAACACTTCCCGTCGCTGGCGGAAAACATGTTTGCCTATCTGAACGATGAGGCCGAACTCGTTCCTTATTTCCGTCATAATTTCGGACCGAAGGAAGACTACAAGGAAATACCGCTTCTGAGCACCGAAGAAGAACTGCATTATGAAGCGAAAGCACAAGATTAAAGGGGGTTTACTGTTTTGTTTAAGAATTTGACAAAGACCGAAAAAGCCTGGGTCCTCTACGATGTAGGTAACTCCGCGTTTACGATGCTGGCATGCTCACTGATCCCGATCTGGTTCAAACAGCTCGCGATCGGCACAGCACCGGGACAGATCAACGGTGATAAAGCCACTGCCTATTATTCGATCGCAATCTCGATCGTCACGATCGTCGTTGCCCTGCTGGGGCCGGTCTGCGGCGCGATCGCTGACCATAAGGATATGAAGAAGATCTTCTTCACGACCGCTGTCGGCCTCGGTGTCGGCGGATGTATCCTGAACGGTTTCGCCACATCATGGGTGGTCTTCATCGTCATCTTCGTCCTCTCCAAGATCTTCTATTCCGTATCCCTGACATTCTATGACTCGATGTTGAATGACGTCACGACGGAAGACCGGATGGATGAAGTTTCCTCCTACGGTTATGCCTGGGGCTATATCGGTTCCTGTATCCCGTTCATTCTGGCGATGGTCGCTTATATCCTCTCCGGCGGACTGAGTGAAGACCTGATGTTCTTCTCTCCGAAAGTCGGCCGTATCATTGGCTTCGCGATCACCGGTATCTGGTGGCTGATCGTCACGATCCCGCTGATCAAGAACTACAAGCAGGTGAACTATGTTGAAGCGCATAAAGGCGATGTTGCCAGAGTATTCGGCAAGATTTTCGGCACTCTGAAGAGGATCGCCACACAGGATAAAAAAGTCCTGCTCTTCCTGATTGCCTTCTTTATGTATATTGACGGTGTCGGCACGATCATCGATAACTGTATCAATATCGGTACCGACCTTGGTCTTCCGACAGTCGGTCAGGTCGTCTTCCTGCTGGCAACACAGGTCGTCGCCTTCGCCGGTTCGCTGGTCTTTGCGAGACTGTCCAAGAAATACCGCACAGTTACGCTGATCCTGATCTGTATCGTCGGTTACTTCTTTGTATGTATCTACGCGCTTACACTGAAGAACCTGCTTGATTTCGGTATCCTGGCATTTGGCGTCGGCTGCTTCCAGGGTTCGATCCAGTCGCTTTCCAGAAGTTACTTCTCGAAGATCATCCCGCCGGCCAACTCCGGTGAGTACTTCGGTATCTACGATATCTTCGCCAAAGGCGCATCCTTCCTGGGCTCCGCAGTCATCGCTGCTGTAAAGCTCGCAGGCGGTACGATCAATATCGCGGTCGCGAGTATCTCGATCTTCTTCCTGCTGGGATTTGTCTTCCTGATGCTGGCGGACAAACAGCCGCTTGCGGCAGGCGCCAGAGAATAAGAATAACGATCAAAGAGCCATCACCTCCTGCAGGATGATGGCTCTTTTTCTTTGACAACAAAGGCATCAAAAAACCAGAGCTCTTAAAGAACTCTGGTTTTTTGTTATTCTATAAGGCTAGTTTTTTAATAGAAAGGGGGATGGACTAACCTTTGTAGACGTAATCGCCGGCTGTGTATTTCGGCGGGATGGTCGGAATCTGCAGATAGGAATCGTACTGTCCGCCGGTGTGGATGACGTGTTTAGCTTCACCCTTTTCACCGTTGTCTACGATAAACTTCATACGGCAGTCTTCGTACCATTCGTTCAGTTTGAAGTCAGCAGAGATCTGCAGACGGAGAGTTTCGCCCTTGTGCCAGATACGAGCGGTCGGCTGGATTTCGTAGTCAACCGGGTAAACAACACCCTGCTCCATCGGTTCATCTTTCTGATGAGCCTGAACCGGGCAGTAATCAGTGGAGAGCTTCGGATCGAGTTCACGACGTGCACCACGGCCCTGGCCCCAAGCACCGACGAAATTGAACTTCATGCAGTCGAGCGGCAGGTACTGTCCGTCAACGCCGAGCTTCAGGATACGGAAGAACATATCCATATTGTCGTAGCCGCGGCATTCGATGTTCAGATGCAGCTTGAAGTAACCGATCAGTTCTGTATCTTCTGTGAACTTGTAGTCGAAGTTGATCAGACCGCTGTCTTCAGTGACATCGTAGTTTTCGTCGAGGTTCTTGTATTCGAGGTAGTTGTTGTAAACGACTTCGGATTCATTCTCGAACGGTTCGTAGCTCATATCCATCTTTTCAGCATTCAGATAGAGCTTCTTGTAAACGGTACGCGGAATCGGGAAGTTGTCTTCCGGCTTGTTGCGGTAGTAGTCGTAATCGTAAGCGTCCATGACATCGACTCTGACTTTCGGTGTGAATTCCCAGCCGTTTCTCTCGTCTTTCATGTAACGATCCCAGAAACGGAGCAGGTCGAGCATGTTCTCCGGGTTGTAAGTATCCGGCCATTCCATATCACGGTGCATACGGAACCATTTCTTCGGGGAACGGATCTTACGGAAACCTTCACAGGAGCCTCTCAGATGGAAGTGGCAGAGACCTGCACAGACATATGCCGGCATACGGATCTTGGACCAATCCGGATATTTTGTACGCCAGTAGTCATCATCGAACGGATGCTGAACGATCATGTTGCAGTTGTCTTCGATCCATGTCTCACATGCGCAGCCCATCGTAATGAAGTTCTCGAAGAACGGACGCGGGATACCATTGTAAGTCAGGGATTCACGGTACATATCACCTGTACCTTCCCAGGCAGCGATACATGTGAGGTGCGGCGGAGCCTGAGCAGCGATACGCCAGACGACCATACATACACCGGAGTTACCGAACATGGTTACACGGCTGTTACACCAGGATTGAGCAGCTGCCCATTCGATGAAGTCATAACCGTCTTTACCATCTTCTTCGCCCCACAGAACAGCATCGCCTTCGGAGTGGCCGATACCACGCGGGTCAACGTTCGCGACAGCGTAACCGTGACGGCACCAGAAGCCCGGGTCAGCAGCTTCGAACTTCGCCATTTCGGAAACGGTCTGCGGCGGAACGCCCATCAGTTTCCAGCCATCCTGGCCTTCGTGCGGTCTCTTACCGAACGGACCCCAGCAGACGATCAGCGGGAGCGGTTCGGATGTGTCAGCCGGACGATAGAGGTCGAAGTAGATGCGGACACCGTCGCGCAGTTTCATAGACATATCCTGCTGGCAGATGACATGCGGTGCTACGGAAGTTGCAACATAAGTACGCGGATTCAGATCCGGGCAGATCGAGAAATCGCTAACCGGTTTGCCTTCAGCGCGCAGTTTGGCAACTGTCTCGTAGGAGATTCCCGGGTTACCTTTGCGGAAGATAACATCGATCTTCTTACCGTTGATCTCACGGGTTACTGTTTTGAACAGTTCCTTATTGTTCGGATCATACGTAGGCATTCCCGGTAAAGTAGTAAACTTTTTCATGTAGTAGTTTCTCCTTTCCAAAGACACATACATAAAAGATGTTTTCCTATAAATTATTGTAGATTTTTGCAGGATCGAAAACCATGTAACGTCGGACAAACCATATTAATAAATAAGAAGAGTAATTGTGCAAAAACACAATTAATAAGAGAGCCGTTTAGGCCCTCTTATTAAAGACATATTTCGGAAGAATCGTTTTATTCCTCTGTGTTGTCGATAAGTTCTGCCAGACCTCTGATCGTCTTGGCAGCAGCAGCTTCGGTCATACCGATAAGCTTGTCAAATTCATCTTCGAGCTGAGCGACCAGTCCGACAAATACAACGGACGGTGCTTTGA
>JAFRLM010000013.1 GCA_017431225.1 Erysipelotrichaceae bacterium | reverse complement strand
GCCGATACCCGCAATCAGGATCACGGAAACAACGAACATGTTGGGGTTCTCGTTCAGATCAACTTTCTGGATCATTTTCAGACCGCTGACAGCAATGAATCCATACAGTGCCATGCAGACACCGCCCATGACGCATTTGGGAATCGTAGCAAGGAATGTCGCAAAGGGTCCGAAGAAGCTGATGATGATCGCAAGGAACGCGGTGCACCAGATCGTGCGGACGGAAGCGTTGCCGGAGATCGCGACACAGGCGATGGACTCACCGTAGGTCGTGTTCGGGCAGCCGCCGAAGATCGCGCCGCAGAAAGATCCGATACCGTCGCCCAGAAGTGTTCTGTCAAGACCGGGCTCTTTCAGAAGGTCACGGTTGATGATGGTGGACAGGTTTTTATGGTCAGCAATGTGCTCTGCGAATACAACGAATGCAACAGGCGCATAGGCGACCAGAAGGGTCAGGACATAAGATGCGGACAGATCGCCGAATCCTTTGACAGCAGTCAGGAAAGAGAAATCGGGGACCCAGGTCATAGCTGCAAATTTGCTGAAATCAATGATCTTCAGAGCGTCGATACCTGCCGCGTTTCCAATCGCGGTCAGAATCGCTGCAAGCACGTAACCGACTACGATACCAATGATAAAGGGGATCAGTTTCAGCATTTTCTTACCGAATACAGAGCAGAACATCGTTACAAACAGAGTAATCAGTCCGATGATCAGGCAAACATAGGGATTTGCAGCCTGTGCCTCACCGGCCATCACGTTGCCGCTCATCAAATCGCCGACAGCATTTCCTGCAAGGGAAAGTCCGATGATGGCAACAGTCGGTCCGATGACGACTGCAGGCATCAGTTTATCGATCCAGCCGGTTCCGACTGCCTTAACGATGATCGCAAGAACGACATAGACAAGACCCGCGAAGAGCGCGCCGAGAATCAGGCCGAGATATCCGGCCGCCGCAGATGCCGCACCGCCGAAGGCAGCAAACATAGAACCAATGAATGCGAAGGAGCTGCCAAGGAAAACCGGGCTCTTGGATCTTGTGAAGAGCAGGTAAACGATCGTGCCGATACCTGCACCGAACAGTGCTGCCGTTGCGGACATGCCGTTACCGATGATCGCCGGAACCGCGATCGTCGCAGCCATGATTGCAAGCAGCTGCTGGAAAGCAAAGAGCAGCGTCTTCCCAAAATTCGGCTTGTCTTCAACATTGTAGACGAGTTGCATAATATATCCTCCCGTTTTTGTGAAATGATTGCGGCTGTTTCCAGCCTATTAACACGGCATTGCGCCGGATTAATCTCTCTCCAGAATCGCGACGTTGGTCTCTCCGTCGAATTCTCTGAGTCTCACGGAAATGACTTCGTTTTTGGATGTCGGGATGTTTTTCCCGACGAAATCCGGTTTGATCGGAAGCTCCCTGTGCCCCCGGTCCACCATGACAGCAAGGGCTATAGAGGCCGGCCGGCCTTTCCTGAAAACTGCTTCGATCGCCGCCCTGCACGTCCTGCCCGTATAGATCACGTCGTCCACAAGCACCACGCGCTTGTTCGTTACTTCAAAGGGGAATACCGATTCATGGATCTCAGGTTTCTCTTTCACCAGCGTCAGGTCATCACGGTAATGGGTGATGTCAAGCTCCCCTACCGGGATCGTCACATCCTCGACTTGCTGAATGATCTGGCTGATCGTTCTGGCAAGCGGAACGCCGCGCCTTCTGATCCCGATCAGCACGACATCCTCCACGCCGTGATAGCGCTCAATGATCTCGTGACTCATCCGGACCAGGGTCGGTTTCATCGTCTTGTCATCCATGACGACGGACTTCAGGTGCATGCGGCTTCCTCCCATAAAAAAGCTCTGCGCGCGCCCGCACAGAGTTCTCTTTACCTTCTGCTCTGTCTTGGGGCCTCTCTGGACTCTCTTAAAGACTTTCCACGGAAAATAATACCATTCCGGCTGCTTTGCGTCAATAGGATT
>JAFRLM010000012.1 GCA_017431225.1 Erysipelotrichaceae bacterium | reverse complement strand
GGCGCCGTCAGCCTTCAGGATCATGCAGGGGGGCATATTAAAATCAGAAAGATCCACAACTTTTGCGCCTTGGCTTTCCAGAAGGAGACCCTTTTCCTGCAGTTCATCGATAACAGAACCGAGCTTATCGTTATAAAAGCTTTCGCCGGCATAGGAGTCAAAATGCACATCAAGCAGTTCGTAGATACGCTGGACTTCTTTGAGTGTGATCTCCCGGAACCAGTTGAACAGTTCCATTGCATAGGGATCGTGCTGTTCGATCCGGACGAACCACTGCCTTGCTTCTTCGTCAAGTTCCGGATTTTTTTCCGCCTCGTCGTGAAACTTCACATAGATCTTCAGAAGCGCGCGCACACCTTCCCGTTCGATCTCTTCTTTATCTCCCCACATGCGGTAGGCAACGATAAGTTTTCCGAACTGTGTTCCCCAGTCACCGAGGTGGTTGATTCCGACGCTTTTGTATCCCAGGAAATTATAGATACGGTAAAGAGAATTGCCGATCACGGTGCTGGATAGGTGACCGATATGAAACGGCTTGGCGATATTGATCGAAGAGTAATCCAGGCAGACAGTCCTGCCGTGTCCGAGATCCGTCCTGCCGTAATCCTTATCCTCCTCAAGAATGCGGTCAAGCACGCTTTTTGCAAAGAAGACTTTATTCACAAAGAAATTCAGGTAACCGCCGACGACTTCGATCTTGCTGATCCAGCCGGGAACACTGCCTGCTTCGATCTGTTCCTTAAGACCGCTTGCAATGGCGGGAGGCGCTTTGCGCAGCACACGGGCGAGTTTGAAGCAGGGAAATGCGAAATCGCCCATTTCACGGTTCGGCGGGATCTCGAGGAAGGACTGATACTCCTCCGCGGAAAGCTCCGGGACACAGCCGTGTAAAAGATCTGCAAGTGCGCTTTTGAAATCCATGAAAATACTCCTTTTTCTCATTGAGAGGTATGCTTAATCATAGCACGTGCGGCAGATGATTTCCATGTGCAAAAGAGAGAATCCTATTGACGCAAAGCAGCCGGAATGGTATTATTTTCCGTGGAAAGTCTTTAAGAGAGTCCAGAGAGGCCCCAAGACAGAGCAGAAGGTAAAGAGAACTCTGTGCGGGCGCGCAGAGCTTTTTTTATGGGAGGAAGCAGCATGCACCTGAAGTCCGTCGTCATGGATGACAAGACGATGAAGCGGACCCTGGTTCGGATGAGTCACGAGATCATTGAGCGCTATCACGGTGTGGAGGATGTCGTACTGATTGGGATCAGAAGGCGTGGTGTTCCGCTGGCCAGAACGATCAGTCAGATCATTCAGCAGGTCGAGGATGTGACGATCCCGGTGGGGGAGCTTGATATCACCTATTATCGTGATGACCTGACGCTGGTGAAAGAGAAACCTGAGATCCATGAGTCGGTGTTTCCCTTTGAAGTAACGAATAAGCGTGTGGTGCTGGTGGACGATGTGATCTATACGGGCAGGACCTGCAGGGCAGCGATCGAAGCGGTCTTCCAGAAAGGCCGGCCGGCCTCTATCGCTCTTGCGGTCATGGTGGACCGGGGACATAGGGAGCTTCCGATCAAACCGGATTTCGTCGGGAAAAACATTCCGACATCTAAAAACGAAGTCATATCCGTGAGACTCAGAGAATTCGACGGAGAGACCAACGTCGCGATTCTTGAGAGAGATTAATCCGGCGCAATGCCGTGTTAATAGGCTGGAAACAGCCGCAATCATTCCACAAAAACGGGAGGATATATTATGCAACTCGTCTACAATGTTGAAGACAAGCCGAATTTTGGAAAGACGCTGCTCTTTGCTTTCCAGCAGCTGCTTGCAATCATGGCTGCGACGATCGCGGTTCCGGCAATCATCGGTAACGGCATGTCCGCAACGGCAGCACTGTTCGGTGCAGGTGTCGGCACGATCGTTTATCTGCTCTTCACAAGATCAAAGAGCCCGGTTTTCCTTGGCAGCTCCTTCGCATTCATCGGTTCTATGTTTGCTGCCTTCGGCGGTGCGGCGTCTGCGGCGGCTGGATATCTCGGCCTGATTCTCGGCGCGCTCTTCGCAGGTCTTGTCTACGTCGTTCTTGCGATCATCGTAAAGGCGGTCGGAACCGGCTGGATCGATAAACTGATGCCTGCAGTCGTCATCGGACCGACTGTTGCCATCATCGGACTTTCCCTTGCAGGAAACGCTGTCGGCGATCTGATGAGCGGAAACGTGATGGCAGGTGAGGTACAGGCCGCAAATCCCTATATTTGCCTGATCATCGGTCTGGTTACTCTGTTTGTAACGATGTTCTGCTCTGTATTCGGCAAGAAAATGCTGAAACTGATCCCCTTTATCATTGGTATCGTAGTTGGCTACGTGCTTGCTGCGATTCTGACCGCGATTGGAAACGCAGCCGGTATCGATGCGCTGAAGATCATTGATTTCAGCAAATTTGCAGCGATGACCTGGGTCCCCGATTTTTCTTTCCTGACCGCAGTCAAAGGATTCGGCGATCTTTCCGCATCTTATGTCCTGACCCTTCTGGTCGCCTATGCGCCCGTTGCGTTCGTTGTGTTCGCAGAGCATATTGCTGACCATAAAAACCTGTCCACTATCATCAACCGCGACCTTCTGAAAGAGCCCGGCCTTGACAGAACGCTTCTGGGAGACGGTATCGGATCCTTCTGCGGCGCGATCTTCGGCGGCTGCCCGAACACGACTTACGGTGAGTCCATCGCCTGTGTCGCGATCTCCGGAAACGCTTCCGTCCGCACGATCTGGTGCACCGCATTCCTCGCGATCATCATCAGCTTCTTCGGACCCTTTGCAACGTTCCTCGCAACGATCCCCAAATGCGTCATGGGCGGTGTCTGCATGGCACTGTATGGATTCATTGCTGTCAGCGGTCTGAAAATGATCCAGAAAGTTGATCTGAACGAGAACCCCAACATGTTCGTTGTTTCCGTGATCCTGATTGCGGGTATCGGC